>JAHQVP010000037.1 GCA_019634275.1 Saprospiraceae bacterium
AAACAAGGTCTAATCCCTCCGCTCACCTCCGGTCGGTCGGGATGAATTCGCCAGCGCACCTTGAAAACAAGGTCTAATCCCTCCGCTCACCTCCGGTCGGTCGGGATGAATTCGCCAGCTTACCTTGAAAACAAGGTCTGATCCCTCCGCTTACCTCCGGTCGGTCGGGATGAATTCGCCAGCGCAAATCGAAGATTTGCTGGCTCATTCACTTTCCAATGCAGAAATTACTGAAGATCTCTCCCAGGAGGTCGTCGGTACTGATTTCACCCGTAATCTCACCCAAGTGATGCAAAGCATGACGGATGTCGATGGCAACCAAATCTGATGGGATTTCTTCTTTGAGACCTCGCAGCACACGGTCCATAGACTCACTTGCAGCATCCAATGCTTCGTAGTGTCTTAAGTTATTTATGATGGGTCTGCCACTATCCGTTTGCAGAGATTTCACATTTGCAACAATCTCTTTGCGAAGTCGATCTAGTCCTCTCCCAGTCTTTGCAGAGATGGCAATGGTAGGGGTACGTCCGGTCAAAGTACTCACCGCCTCCTCCACATCGTAACTGTGGCATTCATGAAATTCATCGATCTTATTTAAGAGAATGATCGGAGCCTGATCCGGAAGTTTGCGCACGCTCGAATACTCCGCAACCAAGTGATCAGCATTTTCCTCGATCTCCAACAGATGCAACACCAATTGAGCTTTCGCAAGTTGATCGTAACTGCGTTCGATGCCCATCTTCTCAATCTCGTCTTCTGCCTGGCGAAGGCCGGCCGTATCGATGAATCTAAATAAGATTCCGTCAATTGAAATGCGGTCTTCAATGACGTCGCGTGTCGTTCCAGGGATTGCACTCACAATTGCCTTCTCGTCCCCGAGAAGGGCATTCAGTAAGGTCGACTTTCCGACATTGGGTTTTCCCACAATCACCACCGGTACTCCTTCCTTTATGGCTCTGCCAAATCTAAATGAATCCTTTAGTGCATTGATGATGTGCAAGACGCTCTCCGCGAGCGAGCGTAAGCGATCCCGATCAGCGAAAGCCACATCTTCTTCACCAAAATCGTTCTCCAACTCAATCAGGCTCGCAAATTCAAGTAAGTGTTTTCGTAAAGATTTTATTTCATGGGTCACTCCCCCTCGAAGCTGAGTCAAAGCCAGCCGATGCTGCTCCCTGGTTTGCGAGGCAATCAGATCTGCCACTGCTTCTGCTTGTGATAAATCCAACTGTCCATTTAGGAAGGCTCGTTGCGTGTATTCCCCCGGCAGGGCCAATCGCATGCCACGAGCCAACAACACCCTAATAATCTCCTGAACAATGAACGGTGACCCATGACAAGAAATCTCTACGGCATTCTCTCGAGTATATGAACGAGGAGCTTGAAATACCGTCGCCATGCATTCGTCAATAATATTGCCTTCATCATCCTTTATTTTTCCATAATGTGTAGTGCCGCCCGCGACCTGCTTTAAGTTCTTGCCAAAGAAGACGCCATCTGCCAAATCAATGACCTGAGGACCACTACATCGAATTACGGCGATCGCTCCTTGTCCAGCTGGTGTTGCCAGTGCCACAATATCATCGTCCATCTGCATGTGAATAAAGGTAGTGCACTTTTCCTACCCCGATTTGGCTGAACATAATTTCGATGCACCGCCTCCAGAAACTAAAGGTTCTGAGTATCTTAATTACATCAAACTTCCAACTCTATGGCAGCAGACGAATCAATTGTGAAGGTGGCCGAACAGCACTTGCAGGATGTTGGACCCGTGGAGGTAAAACGTATGTTTGGCGGTGTAGGATTTTTTCATCAGGACAAGATGTTTGCCATGGTGGAAGGAAGCACGTTTAGATTAAAAGTAGATGAATCAAATCGGCAGGATTTTCTAGATCGCGGCATGGAACCTTTTATTTCCGGTAAAAAAAATCGATCCATGCCGTACTATGAAGTTCCTTCGGACATCCTGAACGATCCAAAAGCCCTATGCAATTGGGCGAGGAAATCGATTGCATTGGCTCTGGCTAGAAAGAAGTAGCATGGCTTTTATTTGGCCATCGCATCATACATCAGCTGATGCAAAGCAGGTCGAAAGCCAGAGGAATACAATCCCCGCTGACTCCGGTCCGGGTACACCCGATTGGATAGAAAAACCAAATAGAAACCCATTTCCGGATCCACCCAAATGAATGTACCGGTAAAACCAGAGTGACCAAAACTGGATGCTGAAGCAGACTCAGCGACATAGCTGCTCTTAGCGTTGTATTCGATCATGGGTTTATCAAAACCCAAACCTCTGCGATTGCCCTCTTCACAATACTGACACTGAGTAAATGCTTTGAAGACGGGATGACTGATTATGCTCTTCTCCTCGAAGGCACCCAAGCCTAGGTAGAGCTGACAAAGTTTGGCTAAATCTCCACCACTTGCAAAGAGCCCGGCATTCGTTGAAAGCCCATTCAGCATAGCTGCATTTTCATCATGCACTGCTCCTTTGACCAGGCGGTTTCTAAAAAAAGTGTCTTGTTCAGTGGGAACAATTTCGTCCAAAGGAAAGTAATCTGCAGGTCTGAAGGTTATGCGCTCTGCATCGATCGGCCCAAAGATCTCATCTCGTAGAAATACATCAATGGGCTTTCCGGTAAGGTCAAGGATCAGCTGAGGATAGAAGAGAAATGTCAGTCCGGAGTAAAGGTATTTTTGCTCCTCGATCAAATCAGATTTTGCCACGGCACGAAACATCTTCCGATGAAATCGTGGGTTCATATATAGGTCTTCCGAAATCTTGATGGTGTGCTTTTCTGATGGCTTATCGGCGAACACACTGCGCTTAAATGCTCCATTCTTCTTCTGCGCCATTTGCCAGAATACCAGATAGGGTTTGAGTCGAGCAAAATGGGCCAAGGCCCTTCGAAACGTAATTCCTCTCTTATTGCCCCTGTCCCACCAGGACAAGTACTTCCCGATAGGTTCGTCAAGTTCGATAAGATCCTGGTCTACGAGATACATCAAGGCAGGCACCGCGGCCGCTACTTTTGTTACAGAAGCGAGATCATATAGATGATGATCTTCCACCCGACGATCTTGAGCATACGTATGATGTCCATAGGACTTTTGAAATCGGATACCCGACAGATCTCCCATGACCACTTGAGCACCTGGAAATGCCCGCTGATCAATGGCAGCACTTACCAAAGAATCCACCCTGCGCTCTAAGAATTCCATTCTCACATCATTGGGCGCTTGTCCCCGGAGCACATCGACGGCAAAAACAAACAGTACAAGAAATACAAAAAGCATCTTGAGTGCAAAAGAAGCAGCACAAGTCCGTATTATGAGCATCATAAAGATTCTTGAAATTCAGAGTCCAAAGTAGTCATTCCCGGCTTCTCTGATTCCGATCTCTTCCAGAAAATGAGCAACTGCCTTCCCGTTAGGGGCGGCCAGTAAAAAGGAGAGCATTAACCGCCTGGGCTCATGGCCAACTTGATTGTCTTATCCGCACTGCCCAAATTAAAGGTGGCTTGCTTAAGGTAGTACCCATTCCTACTGGCTTTTATGGTATAGGTTCCCGCAGGCACGTCATTAAAATATTTTTTACCCTTTTCATCAGTCCAGCCCTCGGAAATCTTATTGCTACCCTGATACAAGCGGATCTTCACATCTTCGATCTCCTTGTAGGTCCCAGCACCATTGTAGCCCCAAGTGCCGTTCATAAAGGCAATCGCTATGATGCGTTTGCCTCCGGGGCCTACCCAGTCCTCCTGCTGCACGGAATAGCTTCTCTGCAAGGAATTATTTCGGTGATTGGTCTCTCCGATGCGTCTACCTGGATTAACGACCGCCTTAAGCTGAACATCCGGATGTGCCACTGAAACATCGATGAGAAAGTGCACAATAGATCGGAAGTTGTTCTGAGCATTGAGTGCCGGTGCCTTGCCTTTCATGATCTTAACCTTCTTTCCTTGCCTTATTTCAAGGTTGACCACAGGCTGCTCCGTCACGTTGCTCAGCGCGCGATTGGCGACCTCCACAAACACATAGTTATCGGGCCGAATCTCAAGACCGTGCGTCGGTGCTACTCTGCGAATGGTTAGATCCACCGCTTGTGCGCATACAGAAGAAATCATACCCGAAATCATACCCATCGCGAGCACCATGATGATGCATAAGAATCTTGTGGTCATGTTAGTCTCATTTTATCCTGCCAATCTAAGTGGAGATACTTCATCGTAGCTCACAGAAAACGGTGATTTATGGCATGTCTTAAGGTTTAGCAATCCGCCCTAAATGACAATCCACAATTTTCGCGACATTGAGTACAGAACCTACCCGATATGGACAAAGAGAAAGTACTGCAGGCCCTTCGAACAGAGCTCTTTACTGCCGTAGTTGGAGATGTTATGGATGATATGGGACTTCAGGAACAATTTCTCCCTCCCCACATAAGACCGCTTCATCCCAGCATGAAAGTAGCCGGTACCGCAATGACAGTTCTTGAATCCGACCTGCAGAGAGAGACTGCAGAAGCAAATGCAAAGTCATTTGGACTTATGTTCGAAGCACTGGATGATTTGCAGCAGGATGAAATCTACCTCTGCAGTGGAGCATCTCCAACCTATGCACTGTGGGGAGAACTAATGAGCACCCGAGCACTTCATCTTCATGCAGCCGGGGCCATATTGGATGGATATGTGCGAGATACCGAGGGGATACTGGAATTGAACTTTCCCACATTCTGCTATGGCAGCTATGCACAGGATCAAGCACCTCGAGGCCGGGTGGTGGACTATCGCTGTCCGCTGAGGATTGGTCAGGCAGCAGTCAGAAACGGCGATTGGGTACTTGGAGACATAGATGGTGTGGTCATCATACCCCATGAATCCGTCAGCGAAGTGATTGAGCGGGCGCTCGAAAAAGTGCATGGCGAAAACCTTGTGCGCGCCGCAATCAAAAATGGCATGAGTTCTGCTGAAGCGTTCAAGACTTTTGGTATCATGTAGTCTATTTGATGAAAGACCTGAGCGGCAAAAAAATTCTAATTACCGGTGGTGGTGGCATTGGCGTTGGTGCTGGAGTGAGCCAGGTGTTAATCGGGTACGGTGCTGATCTAATCATCACTGAACTCAATCAAGAGAAAGCTGCACAGGCTCGGCTAAAGTATCCCACGGCTCAGGTGTTGGTATCAGATGTACGCAAGAGCGAGGATGTTGAGGCACTTTTTAAGATCATTGAAGAAGAGCACGGAAATCTTGACGGGCTGGTAAACAATGCAGGAGTCGGTTTAACTAAGAACTCCTGGGAGGCCACTGAAGCGGAATTTGAGAATCTGTATCAAGTAGATATTTATGGGGTATGGCGAATGTCTCGCGCTTTTGTGCAGCATTTGCTCGACTCCAATCGGACAGGATCTATCGTAAACATCAGTTCGGTTCATGCCAGCGCCACTGCGCCCAACTATGCCATTTACTCCAGTGCGAAAGCTGCGGTCGAAGCCCTGACTAAGGGCATGGCGGTAGAACTTGGGGCATCTGGCATCAGGGCCAATGCAGTCGCTCCTGGTCTGGTACATGCCGAACAAAATTATGACCTCATTCGTGCATGGACCAACGATCCGCATCAATGGGTCAAAGAACATACCGAAGATCATCAGGTCTTGCGGCACCTTATCCAGCCCGACGATTGTGGCCAGGCCGTAGCCTTTCTATTGAGCGATTTGAGCTCGAGCATCACGGGCCAGATCTTGCATGTGGATAATGGCATGACGCTGCAACTCTATAATAATAAATTCATGAAACCGACTCCATGAGTGTGGTAAGAATCGAGCACTTCCATTTTTACGAGGTCATGGTACCGGCACGACCTGAGGCCATTGCGAGCACCTCCATTGCCAAACCCTTGCATAAGCTGCCGGTAGGCGGGCGCAGTGGTTGGTCTGTGCAATTTGATGAACTTCCAAAGTTGATTGTACGGCTCGAATTATCTGACGGTACCGTAGGTTGGGGAGAGTTTTATCGATCGCACAACGAGAAGCTGGTGCGAGACATTGCAGAAAACCTTCTAGAAACTCCCCTGATGGACCTAAGCCTGCAAAGACTGCCCATCCCCTATTGTCGTGAATATGATGGGTTTGAATGTGCAATTTGGGATGCCTTCGCTCGACATCATGAAATGCGTGTTGTCGATCTACTTGGTGGCCCTGTTCGTGACGCTGTTGCCATCAGTGCGTGGTCCAGTCATCGTGAGCTAGCGGAAATTAAACCATTGGCAAATGGATTTGCACTGCAAGGTCATCGGTACCTGAAGTTCAAGTGCGACCTTGAGGACGATGTGGTTGAATGGTGTCGCCATATCGCCGAAGTTGCTCCAGACATGGAAGTGATTCTCGACCCCAACGAACGATGGGAAACAGCAGGAGACACCAGAAAACGACTTGACGGATTGAGTGAAATCGGCAACCTGCTTTGCCTCGAAGACCCTATCCCAAGATGGAAACTGAACGAATTCGCAGCATTGCGTCAATACAGCAGCATTCCCATTGCCTTGCACGTTTCGCTGCCCTATGTACAACATGGACAGCGCGTCAAAGATGCCATTCAGGCCATCGAATGCAATGCCGTGGATGGCTTTAATTTCAACGGTGGGCTGGCCCGATTCAAGCAATTGGATCACATTGCAGATGCTGCACATCTCCCCTGCTGGCATGGTTCAGAAGTAGATCTGGGCATTCTTGAAGCAGCATATATTCACGCCAGTGCAGCAGCACTGTCCTGTACCTGGCCAGGAGACATCTTTGGCAGATTGATACGAGAACATGACCTGCTGGAGACCCCTCTTGATCTGCGTCCTCCTTACGCTTATCTTCCTGATGGGCTTGGGCTTGGAGTAGCACCCGACATGATTGCCATCAAACACTACATGATTTCAGAATTCGATATAAAGACCGATTAGATGACACACGCGCGCAGAAATCCATTTCCTGATACAGATAAAGACCGACACTACATCTGGAATATGCTGGTGGACCGTGATATCCTGGCATTTTGCGAAGCCGATTGGTCCAGCGTCGACAGCGACTTTGTCAAAGAAGGATTTATGGGAATCGATGCAGGAAAACGATCAAACCCTGACAGTTGGAGACTCTCTTTCCCCAATTTGAAGACCTATCAAGACGAATGGAGCCGTCAGGCCCAGGCCTTTCAGGCAGAAGAATGGGGTGAAGACCCGATAGAGGCGCTCTTTCGTACAACCACTTTGCGGGACATCGATATTCAAGGGGACAGTGCCTTAGTGCATAAAAAATTTGACGGACAGATAAGTCGGAAAAACGGCACGAGTGATCGACTCAACTGGCAGACTTTATATCGTTGTCAAAAGATAAATGGGCAATGGAAGATTGCTGGTTTCACGGGATATCTACCATATCCTTTGGGTCACCCAACAGTCCCAGAGCAGGTCATCGAAGAACCAAAGGGTGCGGGACAACATGTCACGGCAGGACCCTACTCCCCGGTCTTACATGTAAGACCCGGTGAGTTGGTGGTCATATCTGGTCAGGCCTCGATTGCAATGGATGGAACCATTGTTGGCGATACCATCGAAGAGCAAGCACGAGTGACCCTGGAAAATTGCCGCAATCAACTCAGCACCGGGGGTTGCACATTAGACGATGTCTTTAAGGTCAATGTATACCTCACGGATTTAGACATGTGGCCGAGGTTTAATGAAGTGTATAAGACCTTCTTCAATGCTCCACTTCCTGCACGCACAGCAGTGGGAACAGCCTTGCTCGAGGGACTACAAGTAGAAATAGAAATGTGGGCAGTTCGTAGATCATGAATTGGGATCAACTTCGAAGTCCGGTGCTGGGGAACATGCCCCGAACTACCCCCGTTATTCTTCCTATGGCTGCAACCGAGCAGCATGGGGATCATCTCCCACTTGCTACAGACCGTATGATCGTCGATCATTTCTGCAAATTGATCAATGCACATCTCGGCGAATCGGTACTGATACTTCCGACCGTTTCCGTTGGCTGCTCCGATCATCACCTTGATTTTGCCGGCAGCCTATCGGTCCAACATCATACATTTGAAAACCAGTGCTGCGATATACTAAGGTCGGCTCATCATCATGGTTTCACTCGATTTCTACTGCTAAACAGCCATGGGGGAAATGCTGGAATCGGCAGAGTAATCATGGAGAAGATGGGGTATGAACTACAGGATGCGCACATCGCATTTTTGTCTTGGTTTACCTTTGCCAGTGCGGAGCTGTTGCCCTTACAAGAAAGTGCTCGCGGCGGAGTCGGACATGCCGGCGAATTCGAGACTTCTCTAATGCTCACCATTGCACCTGAGCTCGTAGACATCACAGCAATAGAAAATATAGGTACGCACAAGAGACCAGCCTGGGCAGATGGTGACCTACTAAAAGGAGCCCCCGCAGCTTACTACCGCACCTTTGCTCAATTCACTAAAAATGGTGTATTTGGAGATCCCCGCACGGCCTCAGCGGTCAAAGGGGATCAAATAACAGAGGTCGTCGTGAGCAAGATCTTATCCGTACTCAAAGAACTTCCTCTCTTGTGATCGCGCTCTTCTCCTGGCCCATCGACGGCTTGATCATTGGGATCTACTTATGCGCCACCATTGCCATCGGCCTTTGGGTGCGTCGTTATGTACAAAGGGTTGACCAATACTTGGTTGCTGGCCGTGAGGTAGATCTATACTTAGGTATCGCCTCTCTCGCAGCCACAGAATTCGGCATTGTGACCTGCATGGCCAATGCAGAGTTGGGATACAAATTTGGATTTGCGGGAGCTACTCCAGGCATCATGTTTATGGTGGCTATGTTTGTGGTGGGCAAGACCGGATTCTGCATCGCCCCCTTGCGAAAGGAAGCGGTGATGACGATTCCTGAACTGTTTCAGTCAAAATTTGGCATGCATATCCGTTGGGCCGCAGGTGTGGTGATCGTACTGGGAGGATTGCTAAACATGGGAGTCTTCCTCCGCCAGGCCGGCGATTTCCTGACCTTGGTCATGAACATCGATACCTCATATTTAGAAGTAATGATGACAGGCATCCTCCTGGTTGTAGCCGTCTACACGCTATTGGGAGGTATGTTATCGGTACTGATCACCGATTACATGCAATTCATTGTGATGAGTGTGGGGCTGATCGCAACGACTCTTCTGGTCATGTTCTCTCTGGGATGGGAGCCGATTATCACTCACTTAATCTCAAGCAAAGGGGCATCTGCACTTATCCCCATATCTGGTGAAGGATACTCATGGGACCGGATTTTGTTGGACATCGTCATTGCCTTCGCAGCAGTCCTTACTTGGCAAACAATGATTGCTCGAGTATTGGCGGCCAGGTCTATTGACACGGCGAAAAAAATCTACCAGCGAACTAGCCCGTTTTTCTTGGTACGTTACCTTCTTCCTGCCTTCTTAGGTATTGCCGCATTGCTTGTACTGGCTCAACAAGAAGTCGAGCCTGCTGCAGCCATCCAGGCATTGCCCACTTTTCTCTCATTGTTCATGCCCATTGGATTATTGGGCATTCTAGTGGCGGGCATGCTTGCCGCCGATATGTCCACTCAATCGAGCTACATGCTGGCCTGGAGCTCCGTGATCTATAACGACATTCTATACCCAATCCATCGAGGTACGTGGTCAGAACGCAAGGGCATGCTCATCAATCGAATGCTGGTGGCTGGAATTGGTATATTTCTATTGCTCTATGGTCTTTGGTATCCTTTGCAGGGTGACCTTTGGACCTACATGCAGGTTACCGGTACGATCTATCTGGCCAGCATTTCTACAATTTTAATTGCCGCGTGCTACTGGCCACAAGCCAATGATTGGGGAGCGCTTGGAGCCATCATTGTCGGTGCCAGCCTGCCAGTACTGTACCTTATTGGAGAACAAACCGGTACCGTGGCAGGGCCTCTTGTTGCTCTGGGGGCGCATAAAATGGGATTACTCTCCTTTGCATCTACAGGTCTAGCCATGTATTTGGGCTCACTATTAAAATCGAAGATCAAAAGCAAGAAATTATGAAAACGCTTTGGCTGATAGTTTTGCTCGCAACCGTTTGCTGGTATGGATTCGTCACTTTTCAGGTCGTGCGTCGAGGGTGGGGAGATGTTCAAAATCTACTGAGGCGAAATAAATAGGGACGTCAAAAACGTTATTTTTCACTGATGAAAAGGCGCGAATTTAGCCGATTGACTGTTG
The DNA here is from genome assembly GCA_019634275.1 of Saprospiraceae bacterium. Classification (GTDB taxonomy): domain Bacteria; phylum Bacteroidota; class Bacteroidia; order Chitinophagales; family Saprospiraceae; genus CAJQNM01. Next base: position 10,247 of record JAHQVP010000037.1, read on the forward strand.
GGGTTCCATTGGCCCTTGCCGGACGATCTGCGATGATCAAAAAGGAGTCGGTTGCTCCGGTTTTAAAACCACGGAAACCCAGTCCAGGAAGTCGATGGGGACTGATTGCACCAGGCAGCCCAGTGCCCAGGAAGCGCATAGAACTGGCGAAGAAGAACGTCAGTTCATTGGGATTTGAGCCAGTCCTGGGAAAACATGTGGACAAGGAATTAGGGTTTTTAGCGGGCAAGGACGAAGAAAGATTGGAGGACATTCATGCCATGTTTGAGGACGATACCATTGAAGCGATCTGGTGCTTGCGAGGTGGATATGGTTGCACTCGTCTCCTGCCCTTGTTGGACTATGACCTGATACGGCAAAACCCAAAGCCCCTCTTTGGATATTCCGATATTACGGCCTTGCATCATGCCCTATGGACAGAGACCGGACTTATCTCGTTTCATGGGCCAATCCCTGCGGCAGAATTCGGTCTATATAACCAAGAGCATTTGACAAAGACATGGACTGAGAATACCTGGTCCATTGGGCTGCATGACGCGCATCGCAAGTTAGGAACCTCGAGGAGGGAATTTCGCTCCGGTGTGATCCATAAAGGAATCGCCGAAGGGCAGCTCATTGGTGGCAATCTGACCCTGCTGGCAGCCATGGTAGGAACTCCACAGTCTCCATCCTATACCAACAAAATCGTCTTCATCGAGGATGTTGGAGAAAAGCCTTACCGCATAGATCGCATGATCACGCAGTTATCCCAGGGTTCAGATTTCAAGGAAGCTGCTGGATATGTATTGGGCATCTTTAACGACTGTCACCCAGAAAAGGAGGATAAATCCCTTTCTCTCAAAGAAACATTAGGAAGGCAATTTCAAGCCATCGGTAAACCCTGTGTCTACGGCCTTCCGATAGGTCATATTGAAGAACAAGTTACCTTGCCGCAGGGAGTACAGGCAGGGCTGCGAGCAGACGACTTGGTGTTGGAAATATTGGAATCCCCCTTTGCATGAAGATTGAGTGGGACGTCATCACATTGCAGTTGGAGGGCTCATTCACCATTGCCAAGGGCAGTTATTCTGAGCGACGTGCACTGATCGTACAGCTCAGCCAGGACGGATGTACCGGGTATGGAGAGGCCACCGAGATTACCTACTACGGGGTCGATCTTGATCGGCTCCGTCAAACCATTGCAGACCATGCGGATCAACTATCAGGTATTGAGCTTACGTCCCCAGCACAGTATTATCGAGATCTCCAGCCCATCCTCGGTCACGAACCATTCTTGCTCTCCGCGTTTGACTGCGCTGGCTATGATTTGTACGGCAGGTTGACTGAGCAGCGCATTCTCGATTTCCTTAATCCCGATACTGAGAAAGCCCTTCACACTACGTTTACAATTGGATTGGGAACGATCGAAGACACCCTTAATAAGATCAAGGCAACCCCCTGGCCACGATACAAGGTAAAACTCAACGGTGACGATGACCTTGAGAGAATATCCGCCATTCGAACAGTGACCCAGGCTCCCCTACTGTTGGATCCAAATGAAGGATGGTCATTCGAACATTTATCGTCCCTGCTCGAACCTCTTGCCCACTTAAATATTTTGGCATTGGAACAGCCCATACATCGCAGCGTGGATGCGCAATTGGGTCAACTAAAAGAACAGTCACAAATTCCTTTTGTGGCTGATGAAAGCTGTCATGGCATCGCTGATGTTGTTGCCTGTCAGGCCAGTTATCATGGCATCAACATCAAACTCATGAAATGTGGAGGAATCACTCCGGCGCTGCAGATGATAGCTCGAGCACGCCAACTGGGCCTCATGGTTATGATTGGATGCATGACCGAATCAACAATCGGCATAAGTGCTGCCATGCAATTGATCCCACAAGTCGATCTTGTAGATCTGGATGGAGCCATGTTGCTGGCAAACGATCTAGCCAAAGGATCGCATTTTGTAGATGGAGTTGCTGAATATTCAGATACATTTGGACTAGGATTTGAAATGCTTTAGGGATGCTATACCGAATAATGCTCATCTTGCTCATGGGCTTGAGCTGGACACACATTGAAGCCCAGCCTGACAGTAAGCTGCTAAAAAAGCTCCTTTCTAGAAATGCGGAGAAGCTCGGTGTCGCGGGACAATCTCCAGATGACTTTGAGGTGCAAATCGTATACACTCAAATTGATCGAGACAGTAAGAACACGCCCTCTTTCACCCCACATTATTTTAATGTGGATGAAAAGCGATACTTCTATCCTGCCAGTACGGTCAAAATGCCTACCGCGTTTATTGCCTTGGAAAAATTGAGGGCTTTGCAGGTCTCGGGCCTCACCCCTCAATCACTCATGATCCATGGACAAGGTCCGCCCCCGCAAACGACCATGCTATTTGATTCCACCGCCCCTAACCATGGACCATCTCTGGCACATTACATCAAACATGTCTTTATCGTAAGTGACAATAATGCCAACAACAGAATGTACGAGTGGTGTGGTCAAAAGTATCTTAATGAAACACTTTGGGAAAAAGGATTCCATAACAGTCGCATCGTGCATCGCATCGGGATTGGTGGTTTCACCCCTGAGGACAATACATGGACAAACCCGGTGGTCTTCTATGAAGACAAGGACCTGTTGCACTATCAGCCTCTGCAGCAATCTGCAATCGACATTCAAGAGCACAATGCAAATCGGACTTCACTGCTTCGCGGCAAAGCCTATACTACGAACGAGGGGGAGAAAATTGAACGCCCGTTCGATTTCAGCAAGAAAAATTTCCTCTCCCTGCCCGATCTCACTGGAATTCTTCAACGTGTCTTATTTCCAGCGTCCTTCCCGCCAGAACAACGATTTAAACTATTGCCAGAGGACTATGAGTTTCTTTACCAGTGCATGTCCATACACCCCGATGAATCTGCATTCCCCGCATACCCGCAAAAGGCAGATTCCTATGTAAAGTTTTTGATGTTTGGAGACAAGGAACAATCCATCCCAGATCACATCCGCATTTTCAATAAAGTGGGATGGGCTTATGGATTCCTGACAGATGTGGCATACATCATTGACACCAAGAATAAGGTGGAATTCATGTTATCGGCCACAATCCACACGAATGAGAATAAAACGTACAATGATGGAATTTATGAAATCGAAGAGGTCGCGCTTCCCTTCCTGGCAGGCCTAGGCAGGGTGATCTACGATCATGAGGTCAAACGTAAGCGTACACATCAACCTGACCTCTCCCGATTCAGCAATCTTTCATATCAATAAGTCATACTCAAGTCGTACTCCTTATGAAGATCTTTTATTCCGAAAGCCTCCCGGACTATGCGTCATATACCTTTAACTACGGCATCTACTGCCTGAAGGAGTCCAATGAAGAGTTGTCACAAATTTTGTCGAAGGGGTTTTTACCGTACTCGGGCAACATTCACTTGTCAAAGGACATATTCTATCTAGCGCGAAGTTTGAGACTGAACGCACAACACTATAAAGAGACTTCTGAAAACAGGCGGGTACAGCGAAAAGTAGCACATCTCGACCTCCACTTCAACACTTACAGAAAGGAGGACTTTGATCGGAACCCGCAATTCGATCACTTTTGCCAAAATTATGCACGTGAACGAATGGGCGGCAATATGCCACCGGAGAGATTTGATTTCGTCTACAAGAACTCAACCTGCACACACATCACAGAATTTACATCCATGGAGAAAACCATCGGATATCTGCTCTCGGCACAAGGAGAAGAGTTCCTGCAGTATTGGTTCAGTTTTTTCGACTTAGCGCTCATGAAGGAAGTTCCGATTGGAAAATGGATGATGTGGAAGATGATCGCACATGCCGTAGAACAGGGAAAAGAACACATTTACCTTGGCACATGTTATGGTACCAAGTCGCTCTACAAGGTGCGTGATTTTAAAGGATTGGAATTTTTTGATGGATATGGGTGGAGCAGCGATCTGACGGCCTTAAAGTCAAAGTGCAAGAGCGACGACCAGCGAGGATCTGCGGATGATTTAAAGGCTGCCGAAGATATGAATAAATACCTCGAGGCCCTCCTCGATCTCTGATGCCCATGACTGTTTTAGTTCGTAAGGAAGTAGATGAAGACATCCCCAAGGTGCAACGATTGATCGAGCAGGCATTTGCGTCGGTAGCTCACAGCGATCATAGTGAACATCACCTTGTACAGAGACTCCGAGGTGCACCGGAATATGTTGCTGAACTATCGCTGGTTGCTGAAGCCCCATCCCAGGGCATAGTGGGCCACATTCTGCTGACTCCCGTACTGCTAGAGCCGACAGCAGAAACTCATCAGGCACTGGGCTTGGCTCCTGTTTCGGTCGCTCCAACTCATCAGTCCAAGGGGATTGGTTCAAAACTTATCCGAGCCGCCCATGCTGCTGCCATGGATGAGGGATTTGGACTAATTGTCCTGATCGGACATGCGGATTACTATCCACGATTCGGTTATCAGTCCGCGGGATCAATGGGCATTCACTTTCCATTTGAGGTTCCAGATGAAAACTGCTTCGCGCTTGATCTACTGGGTCACTTTCCAAGTAACGACGGTATCCGGAAAGTCGTCTACCCTAACGCATTTGGCATTTAAGCTGCTTATCGTCAATAGTCTTCCAGACGGCTAAGGAGAACGTGCGAGACGTTGCTCTGTTCATTTGCATGGTAGATCTCCATCCCCATTCCATCCGACAACTGCGTTCGTTAATCGATAGATTAAGGACAGACGCACGTACTGCCGTATATTCTGTGGTAGATCCAACGTACTATGAAAAACGGTTTCCTAAAGTCTCTTTGGAGAGGCATCACTCGCGACAAGTCCCTAACAGCCATCAATCTCATTGGATTGGCTCTCGGCATGGCCAGTTGTTTCTTGATCATCCAATACTGTTGGCATGAGTTTACCTATGACCAATTTCATCCGGAAGGAGACCGGATCTACAGGATCGAATATCATGTGGAGCTGGCGGAACCCGTTAATTCTGGGCGGATACCTCCTCCAATCGGGCCAGTCCTTAAAGATCGTTTCTCAGAAGTCGAGAGTGCCTCTCGCTTTTATCCGCGTGATCTCAGTGTACAGGTACAACGTGACAATCGTCAGTTTGAGTTGGAAGATGTCTTTTTTGTTGATTCGACGGCAACGAGTGTTTTCCAATTTGAATTTCTCGCCGGCAGCAGCCATCGCGTGTTGCATGACCCGCAATCCGTAATTCTTTCGCAATCGACTGCCATACAGCTGTTCGGAACCGTAGATGCCATCGGTGAAGTACTCACTCTGGCGGGGCAAGACGGATATCAAGTGGCCGGTGTAGTCCGTGATTGGCCCGACAATGCCCACCTTGAGTTTAGCATGCTTTTGCCTTACGATGCTATGGTGGCGGTAGAGCCCGAACATGCACGCCCTGTCACACGATGGATCCTGGACAACAACTGGATCGCCACGCACTCCTTTACCTATGTAAAACTTAAACCCGGGCAACCAGCAGCTACCGTCGACGCCGGCCTGGCGGAGTTGATTCTGGAGAGAGGGCATGAGCGTTTTAGAGACAAACAGTCTTTTCATTTAGCCCCTGTCCAGGATCTGCATCTATACTCAGCGGAGGGAGGTCCGAAACCTCCTGGAAACCCAGCCTACTTGCGCCTATTTCTGCTGGTTGGTGCCATGATCATTTTGGTGGCCTGCATCAATTTCATCAACCTCACCATTGCAGGATCCTTAGCAAGAGCGCATCAGGTGGGCGTACGCAAAATATTGGGAGCACATCGCGGGAGCCTTATGCGGCAGTCTCTTTCTGAGACGCTGATCTTAAGCTTCATCGCGTTTGTCTTGGCCCTTGTACTGATGATGTTGTGTATGCCTGTGCTCAATGAAGTTGCAGGTACCTCCATAGACCCACGACCGTGGAAGTACCCTGGACGATTACTGGTCTTTGTGTTGATCTGGCTCGGTACTGGTCTGCTGTCCGGGATCTATCCTGCCTCTGTGGTGACCCGATTTTCTCCCATGAAGGTGATCAATAAGCAGCATGGCAGCCAAGTATCGGCGGGAAGCAATTGGTTTCGATCAGGTCTAATTGCTTTGCAATTCTTCGTGGCAATGGCCTTTATAGCAGGAGCACTGATTGTAAATAAGCAAGTGCAGTTTATGCAAAATCAATCCCTTGGATTTGAAAAGGACCTGGTCATGAATGTGCCCCTTAACAGCAGCAGCAATATCAATGCGCTATTCAGGCCGGGCGACAGCACCCTAAGGCAAAAGATGAACACTTTCGACGAATCGCTGCATGAGAATCCTAATATCCTGGCGGTAACGCAGTCCTACAGTGCTCCAGGCCTTGGTGGTGTTGCACGCAATGTTTGGAATGAACACGTTACCCAAGAAGACGCATTCTTTGCTCGGATCCTCGCGGTTGATTATGATTATGGGGAAACATTTGATCTAAAGCTGGCAGCGGGACGACACTTTGACAAGGATTTCGGCACGGATCACCTTAGTTCCTTTGTTGTTAACGAGGTGGCAGTAGGGGCATTGGGTTGGGCCAGCCCTTCTGATGCCCTGGGCAAAACGATGACGCTTGAAGGAAAAGAGGGCTCAGTAGTAGGAGTGGTAAAGGATTTTCATTTCAGCAGTCTGCACCAGAGCATTGAACCGATGGTGATGGAAGTAAGGCCGGGAGCCTTTTCATATTTCAACATACGCTTGACAGGTACCGAAATGCAAAGCACCATTGCCTTTGTAGAGGATCGTTGGCGACAGTTCTTTCCCAACAAGGTTTTCGAATATGATTTTCTCAATGAATCCCTTGCAGAAGCATACATAGCTGAAGAAAGGCTTTCAAAGATCATTGGATACTTTTCGATACTGGCCATCTTTATTTCGTCCTTCGGGCTCTATGGATTGACTGTGTTGCTGACTCGCCGCCGCTTTAGGGAGATCGGAATCCGAAAAGTGCTGGGTGCTTCCATCGTCGATATTTTGCAAACCGTCGCCAAAGACTTCATGCGATTAGTTTTAGCAGGACTTGTATTGGCAATACCGCTCATTTGGTATTTCAGCGATGAATGGCTTGCAGAATTTGCATACAGCATATCATTTCCTTGGATGACCATCGTCTACAGCGGTATCCTAGTCGTGCTTATAGCCTTGGTGACTGTTTTGAGTCAATCGTACAAGGCAGCTTTAACACATCCGGTAGATTCCATCCGAACCGAATAATCGTCTGCCCGCGACGGTTCTGACAAGCGGATTGGACGGTCTGGCTGATCAATCCAGTAAGACCATTTTTTGGATGCCTTCCTAGTCCGAAAGATCTCCTTTTAGCAATATCCAAAGGACTTCTTAAAGTTTGAGGTCGATATTTCGATTGGACGTGACATATTGTAACGAAACTGCATACAATATTCCCTACATAATTCTGAATTTATGCTTTCTCTTGTGCTATTTCGGAATACTAATGACTTTGGATGTTATATTATCCAAATTATATTCTGTTTTACAAAAACTTAACGACACCCCAAAAGTGATCTAGTGATCACAAAAGGCGTGTCTTGTCGACTTGAGTTACTCCCTCCTATGCGGATAACTTTGCCTCATACTTCGGAAAGGAAGTGTCTTGAAAAAGATGCTTCGATTACTTAACAATAAAATCTATTTATCATGAAGTATTCAAAGTTGAAAATGTTGATGGCCGTGGCACTGATCTTAGGAGGTGCTGTTTCTTCACAGGCAATTGGTCCTGAAGACGGCAAGATTCTTCGCACGCAGATCATTTCTCACATTGAAAATCCAGATTTGCGCTATACGGACATTCAGAAGGAGTCTGCAACGGTGCATATCCAGGTGAATGCAAAATCAGAAATGGTCGTCGTTCAAGTGGACTCCGAGTCACAATTTGTGGATGAGTATCTAAAAGCGAAACTCAATTACAAAAAGGTGACCGGTAATGTTGGCATGGGACGCTACGTCATCAAGATTACGATGCAGGATGGTAGCCTTGCCAAGCGCTAAGGTCTACACACCCCATGACATACACTAGGATTGGCCGGGGAGCTTCCCCGGCCTTTTTTTTGTTGAGAGTTGCTCCATATTACTTAAATTAAGGACAGTGTCTCCTCTTATCAAAAGCATACTTGCAGTCCTTGCCGGTCTCGTGGTTGGTGGCTTGATCAATATGGGGCTGATCATGAGCAGCAGCTATGTCATACCTCCACCAGCCGGAGTAGATCCTACCGATATGGAAAGCCTGGCGCAGGGCATGCATCTTTTCTCGCCAAAACATTTTATCATGCCCTTCCTAGCACATGCATTAGGCACGCTGGCAGGAGCCCTTATCGCTGCTCGTCTTGCTCCGAAAACCCACCGGCAGCGTGCAGCGCTTGTCGTTGGAGTTTTTTTCTTCTTGGTGGCATCATGGGGGCTTTTTCTCTACCGGCGCCAAATTGGTTTAAGGCACTTGATCTCCTGCTCGCATACATTCCCATGGCATATCTGGGATCACGCCTCGTTTAATAGTCCACCAAGGCTAAGCCAGGATGCATCTGGGATAGTATGAGAACCTTCATACAGCTATGGTTGATGGGAGTATTGTGCATAATCATCCATACTTCTTGCAAGAGCCAATTGGCCCAGCATCAGGGAGACCTGGAAGTGGGTGGAGCATTTGAAAACCGAGACCTCTTTTTCGAATCGCAACCATCAGTCCTCCATCCAGTAGACACCAGTCCAGTCTGGTCAGCAGATGCACCTAGATTGTTGTTGACCGGAACCGTTTTCCAATGTGATGATCATACTCCGGCATCAGACATTGTGATTTACTACTACCATACCGATGCCAAAGGACTGTACACCAAGCATCCACTACAAGAAGAAGCAGCAACACAACATGGATATATACGGGGGTGGGTAAAAACAGATGCAGACGGAAGATACGCCATCTACACCTCGAGACCTGGAGCATATCCAAGCTGGACAGAACCTGCCCACATTCACCTTACCGTTAAGGAGCCTGGACTAACGCCCTACTGGATTGATTCAGTTGTTTTCCAAGGCGATTCCTTACTAACGCCAGCCTATCAAAAGCGGCAGGGGAATCGAGGGGGCAGCGGAATCATCCAACTGAAACAAGAAGAAGGAACGTGGATTGGAGAACACAACATTACCTTGGGGCTCCACATTCCCGAACACCCCTGTCATTGAGATACGCGGTTTTAATATGAAGCGTGAGAGTATCCACCACAACCGCATCAAGGTCTCTAATTCAAGAAAGAATGGTCAAGGGCAACTTTGTGCAGTCTATACAGTAAAAACATCCCTGCCCCACTAGAGATAGACGACTCCAAACGCTGCTTCAATTAGGTCGTAATCCATTTCTTGAGACTTCACTTGACGACTCGTCTCTTCCAAGAACTCCTCCGCCCAATCGCCTGGAAACAAATAGCTGATGATTTTTGCATCGGTTTGGCCGATGTTCTCCATGTAATGAGGCGTCCCTCTGGGGCAATGAATGGTAGCTCCAGCACCAACTCTTAAGGTCCTATCACCCACGATGATCTTCAAGTCCCCAGTCAGTACATGGAAAGTCTGATCCTCCCACTTATGATAATGGTTAGGGACAAATCCCTGTGGCTCAATTACGCCATCGGTTATGACATATTCGGAGTCTGTTGCATCTCGTCCGACTACGATGCCGACATATTCTTTGTCCGTCATCCAGTATTTCTTGCTTGACTTCCAGTGCTGGATTGCCAACTTCTTATTTGTTTGAGATTCCCTCTTCTTCATTATTTAAGTCCGCAAGATGCTGAGATCACGTTCTTATCCTGGTCACACTGCCTTCTGAGGCAGCTTAACTTCCCTGATCGGTAAATGCCGGATGCTCTGCAAGGGGCACCACCCCATTCTCCCCAATATTTTGCAGCATGCGTTTTGCACGGACCAAGGTCTTTAATCGATGCTCCGCAAAGTTTCGGTCGCCTCTGCGTAGACTTTGCACTCGTACTCTCTCCGAGGCATGGATCATCTGTCCATCTCCCAGGTAGATGCCTACATGTGTGATTTTTTCTGGCAGAGAATCCGTGGCCCTTCTTCCAAAAAATAAAAAATCTCCTCGATAGAGATTCGTAAGCGTAGTATCCGTTTCTACGGGCACTCCGACATGTACCTGCTGGCTGGCGTCTCTGGGCAGTTCCAAACCATTGAGGTAATAGACCGTCTTGGTAAAACCGCTGCAGTCCATGCCTTTTCCTGATGTGCCGCCCCATAGATATGGCCGTCCCATAAATTCATGAGCCTTCTCGATGATGTTTTCTGATAGCGGCTCGTTAAGTGCAATGAATTCCGAGTAATCCACCACGGAGGATCGATCGACCACTCCAGCTCGACCATCAGGCAGAGCCACTTGAATGTTTCTGCCTTGACGTCCCAGCTTGCGCAAAACATTCCCTTCCACAAGATCGCTCACCACCGTATTGTCCAAGGGAGAGCGGACGAAATCGAAGGGCACGATGACTACTGCCTTATCCTCGCTGCTCCATTGTTGAAGGTTCGCTGCAGAAGGAATTTCGACTGCTCCTGAGTCCAACCAGCCCAAGTAACCATCTGGTGTCTGGATATAGTACCATGATCCTTGCTTCTTTAGGATGCGAATGCGAGTGCCCAGCAGACTTTGGGTCGAGAGCTCAGCAGAATGTCGAGGTTCTGATCGGATATTGCATACCGAAACATTAACCAATGCAGGAATTTCTTCCAAAAGCGCACTGCTGTCCAGAAGGATGAGCTCGTGTGCCTCAAAAGAATCGCGGAGCCTCTGCAATACATGTGGCAAATTGGTCTCTCCCTGTAGCAAGTAGCCTGCTGGGATCTCCATCAGCTCTAAATTCATTACGGCAACTCGCTTATCTGGAGCAAACTCTCCTTGCAAGTCCGTCAACCACTGATTTGGCTCGGGCACATCCGGAACACCTCCACAAGACAAGAGCAGGAAGGCCGAAAGAATCAAGTATCCGTTTACTGCTGCTCTCACTAGCTGCGTTGTTTCATTTGTTCGGCCAGTCGCTGCTGATCTTGAATGCGTCCTCGAAGCGTATTTAGGTAGGTCTTGGCCTTCTTATTTCCAAAATCCCCATAGGAGCGTTGTGCCCACTCCACGGCTGTAGAAAGCAGTCCCATCTTTTCATTGAAGACGGCCAGGTTGTAAGCGGCCATGCCTTGCACTTCTGGTTCCATAGAATCTTGTATGATACGGGTCCAAATGTCTTCTGCCTGAGTCCAACTTTCCGCCTCAAACATGCGAGCAGCTCTGGTCATGTCCTCAGCGTAGGGACCTTTGGCTTTTCTATAAAACGTTCTACTCAATTTTATCCACAAGGGTGCGATTCGCTCAGCATACTTTCTGCCAGCCCGACTGCTCACGGTATAGGTCATGTTTAAAGGATCATTCAACTCCTTCAGTGCAAGCGCCTTCGATTCGGCACCAGAATGGCTGTCACTATCACTATCGTTTACACTTACTTCATCAATGAGTTGGCGACCTTTCACGTCATAAATGCGCCATCCAATTTCCACATCCGTTTCGGCTTTGGCATCAAATACGGTCTCTTCGACTTCTCCCTCATCTGTTTTACGCTTGCGCTTTCTAGACGTGACTTCTACGAAGTTATTAGAGTCAAACTTCTCCAATGCAATCAAAGCATCTGCACGATGCTTACGGCAGATCCTCTGAACCTCTCGCCAGGAAAGAGGATCCGCAAAAGTGGATCCTGATTCCGTACCACTCAACTCTTCCCCCGTCTCAATCACTTGAAAACGAGGGGTCCGAATTAGGGTTTCGTTTAGGGCTTCCAACGCTCGAAGGCGTCCATTTCGATCTTGATTTAACGCTTCACCAGTAGCCTCACTTTCAAGCACATCAACAAAGCCACTGCGTGGTTTACTTCTGTCTACGGTGGCTATTACTTCGATGTGATCAGGAAGAGATATTGCTGCTGGTCTAATGACCTCTAGTTGGGTCGTTGGTTTGCACGCTGCCAACATCAAGAGAATCAAGAATGCACTTTGCTTCATTGGGTTTAATGCTTAGGCCTCAAAAGTACGAACATTGCCAAAACGCCAGTAGGCAGGCCTGCAAAAGACATGCACCAAACGTACAGACGCTGGGCAATGCATCTTCCAATCACAACCAGTAGGGGCTTCTCCAAGCATTGCAGTCACTTTTTCCTTGCACGCCTGGACCTAGAGCGACGGGCTTTGGATTTTCTCCCCCCCTTTTCCCCTGTACGGTCGCTTGCAGTATCGTCTCCGTATGGACGTGGACGCCTGTTTCCTGCCTTCTTTCGCGCCCTACTACTGCCCTTGGCAGTCGTGTGACGGGTCCTTCCTTTATGCTCAGAATCCTCCTTGGAGTCTTTGGTCAGTTCTCTAATTTTGTCCAATTCCGCGGTCGTCAAATTTCTCCAACGTCCTGCTTTTAGTCTTCCCAGATGGACATTCATGATGCGCACCCGGCGCAATTCCGTCACCTCATTTCCAAGAGCGGCACACATGCGTCTTATCTGCCGATTGAGACCTTGGGTCAGGATGATATTGAACGTATGATTGTTGATCTTCTCGACCTGACAAGGTTTCGTCCGGGTGCCTAAAATGTTAACCCCGCTTTGCATCTGATCGATAAACTTACTCGTGATGCGTCTCTGAACCCCCACCACATACTCCTTTTCATGGTTGTTGTCCGCTCGGAGGATCTTATTGACCATGTGTCCATCATTGGTCAAAAATATAAGCCCTTCGGAAGCTTTGTCCAATCGTCCGACCGGGAATAGTCTCTCCTGATGTCCAATGGCCGAGATGATGTTTGCCGGTTCTCGAGCGTCAGTTGTGGTGACAACACCTACTGGCTTATGATAGGCTATGTATATGGCTTTAGGATTTGTTTGAGTGCGCTCTCCGTCGATCGCAACCACATCTCCCTCGTTTACGCGATTGCCCTTCGTTGCCACTTGATCATTAATCGTGACTCGACCACTTTCGATCAAGCGATCAGCTTCTCTGCGTGAACAGTAACCCGTATCACTGATGTACTTATTAAGACTAATGGAATGATCACCCCTCACTTGACAATAATATAATGAACCCTTCCTATCTGCACTTGATGTCCGGTCTCTCGAAGCCTTTAGATCAAGCTTTGGCCAACTCTCTAAGGGCATTAGCTAAGGCATCCACCTCCCACTCCAAAGTGTAAATATTGGGTGAAATGCGGCATCCATGAACACCATGACCATCAATCGCCACTGTCCATATCCTGTATTGCTCCAACAGAGCTGTTGCCAGATCGGCTGGTTTCATATGAGATATACCCACATTAGCAATCCCACAAGATCGGTGAGGGTCTCTCGGAGTATTAACCACTACATTATCGATGTCGCGAACTTGATCCGACCATCGACGTTGAATATGACGCAACCGTGCTTGCTTATTTGCCATGCCCAATCGCTCATGATACTCGATGGCATCAATAATGCTGAGGTCTGTATGGCACGGGTGCGTACCAATGTGGTTAAGTCGTCTGATCTCATCATCCTCGCAGCAGTAGCTGGCCATGAGCGGGGTCAGATCAGCAATCCGGTCACGACGGACGTATAGCAGTCCCGCCCCCAGCGGCACACTTAACCATTTATGAAGGCTGCTGCCATAATAGTCACAGTCAAGATCCTTCATGTTGAAATCCACATGCGCGATGGCATGTGCTCCATCTACCATCACTTGAACACCTCTGGCATGGGCCATGTCGCAAATTTTACGAATCGGCAATATATGCCCTGTCACATTTACCATATGACAGACCATAATCAGCCTGGTTTTTTCCGTGATGGCATCCTCATATAACTTCACAAGCTCCTCATCGTCTGCCGGATGATTTGGCACGGACACTACCTTACATTTGATGCCCTTTGTCTCTTCCTGGAGCTCAAACATTTGACGCATACTGAAGTAGTCCTGCTCTGCATAGATGGCCTCATCGCCTTCTTTCCAGGGGAAGCCTCCGATTACAAGGTCCAAAGACTCAGTAGTATTCCTCGTGACCACCACCTCGCCATGTTCTGCACCCACGAAGTCTGCCAGGCGATTGGCGACCATCTCTTTGTTTCTAAACCTACTCTTCCGCATATACCAAGACCCCTGGTAATTGATGGCTCGGGCATGATCCAGGTGCTTTTCCAGGACTTCCGTTGGTTGTATGCAGTAGTAGCCATTTTCAAGATTAATATAATCTGGCTTGAGACGGTACCCGGCGCGCACCTGGGACCAAAACTGTTCGTCACTGGCCAATTCTTCTGGCGTCTTCTTGTTCTTCTGCTCTATCAGTTGCTCGATGGGAGTAAAGGGTGCCACTGCGCCCACTAATCCACCAGTGAGTGTTTTGAGGAAATCTCGCTTTTTCATCCTGAGAAGTTAGCCAAAAATACCTTCATGACTAGAAGGGATCTTGCCGGTCTATTTAAAATTTCCCTAACTTCCTTACCAACGAAACACCGAAAAGACGAGTCTTAAGAATATGTATGCAGCTCATGCTATTTTCAAGCTACTTTCTCGTTAGGGGTATTTCCTTGAAATGCCCCTTTTTTTTGAGATGATTGCCATGCTCCTCCAATGCCCGGCAAAGACAAGCTGACCATTAGACACCTCTCCCTGTTTGAGTCAATTAAACCTTTGTGGCTTGCATCAGTCCAAGAAGACAAATGCAACAATCATGAAAAAAAGCTTTCAATTGGCCGCCCTCTTAGTCTGCTGGCTGGCCGGCATGCATGGCATCCATGCGCAAAATCAGGTATCTGCAGGACTGGATCTTGGTGCAACGCTTGATCTATATAGCCAATCGGCATCTCCCGAAGACTTCGAGTCCAAGCTCAATCAGCAAGAAAACAAAGTCAATAATCTGGACCTCGACCAAGATGGTCAGGTCGATTATCTAGCCATACATTCCTATCAAGTAGGCGATGCTCATGCGTTGGTCATCAGAGCGCACTTGAGTAAAGATCAGGAACAGGATGTCGCCGTTATTGAAATCGAAAAACAGGGAAAAGAAGAGGCGATAGCACAGATTGTCGGTCTTGAAGATGTCTTCGGAGAGGAGATGATCGTAGAACCTTTTGCACAGGAAGATCGCAGTGTGGAAAAAGGACCTTCGTCTTCAACCTACACAGTCCGCGTGGTTGTCAATGTATGGACCTGGAGATCCGTCCGCTTCCTCTACCGGCCTGCTTATCGCCCATGGGTATCTCCCTGGCACTTCGCTTCCTATCCTCGCTGGTGGAGGCCATGGCGCCCGACAGCCCATGCTACTTACCTAGCCTGGCATCGCCCCGTAAGAAGTAGATTTCACGTCGTGCCTACCCTGAGGGTAAGTCGAGCTCATCGCGTCTATAAACCACATCAACGACGCTCCAGCATCCAGGTACACCACAAGCGTACTACCATCAGCCGTGCTGGAGGACAAGCCTCCGTGGAGAGAAAGAGTGCAACCATCCAGCGATCACGAAAGGGAACCAAAACCAACGTCACGCAAAGAAAAACGACGGCTCGGGCCACTGGCAACCAGCGTAAGGAGAAAAAGGTGCAGCGAAAATCTACTAAAAAGAAGAAGACCGTCAAGTAAGCTCCCCATGCAGTCTCTAGGAATCCGTGCCCAGTCTACTCAAGAGGAAGGTCGAGAGTAAGATCAGCGCCCCTCCAAACAACATTTGAGGAGACGGTTCTTCTCCCATGATCAGCACCCCCGTGCTTAGCGCCACCACTATCTCGACGTAAGCGATAGTAGACGTCCGGGACGCGCGCATGTGTTGCAAACCATAGAAAAAGAAACTAAATGCAAGGGTTCCAAGAAAGAGGGCATGAGAGATGGTCAGGATCCAATCGAGTTGGGTAGGTACAATAGAACTGGTCAGAAAGAACGGCAAGAAGAAGAGGCTTCCGACAAGATTTTGATAAAAGATGGTCTCAAAACGACCGTAGCTGTTGCCTGCCGATTTAAAGATAATGACGGTAATAGAGTAAAACAGAGCAGCCGCCAATGCAGCAGACATTCCCACAAAGTCGGCCCCACTAAAGGAAATGTCTTGCGCATAAATCAATACAATACCTCCCATCGCAACAACGAGCAGTGCCACCTGTTTGGGTCGAATCCGTTCTCCCAAGAACAGGGCGCTTAGAATCGTCACGAAAACGGGCCAGGTAAAGAGCATGACGGTTGCGTTGGCAATAGACGTATTAATAAAGGCGACGAAAAAGAAATACATCCGACCAACATTGAGCACCGAAGCCACCAGCATGGGGCCTACTTTTTCGCGAAAGATCTTTCTTCTCTGTGCGAGAAAAATACTTCCAAGCAGTACGGTGGGTACAGCGGTCCTGACCCAGGCAATGGAAGTAGCCGGAATACTCATGTGCTTAATAAAAAGACCAGTTAATCCTGCCAGTGAGGCAGCCAATAGTACGGCCAAAAATGGTTTATGTTTCATACTTCCCTGCTCCTGGATCCATGAGCCGGCAGCAATATGCCACAGCTTCACTGCATCATACCAGTACAGGTCGCGCGAAGGTGGCTTTTTTCGCTAACTTTTATGGTAATCAAATGTATCCACGAAATGAAAAATCAAATTCTAAATCCCTTGGCCATTCTCGTTTCCGTTGTAGTATTGTTCCCATTGGGCTTTCTTTGGTATGGTCCTCTTTTTGGTGAACCTTGGATGAATCATGTGGGTCTGGATATGGCCACCGTTGAAGCCAATCCGCCGGGCGCTGGAGTCTGGATTGCCAATGTTTTGTCCTCTGTCATTCAAATGGTCGCCCTGGCCTGGATCTTACTAAAAGCCGGTGGCAATACATGGGTAAAAGGGGCTCTGATTGGATTGGTAATCGGATTTGCTTTCAATCATCTACCGGGCATGCTGAACAATATGTACGCTGATCGTCCTTACGGTCTGTCTTGGATCACGGGAGGATATAGCATAGTAGGACTCGCCATCGCAGGGGCTATTCTAGGGGGCTGGAAAAAGTTTAGCACATAGCCGTGAGAAGGAGCATGGTTCTGCAGGATATCCTGTGGAACCCTGCGTCCAAGTTTTCTTTAATGCCCCTTCCTTCATAGATATGCCTTATCTTCCTGGTATCTGCTTCAGCTTATCATGTCAACTTAATAATCTACATCACGATGAAGACAGATACCTGGGCGCTCATACGCAACTATTTACGGAGTACGCTTCGTACCATATCCAGAAACAAGATCTATACGGCACTTAACGTCCTGGGGCTTGCACTAGG
>JAHQVP010000038.1 GCA_019634275.1 Saprospiraceae bacterium
CATCTGTCATTTCAGTAGCGATAAATCCAGGAGCCACTACATTCGCTCTGATACCTCTTGATCCGACTTCTTTGGCTAATGACTTGGTAAATCCAACCATACCTGCCTTAGATGCTGCATAATTTGCTTGTCCCGCATTGCCAAATACTCCCACTACAGAGCTAAGATTAATAATGGATCCGCTGCGTTGTTTCAGCATGGGTCGAAGGGCATGCTTGGTCAGATTGAATACGGATTTAAGGTTGGCATTGATCACTGCATCCCACTGCTCTTCTGACATGCGCAACATCAAAGTGTCCTGCGTGATGCCGGCATTGTTTACCAATACATCCAGGCTGCCTGCCTCCGCCATTACCTTTGCGATGGCCTCTCCAGCAGCTTCAAAGTCTGTTGCATCGGAGGCAAAACAACTGACCTTGCCCGGCTGATCGTGCAAAGAGTTGACCAATGCCTCGGCTTTTTCTGAAGAGCTCCGATAGGTAAAGAAGACATTCGCCCCGGCTGCTGCAAAGTTTCGGACGATTCCTGCTCCGATTCCTCGAGAGCCGCCTGTGATAAGTGCTGTTTTCCCTTCAAGCATTCCCATGAGTTTTAGCATTTCTTATTGTGGCGTCAAGCTAAACAATTTGAACTAACTTACTGGAGTTCGTATTCAATAAGTATGGCAAACTCGATGATGCAAACCTACACACCGGCAGTGCGCACTTTTCTGCCGCTGTTTTACGTGGCCTGGGCAGATGGTATGCTTAGTCCCAGCGAAGTCGCTTTGATTCATGATCGCATCGATGAGATTGAATCTTTGACAGAATCAGAAATGAAACAACTCAAGCGCTGGTCCGATCCGACACAATGGCCATCTGATCGAGTCTTTAAGACATGGCTGGAGTTAATCAAAGAAGCCGCTGGTGATCTCGACAATAAGGCGCTGAGCTCGTTGGCGGAAGTGGGCGTTGCGGTGGGAGAACGTGCAGCTCGCGCAGGGGTAACGGCTCCTGGGTCCAGTGCTACTGAGTCTGCAATCCGTGACCTTCAGGAAGTTCTTGGGTTGCGTGGTCTCGAGCAATTTAGATCTGTATCTAGAGAAGCCGCCGAAGAGGATCCTGCCCTGCAGCTGCTGACAGAGGATATTCAGCGTTTACTGGATGGAGAGCACGTTCATTGGCGTAGAAAGGTCAGGGCTTTGTTGGCTGATCCAGTGTTTGAGGTTAGGAAGCATCCGACAAAGGAAGCTCAGCGCAAACAGGTCTCTGAATGGTTGGCCTATCTAGCAGAACATGGGTTGGGCAAAGTGAGTTATCCGATCGAAACGGGTGGTCAGGCGGATATCGGTGCCTATGCCGCTGTGTTTGAGACGATTGCACTTCATGATTTGAGTTTAGCCATCAAGTTCGGTGTGCATTTTGGGTTGTTCGGAGGCAGTATTCTCAATTTAGGTACAGAGCGGCATCATCGTGAATACCTTCCAAACGTGGGCGATCTGAGCCTCCCGGGTTGCTTTGCGATGACAGAAACAGGACATGGGTCGAACGTTCGTGATCTTGAGACTACTGCCATATACGACCCCGATACCGGTCTCATTGATGTCCATTCGCCATCTTTTCGAGCCGGTAAAGAATATATTGGAAATGCCTTGGATAGTCAGATGGCCTCAGTTTTTGCACAATTGATCGTCCAGGGAGAGAATCATGGCGTCCATGCAATTTTGGTGCCGATAAGAGATGCCGAGGGCCAGCTTCTCGAAGGCATACGCATCGAGGACAATGGATATAAGATGGGGCTCAACGGCGTAGACAATGGCCGCATTTGGTTTGACCATGTCAAGGTACCCCGAGAAAATCTACTCGATCGCTTTGGAAAGATAACGGTGACAGGTCGATACGAAAGCCCTATTGGGAATCCTTCGAAGCGCTTCTTTACCATGTTAGGCACCTTGGTAGGGGGTAGAATATGCGTAGGCAAAGCAGGACTGTCCGCTGCAAAAGTCGGGTTGACCATTGCCGTTAAGTATGCTTTGCACCGACGACAGTTTGGTCCGGATAAACATTCTAGTGAGACCATTATCATGGACTATCCCACTCATCAACGCAGGTTATTGCCCAAGCTGAGTAAAGTGTATGCAGCCCATTTTGCACTGGAGCATCTCATGAAGCGATATGCCAGGAATAACGAGGAGGAAGTCAGAGAGATCGAAACCATCGCTGCAGGTCTAAAGTCGTATGCCACCTGGCTCGCCACTGATACCATTCAGGAATGTCGCGAAGCCTGTGGAGGCAAGGGCTATCTATGGATCAACCGCTTTGCTGATCTCAAAGCGGACTCCGATATATTCGCAACGTTCGAAGGGGATAATACGGTGCTCATGCAGCTCGTAGCCAAAGGACTTTTGGGACAGTTTAAGGATGCCTTCCACGAGGCCGGATTCCTGGGCGTATACCGATATCTTCGATCACAGGCTACGGATTCACTCGTGACCATCAATCCGATTTATAAGCGGAAAACTGATGCAGATCACTTGGTGGATACGGCTTTCTTTAATCACGCTTTTCGATTTAGGGAGCGCAAACTCTTACACACCTTGTCTGACCGAATGCGGACGATGCTCAAGAAACGGATCACACCTTATGACATCTTCCTACGTACGCAAACACACATGGTGGCACTGGCTCAAGCCCATGTTGAATTGGTCCTGTTGCAGCAATTTGTGGAGGAGGTGGATCGCCTGGATGGAGATCTCAAGGTTCTTATGCTAGAAGTCTTACGGCTCTTTGCCTTATCTACCATCGAAGATCATAAGGGATGGTATCTGGAACATGACTACATGGAGGGCATTAAGACAAAGGCCATCCGTCGCCAGGTGGACAGATTGTGTAGGGAACTTCGCCAGCAGGTAGGGGTCCTGGTGGATGGATTCGGTATTCCGGATGGATTGATTGGTGCACCTATTGCCTTTCAAGAATTCTCATAGGCTTTTCTTTTGCACGGTCTAGTGCGCTCTTTTTTGACTTGCCAGCCAGCCCATCAAAGTGATCGGTTGACCGTCAACCTTTACTGGCTTACCATCAAAGTCTAGTTGACATTTGTTGGTGTGGCTATAGATCCAGGAAAAATGACCGTTGTAGTGATGATCATTGCCACCAAATTGATTGGTGATGTCTACGACATGATCGAAAAAACTGAAGTGAACGTTTCCTGCCCCTGCCTCCATAAGCATGTGATACACGGGGACAACCGTCTGATCGGCTGCAGTGACTTCATCATCCTTGCTGTGAATGAACCAAATGGGAATGTCCTTAATGCGATTAATGTCAGCAGGATTGAGATTCTCGGCAAAGTAGGCCAAGGCACTGGGAAAGGCGGCGGCAAAGTAATCAGGATGCTCTAACAACAACTTGAGGGTCATGTAGCCACCATTGGAGCAGCCCCCGATGTAAATTCTGTTGGGGTCGATGCTTTGATTTTCTCTGACAAATTCTTTGATCAATGCCATCAGCACATGATGATACATATCGTCAACTTCCCCACGGGTATATTGTCCTTTGCCATTGTCCATCCAAAATGTGGGACTCTGGGGGACCAGTACGTGTGCTCCTTCAAAATAGGCCTGTATTTCTGGCGCTGCATAATTTGCAGCTCGATTGGCAATCAATGCAATGGATGGGTCGTCGCCTCCTTCTCCGCCACCATGGAGCCAAATGATGAGTGGTCGTTTGTCCTCCACGTTTGCCGGAGCGAAGGATGCATATGACAAGGTGATGTTGTCCTGGGTAAAACGGCCCGACAGATCAAAGTCATCAATCAAAGGCATTATTCGGTTTATTTCTTTGTCCCACGTGTGTCCGTCTGTGCCGCGAATGGAAAGATTAAAATCAAGCCATCGATTGCCCGGACACTTGGGGTTTTGACCAAAGTACATCATGGGAGCATTGAGCCGATCGTGCGGAGTGGCTACAAGGACCAAGGTCACATGCTTTCCCTCGGAGACCGTTGCGCCTTTTTCGTCGGATACGTATGCATGATGGATGCGCAATCTACCTTCTGCATCATGGGCATGGAGGGCACTGCAGTCGGTTGCTCGTTTGACGTGCACCTCGAAATCTTCGACTTGGACTTCTGATACCTTTTCCTGCATCGTAAGGATGACTTTGCTAGCAGCCGCACCCCAATCAAATCCTTCAATGACTAGGGTATAGCCTTGGTCGGGGTCCAAAGGATAGGATTCAGACTTGGTAAAGCACGAAGTTAAAAACAGGGATGTCCAGATGGCAGTCAAAAGCAATTTCTTCATGTCGGATGTTGATTAATAAGAGATATCGAAGTACCGGTCGGTTTTTTTAGTGTGCATGGATGTCACGAACAGGTAAATGTACGGCCGCCATCATTTTGAAAAGTACAAGGACCCGGCAGCACAAGCGCAGCTTCACCAGCCCCAAGCACAAGAGCGGGACCTTGGGCTTGCTGAAGTGTGACCTTGCCCTCCAGGCAGAAGACCAGACGCGGTTCCATGGCATCCGGGAGTTCGCCATTTCCCTCCAGGCGATAACATCTAAAATCCTGACACCATTCTGGTAGGATGTATCGATGCACGCCTTTGGTCCCTTCCATTTCCTGGATGATTTTGGGATTGGTGGCAGAGAAGTCGGTGATGGAGAGGAGCTCTTCGATGTCTATCTTCTTTTGCGTAAGGCCTCCTCGGACTACGTTATCTGATGTAGCCATGCACTCCACATTCTGGCCTTCCAGATAGGCATGCATTTGACCCGGATGCTGGAAAACGGCTTGACCGGGTTCCAGGCAGACAAGATTCATCAAATACAGCATCAAAATGCCACGGTCGCATACTCCTTTGCGATTGAAGGTGAAGTATGCCCGCGCGGCCCAAAAATCGATCTCTCCTTTATCCAACTGACCTGCCTCATAAAGAGGCTTTATACGCTTACCAAGCGGTCGAAGTACAGCATTTACGTCCTCTTGTGATGATGTCATCCACTGGCGCACCAGTCCCCGCAAGCCTTGCTCGTGAAACGTATTCTGTAGTGCAGAAAATTCTGGATGTTGTCTAAGGGCGAGATCGATTTCGGCATGCGATCGAAACCCCTGAACCAGGTAGAACTCCGATAGGGCCACCATGAGTTCAGGTTTATGGTTTGAATCCTTGTAGGTTCGATCAGGATGGTGAGCCGGATAGACGCCCTCTTCCTCTTCCTTTTCGAAACCTTGGCTCGCTTGATCCAGGTTGGGATGTACCTGGATGGAAAGCATGTCTCGTACGTCTAATACTTTAAATAAGAAGGGCAGAGGTGCTGAAAGGTGAGAGACCAAGGATTCTCCAGAGGCCGCCATGC
>JAHQVP010000039.1 GCA_019634275.1 Saprospiraceae bacterium
CATCCTTGTTCTTATTGCAGTCGTGTGCCTCTGCAAAAAGTGGCCGAGCCTCCGCGAGAGGGGAGCGCGTCGTTGAGACGGCTCGTAGTCTATTGGATGCTCCATATCGATATGGCGGCACCAAGCGAAGCGGTTTTGATTGTTCGGGATTGACCGCTTATGTTTTTGATAAACATCGCGTCAGTATTCCGCGTAAAGCATCCGATCAATTTAGGTTTGGGAAGAAAGTTTCTCGATTGGATGCGCGACCCGGTGATCTTGTATTCTTCATTCAGAAAGGGCGGATAAATCACGTAGGTATCGTGACTTCCAATCGTCGGGGAGATCTGCATATGATCCACAGTTCGTCATCGGCTGGGGTCGTTGAAGAGAGCATGTCCAGGTCCAAATACTGGTCGAAAAGATATAAGGGGGTTAGGCGGGTCCTGTAAGCATGTTTAACTAAGGTCTTCGTATCTTTGCCTCTCAAGGGAAAACTATGTTTAACATCATCCTGTTTGGTCCTCCGGGATCCGGCAAAGGGACACAGGCCAAGAAGCTAGCAGAGGCATTCGAATTGCTCCACATCTCCACAGGAGATTTATTGCGTTCGGAAATCAAGAATGGAACACAATTGGGGTTAGAAGCCAAGCGATTTATTGATGCTGGAGAGCTCGTACCAGATCAGGTGGTTTTGGGCATGCTGCGCAGCGCCGTAGAGAAATATCCTGAAGCGAAGGGAGTAATCTATGATGGATTCCCCAGAACAATTGTTCAGTCTGAGGCGATCGATGCCATGTTGGCTGAGGATCAGGAGCGAATTAATGTCCTGATTGCGCTCGCCGTGGATGAGGAGGAGATTGTACAGCGGATCTTAGAACGTGCCAAGACCTCTGGTCGAACCGACGATGCTGACGAGGATACCGTCCGTGCAAGAATCCAGGTATACAAAGAACAGACGGCACCCGTGTTCGACTATTACGATCGAGCAGACGTCGCTTACGAACTCAATGGCATGGGATCTATAGACGAGGTATACGCCCGTCTGTCAAAACTCGTTGAGCAGGCTCAAACTGCCTGACCCGACCATCTGACCATCCGTGGCTGAGCAAAATTTTATTGACTACGTAAAGATCTGTTGCAGGTCTGGTCATGGAGGTGCGGGATCTGTCCATTTTCACCGTGATCGAACCACGGCCAAGGGCGGCCCTGATGGTGGCAATGGAGGTAGGGGAGGTCATATCATTTTACGAGGCAATCGGAACATGTGGACCTTACTACCGCTTAAGTTTCGCAAGCATGTGATCGCCGGCAACGGTGGACCTGGAGGAGCGAACTTACGTACTGGGGCGGATGGTGAGGACATCGTGCTGGAAGTGCCTCTTGGTACCGTCGCTGTGGATGTAGAATCTGGGGAAAGGAATCTTGAAATCATTGAACATGGTCAAGAGTCCATTCTTGTATCAGGGGGACAGGGTGGTCTGGGCAATCATCATTTTAAGTCCTCCACCAGGCAATCTCCAAAATTTGCCCAGGAAGGGCAGACTGGCCAGGAGATTTGGAAGGTCCTTGAGCTTAAAGTGTTGGCGGATGTCGGCCTGGTAGGCTTTCCGAACGCGGGGAAATCTACCCTACTCTCGGTTCTTTCTGCCGCTAAACCTAAGATTGGTGCCTATCCCTTTACCACGTTAAAACCCAACTTAGGCATTGTAAGCTATCGAGACAGCCGCTCTTTTGTGATGGCCGATATTCCGGGCATCATCGAGGGAGCAAGCGAAGGGAAAGGCTTAGGGTATCGATTTCTGCGGCACATAGAACGGAATTCGGCACTGCTCTTTCTGATCCCTTGCGATGTGGATGACATCGTAGCTACGTACCATATTCTGGTCAACGAACTTGAAAAGTATGATCCTCAACTGCTGCACAAGAAGCGGTTGATTGCCATCACCAAGGTGGATCTGGTTGATGAGGAGTGGCTGGAACTCTTGAAAGAAGAACTGGAGGAGTTGCCAGAGTACCTGTATATTTCCGCCGTGTCGGGATATGGCCTGACTGCGCTCAAGGACGAATTGTGGAAGACACTTAATTGATTCGAGAAAGAGCTTCTCGCCGTTTCTCTTGAGTGCGCTCTTTGATGGTGTCGGCACCGATCATGGCTTTTTCGCATATGGAGGACGTCAGGTTTTGGATCGGTTGAATGACTAGTGAGCAATGCGTGTCCGCGATTACCTCAGCCTTAATCAAGCCTGACCGCTCCAGAAAACCACTAATCACCCCGATGCTAAACAGCATCATTCCACACAACATTAGACTGCCAAGGCTCATCCTGATATAAGTAGCTCGCTCTCCTCGGTTTAGTTCTTGTAAAAGTTGGTAGAGAATCAACGTAATCAAGAGGAAAAAGAGGATGGTAGCCACAAACTGATAGGCGATTTCGAATTGCCCAAAGGAATGCTCCAGAAAGCGGATTAGGGCGGGAGTCATCACGAGACAGGCGATCATTGCAAAGAAGCAAGAGAGCAGCAGGGTAAAACTTCGAAACAAGCCTTGTTGGAAGCCGGCCAATACCGCAGTGAACAGCAGACACAGCACGACAAAGTCGATCAGCATGATTGTGGTAGTCGATTCAGTGCAAATATATAATATATTATGAAAAAATATAATATGTATATGAGGGCAGGGCTCGCTAGGTGTGGCCCCTTTTGCAAACTGATTTTGACTAATCTGTTTCGGGACGCTGCTGATCAGTACTCATTCCGACCTAAGCCAGGCACTAGAAAGAGGTTGGCAAACGACCTATCGTTAACCCAAATCATACCCGTCTCGATACGTTCTGCGAACGTATCGATTGGCAGGTTCGTAGTTGGTGATCCGCATATTTTCAGCATCCCAATGCAAGGTCTTACGACCCAGGTAACGGTTGGCGCCGGACCAGAAGTTGTCTTCTTTGAGATCGGGATTTTTTATCAGATAAGCTTTGATTGCCAAATTGCCGATCAGCAAACTTTCGGTGAAAGGACCCGCATAGTCAAACGAACTACTGGTGACACCGTCTTCGTACCCTGCCATGCAGGCATTTACCCATTGAAGGTAATGTCCTTCGGGTACGCGTGCCTCTGTTTCTGCAGGCATTTCCTCTTCCATTCTACTTGAGGGAAGAAGCCTGGGATTGGCTCCATAACAATCGGCCATCACAATGCCTTCCGAGCCTTCGAAGATGACCCCTCCGTCCCAATTTCCAAGGGGCTCTTCTGGCAGGAGATCATCGGGACGCTCGGGTAGAAGTCCACCATCCAACCAGGTTACCTTAATGTCTCCGTCTCCATCCAATCGCGGGTACGTGAGGTGAATTTTGCTCGATCCGGGGAAGCTGTCGGGATATTCGAGCTCCTTGAACTTGTCCAGGTACAATCCGGCAACACTGCATTCAACCTTGCTGGGATAGAGAATAGGAAGGATTCGATATACCGGATCCATGATGTGGCATGCCATGTCGCCCAGTGCACCAGTGCCAAAATCGGACCAGCCTCTCCAATTCCATGGCATATACGCTTCATGATATTCGCGATATGGGGCAGTGCCGAGCCACAAGTCCCATTGCACCTCTTTGGGCACTTCTTGCTTTTGAGTCGGCGTAGCCAGCGCCTGTGGCCATATGGCGCGATTGGTCCAGCATTTGACGGTATGTACTTTGCCAATCATTCCAGCGTCTACCATCTCCTTCATCTTGCGGACCCCATCTCCTGAGGCTCCTTGGTTTCCCATCTGGGTGACCACCCGAAACTTTCTGGCGGCCTCTGTGAGGACTCGTGCCTCGTAGATGTCATGGGTAAGTGGCTTTTGAACGTAGACATGCTTGCCACGGGACATGGCAGCGTACGCTTGCACGGCATGCATATGATCGGGTGTAGAGACCGATACCGCATCGATATCATCGGCGTGTTTGTCTAACATCTTACGGTAATCGTGAAAGTATGGTGCATCTGGATAGCGCTTTCTACTTTCTACGGCCCTTCGATCATCAACATCACAGAGGGCAACGACCTTTACATTGGGAGACTCAGAAAAACTACTGAGATCGCTTTGCCCCTTGCCTCCGACTCCAATCCCGGCTACGTGGAGGGTATCACTTGGAGCAATGTAGCCCTTTCCGCCCAGTACATGTCTGGGCACAATCATTACGCCACTGGCGAGCAGCGCATTTTTCTTAATAAAGGACCTTCTGTTCTGGTTGCTTTTGCTTCGATTATTCATACGATCTACAGTGGTTTTATTCCTTAAGGTTATTTCGCGGCAGGAATATACAACATCCTATTGCTAAGCGAATACACGGTAATCCATTGATTTGCCCCTCTCGACCTCAACAGTTTCGGTTGGAATGCACCATGGGCAATCGGCGCAAGTGTACACGCATAACGCGCGTTGGTCCTGCACAGTGGAGGTGATTGCCTGAAAATTAAATGGTAATAATTTTTAATATGTTAAAGCGTGTTAAATAGTCAAATAGAAAAACTTTGTCGGGTTGCTGCGTTGTTTCCATATTCTACTATCTTAGATTTTAATGCTTAGATCTTTCATTCTTTTTGGAGCTTTTCTGACAGCCAGTATGGTGGCGCCGGTTTCTGCACAACAGATGGCGGAAGAGGCAGAACCACTGCCAAAGGTGTTTTTGATCGGGGAGCATGAAGATCGCTACGGAGCCTTGTATGAAGAGTATCACGAGATCTTGTTGGCTGTGTGTAAAAACGACATGACGGTAGCGTTTGATCGCTGGATGCACATGGTGACAGAGATGGAGGAATACGCCAAAACCATTGATTTTGATCTCAATGGAGTGAAAGTCTGGCTCAAACTATTTTGGAATAATACAGGAGCCATCGACCATCTTTCCTATTACCTCAAGCCAGATTCGAGAAATATTGAAGTGGCCGAGTTATCTGCTTTTTTCTCCAGCTTCATGAATCATTATACACTACCAGTAGAAAGTACGGTCAAGTTTACGCACAATGGATCAGCTCAGTTTCCCATTGGCGTTATGCCTCCTACAGCACGAAGGTAGTTTGGTTGATACATTAGCTAAAAACACCATATCTTCGTTTTTCTGAATTGATGGCTTTAGCCGTGCCTAGAATTTTTTGATATGCAAGAAGTCCAATATAACGAGGACAACATACTCTCCTTAGACTGGAAAGAACACATTCGACTGCGCCCTGGCATGTACATTGGCAAGTTGGGAGACGGTAAAGCTGCCGATGACGGCATTTACGTATTGCTGAAAGAAGTGCTTGACAACAGCATCGATGAATACGTGATGGGATTCGGCAAAACGATTGAGATCCAAATTCAGGATGGAGAGGTGATGATCCGAGATTATGGCAGAGGGATTCCGCTGGGCAAATTAGTGGATTGTGTCTCCAGAATCAATACAGGAGGAAAGTATGACAACAAAGCGTTTAAGAAATCGGTAGGCCTGAATGGAGTGGGTACCAAGGCCGTCAATGCGCTTTCTGACTACTTTAAAGTAGCCGCTTATCGAGACGGAAAAGGCAAATGGGCAACTTTCGAACGAGGGGAGAAGACCGAGGAGTCGCGCATCAAGAAGATGTCTGAAGAAAACGGTACCGAAATTGTGTTCCGACCGGATGCCACCATTTTCAAAGACTATCGATTTCTGGCCGAACATGTAGAACGTCAGCTGTGGAATTATGCCTACCTCAACACCGGGTTGAAGATGAAGTTTGGCAACAAAACCATCTACTCCCGCAATGGCCTGTTGGATCTGCTCGAAAACAAGACACAGAATGAGCAACTCCGGTATCCGATCATTCATTTAAAAGGTACGGACATCGAGGTCTCCCTCACACATGGCAACCACTACGGAGAACAGTACTACAGTTTTGTAAACGGTCAGTATACAACCCAGGGAGGTACACACTTAAATGCTTTTAAGTCCGCTATTGCGGATACGGTCAGGGACTTCTATGGAAAGAATTTTGAAGCAAAAGATGTGCGCAGTTCCATCATTGCTGCCATTAGTGTGCGTATAGAAGAACCCGTTTTCGAGTCCCAGACGAAGACAAAGCTGGGGAGCTTAAACATTGCTCCTGACGACTTGACCATCAATACGTTTGTTGGAAATTTTATAAAGAAAGAACTCAACGAGTTTTTGCATCGTGAGCCCGACGTGGCAGAGGCCCTAAAAGCGCGAATACTGCAGTCTGAGCGGGAGCGAAAAGAAATAGCCGGAATCAAGAAGCTGGCCAATGCGCGGGCCAAGAAGGCCAATCTGCACAACAAGAAGTTGCGAGATTGCCACGTACATCTCAACAGCAAGAAGAAGAAAGATCAGGAACACAAAGAAGAGACCATGATCTTCATAACGGAAGGAGATTCCGCGAGTGGTTCGATCACGAAGGCCCGACAAGTGAAGTTTCAGGCCGTCTTTTCCTTACGGGGAAAGCCCTTGAATTGCCATGGGATGACCAAGAAGATCGTCTATCAAAATGAAGAATTCAACCTCCTTCAACATGCCCTCAACATTGAGGACGGATTAGAGGGCCTTCGATACAACAAAGTGATTATTGCGACCGATGCGGATGTGGATGGGATGCATATTCGCCTGTTATTGTTGACCTTTTTCCTGCAGTTTTTTCCTGACTTGGTGAGAGAAGGTCATCTGTACATTCTCGATACCCCGCTATTTAGAGTGCGGGACAAGAAGCAAACCTTTTACTGCTACAGTCAACGGGAAAAATTAGAGGCCATTGCCAAACTTAGAGGCAAGGCAGAAATTACCAGATTTAAAGGACTGGGAGAGATCTCTCCTGATGAGTTTGGTGATTTTATCGGGGATGACATCCGCTTAGAAAGCGTAGTCTTGGATGAGGAAACTAAGATCGAAGATGTCCTCACTTACTATATGGGAAAAAACACTCCTGATCGGCAGCGGTTTATCATCGATAACCTGAAGGTAGAAATCGATGATCTGGAAGATCAAGTCGAGGAGATTGAGGCGGCAGTCGGTGATGAAGCAGTCCTTGCAGACTGACTTTTTGGCCGAACTTTTATCTAAACATTCCCATTCTGGGCCCCGGATTAGGGGCATTCTGGCAATGGCACGCGAATTGCGCTGCGACTCATGATTGGGTCGGGAAGGCCTTTTCTGCCACAATGGCAATTTAAATACGGATATATGTTTGACTCACTGAAAGTATTGGACAACGAGGATCGCGAGATGTTGCCGATCATGCCACTCGATGATGATGAAGACGACTTCAGTCACCTCGATCTACCAGATCTGGTTCCGATTCTTGCGCTGAAAAACACAGTGCTTTTTCCAGGGATCATCATTCCGATCACCATCGGAAGAGACAAATCGATCAAGGCCGTGCGGAAGGCACATGATGGCGAGAAAATACTGGCTGTTTTATCTCAGCGAAATCCTTCGGTGGAGGAACCTGGACGCGAAGATCTATATGAGACGGGCACACTCGCACGCATTTTGAAGATGATCAAAATGCCGGATGGCACTACGACCACCATCCTCAAGGGACGCAAGCGGTTTGCATTGGATGCCGTTCTTGCCGAAGACCCCTATATGGAAGGTAGAGTGACAGACCTGGATTACGTTCCCGTTGAGAATGAGATGGAGTTCAATGCCTTGATCAGTACCATACGAGACCTGGCGGCCAAAATCATCAAGTTGTCGCCCAACATTCCCTCCGAGGCGGCGGTCATGCTCAATAACATTGACAACAATGTTTTTCTACTGGATTTTATCGCGTCCAATCTTGCCATCTCTGTCGCGGAGAAACAGGGGATCTTAGAGAAGGGAAACCTGGGCGACAAAGCACAGATCATTCTGAGCCACATGAACAAGGAAATGCAGATCCTTGAACTGAAGGATGAGATTGACTCAAAGGTCAGAGGCGACATTGAGAAACAGCAGCGTGACTATTTTCTCAATCAGCAATTGCGCACCATACAAGAAGAATTGGGCGAAAGTCCTCATCAGGAGGAGCTGAAAGAGTTGGAGGCCAAGGCAAAAAAGAAGAATTGGGGCGAGGAAACGCAGAAGGTGTTTGACAAGGAAATCGCCAAACTCAAGCGCATGAATCCACAGGTTGCGGAGTTCTCTGTGGTACTCAATCATTTGGATTTGATGACGGACCTTCCCTGGAATGAGTATACCAAGGACAACTTCAATTTGAAGAACGTCAAGACGGTACTGGACCGTGACCATTACGGATTGGAAGACGTCAAGGACAGGATCATTCAGCATCTCTCTGTACTTAAGCTAAAGGGAGACATGAAGTCACCCATTATTTGTTTGGTTGGCCCTCCCGGGGTGGGAAAGACATCACTGGGACGGTCGATTGCCACTGCGCTCAAGAGAAAATTTGTACGGATCAGCCTGGGTGGATTGCACGATGAGTCGGAGATACGAGGCCATCGTAAAACCTACATTGGGGCGATGCCGGGTCGCATCATCAAAAGCATAAAACGGGCAAAATCATCTAATCCCGTCTTCATTCTGGATGAGATCGATAAAGTGGGCAAAGACTTTCGGGGAGATCCATCTTCCGCATTGTTGGAGGTATTGGATCCCGAACAAAACAGTACTTTCCACGACAATTACTTGGAGGTAGACTACGACCTTTCTAAGGTGATGTTTATAGCCACGGCAAACACCCTGAATTCCATCCAGCCGGCGTTGCGAGATCGTATGGAGATCATCCAGATCAGCGGCTATTCTCTGGAAGAGAAGACCATGATAGCGAAGAAACATCTGATACCAGAGCAGCGTAAAGAGAATGGAGTCAAGGCCAAGCAGATAAGTCTGTCTGCTGCAGCACTGAAAGACATCATTCAGCATTATACCAAAGAATCAGGCGTAAGGAATCTGAGCAGAAGACTGGCTGGCGTCATGCGCCATGCTGCCAAAGAAATTGCCCTGGAGGGCGCTTCAAAAGTGACGGTCGGCGCCAAAGATCTGGAAGAAGTGTTGGGGCCTGCACCATTCAATAGCGACATGTATCAACAAGCACAGATTCCTGGAGTAGCTGTGGGACTGGCATGGACGAGCGTGGGAGGCGATATCCTATTTATCGAAACCAGCCTGAGCCCAGGCAAAGGCAAGCTGACATTGACGGGCAATTTGGGAGATGTCATGAAGGAATCGGCTGCTACGGCGATGAGTTTTTTGAGATCGAATGCCGCCCAGTTTGGCATCGATGACGACCAGTTTAAAGAGACGGATGTGCACATTCATGTTCCTGAGGGTGGAATACCGAAAGATGGACCTTCGGCTGGAGTGACCATGCTGACCTCTTTGGCCTCTGCTTTCACTAAGCGCGAAGTCAATCCCTATTTGGCCATGAGCGGAGAGATCACCTTGCGAGGTCGGGTTCTGCGCGTGGGAGGGATCAAAGAGAAGGTGCTGGCCGCGCGACGTGCAGGCATTAAGAAAGTGATCCTTTGCCGCGGAAACGAATCAGATGTCAAGCAGATAAACCCAGAATTTATGTCGGGGATCGAGGTAGTTTACGTAGACCGAATGCAAGAGGTTTTGAAACTGGCCCTAAGCCACTGACGCGTTAAGATCTGGTTAAACTGTCCCGTGGATTCGGCAGATCTGGGCTCTTGTGGCGTTGATCTGGCTGAGAATCGCTAATTTTCACCTTATGTTTAACTCTGGAGTACGCTGGATCATTTTGCTTACCCTCCTCATGCTGGGCATAGGGGTGACATCGGCACAAGAACAGGATTCAAGCATCGTGCAATTTTCGGGGCTGGTGGTCACCGGAGACGACGCAGGAGACCTCATGCCACTTCCATTCGCCAACATTTTGTTGAGTGGGTCCGGAAGGGGGACCTTCTCCAACTTAGATGGCTTCTTTTCGATCGTAGCACGCAAAGGGGAAAGAGTGGTTTTTTCTTCGGTTGGATATGGAACGGTAGAATTTACCATTCCCGATACGCTTAAGGACAATCGATATACCATCTATCAGATCATGACTCAGGACACCTTTACATTGCCCGAGACAGTGGTGTATCCGTGGCCAAGTCGGGAGCACTTTAAGATCGAGTTTTTAGCGCTGGAGGTGCCAGATGACCTGCAAAGACGAGCCGAAGAGAACCTAGAGGCCAATACCATGCTTAAGATGCGTGAAAACCTGGATACCGATGGAGGAGAAAATACAGGATATTATCTGCGCAAACAGGCAGAATCGTACTACAGCATCGGACAATCCAAGCCCATGCATATTCTCAATCCTATAGCCTGGTCCAAGTTTTTTAAAGACTGGAAAGCAGGCAAGTTTAAACGGAAGGGCAAGAAGTAAGTTGCTACATTTGCACTCCTCATTGGAGAGCGGATGAAAGTCACAGAATATTTTGAGCATGCAGCGGGAGAGACCCTGGTCTCTTTTGAAGTCCTGCCACCCCTCAAGGGAGGAACCATGCAATCCATTTTTGATGTTTTGGATCCCCTAATGGAGTTTAAGCCTCCTTTTGTGGATGTAACCTATCATCGCGAGGAATACATCTATACGGAAAATGCTAATGGGTTTTATGAGAAAACGGCCATTCGCAAACGTCCAGGCACGGTTGG
Source organism: Saprospiraceae bacterium (assembly GCA_019634275.1). GTDB lineage: Bacteria > Bacteroidota > Bacteroidia > Chitinophagales > Saprospiraceae > CAJQNM01. Next base: position 10,592 of record JAHQVP010000039.1, read on the forward strand.
GATTTGTGCCGCCATCATGCATCGTTACGGCGTAGATGCAGTTCCTCATCTCATTTGTGGTGGGTTTACGAAGGAAGACACCGAGAATGCGCTAATCGATCTCAATTTTTTGGACATCAACAATGTCCTGGCCTTGCGTGGAGATGCACGTAAGTTTGACGAAAAATTTGTTCCCGAGGAAGGCGGACACAAGTATGCCGAAGACCTGGTCAAGCAGATCACCGCGATGAATCATGGCATGTATCTGGATGCCAACATTGACAACGGAGCAAAGACCGACTTTTGCATTGGCGTAGCCGGATATCCTGAAAAGCACTTTGAGGCTCCCAACATCGAAATCGACCTGGC
>JAHQVP010000004.1 GCA_019634275.1 Saprospiraceae bacterium
ATCATTTTGTGCTGTGACTATTTGCAATCGATCAGAAATGGTGGCTGCACTAATGCTCGCTGTCTCTCGATTGGTAACGCCATTTGCATCGGAGAGAAAACTCACCTGACCCACCCCCGTAGGTACGGGGGTCCGTAAGTTGATCGTTTCGCGACGTGAAAGCTGATGAATACTTGGTCTCGAATTCTCGTCGATGCGAAGCAAGAACAAATTGAAGTTTTGAAAGGGCAACAGGGTATCCAATGAATTGGCTCGCTGAAAAGCATCTGGCCGATTGCTAGCAAATACAAATCCCATCTCGCCGGAGGTGTATTCTATCGTCCGGACTTCCAGATCATCATAAATGTCATCCGTCAAAGGAGTTGACTGGCGCGTGTTCGTTTTGTAAAGAAACAGGTCTACTTTTCCATTGGAAAGAGCGGAAAAGACCAGATCGCGATCATTGAGAATGTCCATTGAATAAACACGATCGTAACGTTCCGGAATCAATTGCTGCAATACTTCGCCTTTGGCCAGGTTATGAAATTCCAACCAGATGTCATTTCTCGCCTCGTATAAGATATAGAGTCCTTGACTATTGGGGTGCCAAGCGATGCTGGGGTAGTCGTAATCCGTTTCTTGAATATTGTTGCGAAACCCATGTTTAAAAACCTTAGTCTGTTCTCCAGTTTCCAAGTCTTTCAAAACGACACGGGTCTTACTGATTTGATTGTCAACAATGGCAAGAAACTTCCCATCCGGACTATAGCGCAATTCGCTAATCGGTACTCGTTTACGTTTTTTGTACGTCAACTTCTGATCATCCGCCAGATTCAGTTGGGCTTTTTCTGCTTCATATCGCTTGGCATTAGTGTCCAGCCATTGGTCGGTTAGGCTCTCAAAGGGAATGCCGAAAACATAAAGAAAGGCGTCCTCTACGTTACGATTGATCCGGGTCAGATACAAAAGGTTCGATATTTCGGACCTTCCATAGGTTGTTGCGATGTATTGCCACACCGATTGACCGACTCTTACAGGATGGCTGCCACTCAGGCGTTTGAAGGTTTTCTTTCGTTTGAAGGTGGTAAATATATTGCGCAGGTCATCATCGGACTCGCTATCCCAGGACCTTCCAATATATTCAATCAGACCTTCTGTAAACCACACCGGAATGTTATTGGATCGGCGGCTTTGCACCAACTCCTGAAGGTTAGAACCGTAAAACATGGAATTTAGAAAGACCTCGGCGATGCCCTTGCGAATCTGTACACGGAGGTCTTCGTGATCTCCATTGAAATAGACGAAGAGCTTGGTACCTTCTAACTTGGTCCTACCAGATGAGCTTACAAAGGTCTCGTCTGCACCGATATTGCTTTGCTTTTGGTCAGAGACATCCGAGTACACCAGTATCTCAATCTTCTCATTGATGCGATGTTCTATGAGGTCCAAGATTTCATCATGATCCTGTTCAGCCAGCTTGACCGCAGAAATGCCATGATTCCTGGCCTTTCCATACCAATAAGTAATGAAGTTTTGGCTTTCGTAGAGTAGCCATTGATCGAAATCATCGTGATATTGAATTCGATTCTTGCCAAATTCTACACGAGAGACTTGGGCCTCGGCCACCAAACAGAGCCCGGCCAAAATCACTGTCCATGTATATCTTGTAATCTTATTGTTCATTACTTTTGGCAGCTTGGAAAAGTACAACATTCCATGCGAGTAGTCCACACTATAACGAACAAACCATGACCAGCGTTATTGCTTTAACCATGAACCCTTTTCAAGAGAACACTTATTTGGTCTTTGATGCAGATAAGAATGCACTGCTGATTGATCCTGGCTGCCATACAGCAGATGAAGAGAATTCTCTTGCAGATAAGATTTCAGAAATGGGGTTATCCATAAACATGGTGATCAACACGCATTGTCATTTGGATCATGTGTTCGGCAACAAGTGGGCCGTCGATCGATATAACTGCCCTTTTCTAATTCCGGAAGGCGAGCTGGACTATCTCTCCCGATCGACTTCGATTGCCACTAGCTATGGCTTTTTCTGCAAGCCTTCCCCAACCCCAACAGGATTCCTGGTCGCCGGTGAATCGGTGCCTTTGGGTGATCAGTCTTTTATGCTGCTCTCTACACCCGGGCACTCTCCCGACAGCATGTGTCTTTATCACCGTGAAGATGGATTTGTGATCGCGGGAGATGTCCTATTTCGCGAGAGCATCGGGCGCACGGATTTACCCGGGGGAGACTACAATACACTGGTCCACAGCATCCAAACGCAGTTATATGCGTTGCCCAATGAGACGGTGATCTACCCGGGTCACGGACCCAGTACCACAATCGGCCATGAAAAAGAATTCAATCCTTTCGTAAGTGTATAACCACTAGAAGGGAAGGATCAGCTGATCCGGATTCGGAAGTTGTTTAAAAGAGAGTCGATGCAGTGGGGTTAGTCCATGTTCTTGAATTGCTTGGCGATGCGCTGCTGTCGGATACCCTTTATTGGTAATCCACTGATATTCAGGGTGGAGCTTATGTTTCCTCAGCATGTATGCGTCCCTGGCTGTCTTGGCCAGGATGGAGGCAGCGGCGATAGATCCGATCTTCCCATCGCCTTTTATGATGCAATCGAAAGAAAATGTACCCAGAGGATTAAATCGATTACCATCAATTAGCAGGTGTTCGGGTGCCGGTTTTAATCGCTTAATGGCCGCGTGCATGGCGGCAAACGAAGCATTCAGGATATTCACTCGATCGATTTTCGAGGGGCTACAAAACGAGATTGCATACGCGATAGCACTTTTGCGAATCAAGATGGACATCGCCTTCCTTTGAGATTCGTCCAACAGTTTCGAATCTTTTAGGTTTTCATGTTGAAAATCCGCGGGCAGAATTACAGCTGCCGCAAAGACTGGACCCGCAAGGCAACCTCGCCCGGCTTCATCGCAGCCCGCTTCCAGTCGGTCTTTCTCTAATCGGCTCGGCAACATATATCAAATATAGCGATATATGGCGCTGCTACATTTCAAGGATTCTAAACTCTACCCTTCTATTGAGCTGTCTGCCTTCAAAGGTCCCATTGGAAGCAACGGGTTGAGTGGGCCCGTGTCCATTTGCGATCATGCGCTCCATCTCTATCCCTTGCTCTGCGAGGAAACCTACAACTGCACGTGCTCTTCGGTCCGATAGCGACATATTGTAAATAAAATTGCCGGTGCTATCGGTGTGGCCGGCTATTTCGATTTTCATCTGGGGGTATTGCATCAACAACAGCGCCAGTTTATCCAGATCATGTTGTGCTTGCCTTTTCAACTGATGCTTATCTACATCAAAAAGCACCTTTATCTCAATACTTCTTCCTTCTCTAAGTGGGTACCAGTCGGCTAATGGGTCTTTGACTTCTAACAATGGGTTTGCCTTTTTAAGTACCACATCGTCTATGTAGTAGTAAGCAAACCCATGGCGATGCTTGGGGCCATGGCTTACTGCAGTCTCCCCGTCGTCAAAAAAATTGCCAAGGACTAGAAATCGATATTCTTTGTCTGCAGTAAATGAAAAACTGACTTTGGTCCATGCGTTGCTTCCATCGGCAACCACATCATCACATTGTAGTTGTGGCGAAAAGTCCAACAGTCTGTCGGTGTTTCCTGCAAGCTTTGTTTGTGAAAAAAGTGCTCCAATTCGATTTACGCGCAGACCGGGTCTAAGTGGCGCTGTCCAAAACGATAGAGAATATTCCTGGCCAGGAACGGTAGGTGCTTCTAGCGCAACTTGGAGATATTCCCTGCAATGCGGTTTTCCTTTTGTACAGCCATAAAGTGTAATGCCTGCCATGCCTATCCCGGAATGTGGTTGTTGATCTCCAAACCCTTTTGCTTGCCAACTGTCTGGAATCTTCGAAAAGTGTCCGTAATGATCAGGTGACGCTTGTGTTGCCGAAGACCAGGAGTCGATGGAACGGGTAAAGTCTTCTCCTTTATAGAACCACCCATCTGGATTAATGGCAATATGCTCAAAGCCCGGATTGGGTACGAGATTCGGTTGGCTTCTTGAATATTGTAAACTAAAAACCAACATTGCTATTGTCAATGCCCTGACAATCATACATCAAAAACGAATGTGAGAGGACGCTAGGTGTGCTGAATGGTATCTATTCATGTGCTTTTTATTTGTGGCGTTTATGCACCTTTGCGAAAAATTACCAACTATATGGACCTAATGTTTTTGCAAAATCTGGGCATCGCTGAGCGCAATGCCGGTACCTGGTCTGGTGCGCAACAGCTGGATGGCGATACAGAAATCCAGTCCTTCTCGCCAGTAGATGGTAGATTGATCGCATCAGTGACTCAAACATCTGCAGAACAATACAATTTTGTATGTGATGAGGCGGAACGCGCTTTTACGGTTTGGCGCAGTTGGCCAGCACCTAAGCGAGGAGAGGTGGTGCGGCAGTATGGTGACGTATTGCGCCGCAACAAGGAAGAGCTTGGAAAATTGGTTTCCTATGAGATGGGGAAGAGCTTACAGGAAGGCCTCGGCGAAGTGCAAGAGATGATAGACATCTGTGACTTCGCCACGGGTTTATCGCGACAACTATACGGCCTAACCATGAAATCGGAGCGGCCTTTGCATCGCATGTACGAACAATGGCACCCACTGGGCGTTGTAGGCATCATTTCTGCTTTTAACTTTCCTGTGGCCGTATGGTCTTGGAATGCAATGATTGCACTGGTCTGTGGCGATGTGTGCATTTGGAAACCTTCTGAAAAGACTCCTTTGTGTGGTGTCGCTTGCCATCTCCTCCTGATGGATGTACTTGCAAGAAACGGTGCTCCTGCTGCCGTCTCCTCTCTGATCAACGGAGGCAAGGAAGTGGGAGAATTAATGACAAATGACAGAAGGCTCCCACTGATTTCGGCGACTGGCAGTACCAAAATGGGACAGGCTGTCGGTATGGCGGTGGCACAACGACTGGGTCGCAGTCTTCTAGAGCTTGGGGGGAACAATGCAATTATTGTCACTCCGGAGGCAGATCTAAACATTGTACTCAATGC
>JAHQVP010000040.1 GCA_019634275.1 Saprospiraceae bacterium
ACCGCGAAGCGGGTGGGATGCCCCCTGAGCGAATCATATCTACGCACTATCTACAAAGAAATATTGTCAGAGAAATCTGATATAAAGATTTTGGTGGTTATTGCGAAGGGGATCCACCTCTTACCATTCCGAACAGAGAAGTTAAGCCCTTCAGCGCTGATGGTACTTGCCCAGAAGGGTCGGGAGAGTAGGTCACCGCCATTTTTTTTCTTTCTCACTAGGAGAAGGAATATTCAATAAGCCTGATGCGTATCCAATCGTATCAGGCTTTTTTGATTTTAGGGATTTGGAGCGTTCGAGATGGAGAGATACTCCTGACTTTTATCGTCACTAGGAAACCTGGTTCAAGAAGCCTAGAGGGGTTCAATCGTACTGTTCCTTTGCTTACTCCCTCGATTTTCTTCTGCGGGTTCGATGGCTAAGATTCTCCGGCATCAGTCTGAGGGATTGCGTAATTTATAGTAGGTCAGTCCAATAAAGTCATGAAGAAAGCAACGAAAAACCTATTCAGCCTTACCATCTTGTTCCTCCTAATGATCTCTAGTGCTACAGCAGGTGCAGAAACACTGGACATACGAGGGGTGTGGAAGATGGTGGAATCAAGCTGGGAAAAGGAAGATCCTACTTTAGTCGGTCGGGAGGTAATCAAGTTTATCACGGAAGATCATTGGATTGTGGTGAGCCATAGGCCCTCAGAAAAAGCTTTTCTGGGCGGGGGAGGTGGTACCTACGAATGGGTAGGTGATCTCTATCAGGAGTCCGTGGAAGTATTGTCCTGGGACCCCAGCTCAGTGGGCACCGTGCAGATTTATTCGATCGACTTGAATGGAGAGTTTATGATTCAGCAGGGCAAACTTCAGACCCAAGAAACCAATCATGAACTTTGGGAACGTTGGCAGAAAATCGGAGAGCTCTATGATGAAGATTTCCGTGAGCTTTACGGAACATGGCAGTTGACGGAAGCACATTATGGAAATGAGCAGTTGGACGCTGAGAAGGTAGCCAGCAGCTACGGAAAAGTGCTGAAGGTCATCACACCTGATTATTTTGTTGGGACCTTCTTCGGTCACAAGGGCGAAGGATTTAGCATGACTTATGGAAAGTGTGTGCTTCAAGACGCACGCTACCGAGAGACCATCTTGGCATGGTCTGGGGAGGATAACCTGGTCGGGTATAGCCCCACATTTTTTATGTCACTTCGTAATGATGGTAAGTTGCATCAGCATGGTTACCTCAATCATGGATCGTTTGAAGACTATTTGTTGGACGAAATCTTTATCCGTGCAGAAGAACGGAGAGAGGGAGGTGTATTTGATCGCAAGGCGATCATGGCCGCCATACGAGCAGAATCCAAAGCCTTTTCGGACCAGGACATGGATCGATTTCAGAATTGTTTCACTGAAGATGTGTCCTACGCTACGTATAATCCAGACATTGGCGCCATCGATAGCGAGGGTAGAGATGAGCTTATGAAACGTACCCGGGCACATATCAGCGCCAATCCTGAAAAGTGGGACATCAGTGGCCTGCTCCGTTCTGATATTCGAATGAAGATCTCCAAAGATCTTGCCTGGACATCTTACCTGCAAGAAGATACTCTAACCGGTACACGTACCAGAGAATTAAGAATACTAGAGAAAGTTGATGGCCAATGGAAAATTGCAGCTTTGTCGGCCATACCATTGAAATAGTCTACAGATCTGCTATTTGATTTTTACAAGAGCACGAACGACATGATGCATTTCTTGGTAAGGAATCAGCACCTGGTACATGCCCGGGCGAAGTGATGAAATGTCGAGGTTTCCGCCTCTTGAGTAGGTATCGAGAACGATCCTGCCCAATGGGTCGACTATACGTACGGGACGAGATTGATTAAAATCTTGACCTCTTAACTGAAGAAGATCACTAGCCGGATTTGGGTAAATCTCCATGTCCTGATCCGTGAAAGCAAGGATCGATGTAGTGACAGGATCAATCGAGTACACTTCAACACGTCCCTCATCATTAGCGCTACCATCACTGCCTGGAATGCCTACGGAAAAATGAGTCCCACATGGGGATAGTGATACATTCCAGCCAAATGCCTCGGCTACAAGTCCCATCACTGGATCTCCCTTCGCTTCCCATGAAGAGCCATTGAAATCGAAAATCTGCACGGCTCCCGGAATGGAAGAAATATTCAGTCCCAGGGCACCCACAATAACTCGATTGCCATCAGCAGAAATATCGGTCGACCATCCAGAAGTACTGCTACTGCTAATGTTTAAGTCCGCCATTTTTTCCCAGTCTCCATTTTCAAAAGCATAGACCGACACCACGTCACTGCCAGGTCGGCCGATTGCCAGACGCTGGCCATCTGCTGACAAGGCAACATCATTGCCGGTTAAGTCTTCTGCACCAAGTATAGGTTCGCCCATGGGCTCCCACATATCATTGTCTAATGCATACACTTCTACCATACCGGTATTCATCTGATTGAATGAGAAAGGACTGCCGATCGCAATAATGCTACCGTCATAGGATAAGTCTATGGAATGCCCCTTTTGAGCATGCTCGACCGTCCCCACAAATGGTTCTGTATATTCTATCCATTCAGTGCCATCATACTCAAAGAAGCCGACGTAGCCCACGTCCACGCCATCGTCATCAAAAGAACGAGCACCCACGGCCAATCTTTTGCCATCTCCCGACAACGATACTTCGACGCCAAAGAGCGTGCCGAGATCTTCTGGCCCCGTGATTCCCGGCCCCAAAGGCGAATAGGCAATGCCTCCCTTAGAAAAAACATTGACCTGCCCTTGTACAGTAGTGGGGGAACCCAGGGCGATTCGATCACCGTCGTCCGATATGTCCACCGAGAAGGCAGTAGTACCTCCTTCTATTCCATTCAAGCCCCACTGAAAAGACCAGGAGCCAATCGTCTGTGCATATACGGTCAGGGCACCTTGACTTGGTCCCCGAAATGGAGCGCCTATGACCAACAGCTTTCCTTCATCGGAAATGGCAGTGCTGTAGCCCCATTGTTCGTTTGCGGTCATGCCCAATAGATCGTCACCCACTTGATCTTGAGCCACCAGCAGAATAGAAAAGGTTAAAGCCAGGGCAGTAAGTATTGTCCTCATGGTAATTAATTGATTTGTACAAGATAATGAGATCATCGAACTGTGATTACATCCAATTGGGCAATTGGCTTGTAAAAATCGGGCCGGCAGCTAGTCGCCGAAAACATCCGACCGATCACAACATGCCCGGAGGCCTTGCTAAGCCAGTATGCCCTCAACTACCTTCCCATGCACGTCAGTCAAGCGATAGCGTCGGCCTTGATGTTTATAGGTCAATCGTTCGTGATCCACACCTAAAGAGTGCAACAATGTGGCCTGGAAGTCATGTACATGCACCGGATCTTTGATCACATTGTAGCTAAAGTCATCAGTGGCACCATAGGTGATCCCTGGTTTTATGCCACCTCCGGCCATCCACATCGAAAAACACCGTGGATGATGATCTCGTCCATAATTGGTCGCCGTTAATCGACCCTGGCTGAAACTCGTGCGACCAAACTCCCCTCCCCAAATGACCAGCGTGTCGTCTAAAAGTCCTCGCAGTTTTAAGTCTTTGACCAATGCTGCTGATGCTTGGTCGGATGATCGAGCCAATTGCTTGATTTGACTGGGAAGATTTCCATGTTGATCCCACCCCATGTGATAGAGTTGGATAAAAGGAACATCGCGCTCCGCTAATCTTCGGGCCAGTAGGCAATTTGCGGCGTATGTTCCAGGAATTCGTGCATCCTCCCCGTACATATCGATCACATGCTGTGGCTCTGAAGATAGGTCCGTGACTTCCGGAACACTCGTCTGCATCCGGTATGCCATCTCATACTGATTCAGTTTTGAATCTATTTCTGGATCTCCCCATCGATCCTTTTGTTCCTGTTCTAGTTTTTGAAGATAGTCTAATTCTCTGCGGCGGCTTTGTCGGTCGATTCCTTCTGGATTACTCAGATAGAGGACAGGATCCACACTGCTGCGAAACTGTACACCTTGATGATGAGAGGGCAGGAAGCCACTGTTCCATGCTTGCATGTTTAGGTTTTGTGTGTCAGGCTTACCTCTCGATAGCATGACCACAAAAGATGGGAGATTGTTATTTGCGCTGCCTAGACCATAGCTGAGCCAAGAACCAATGCTGGGTCTTCCTACTTGTTGAGATCCGGTTTGCAGAAAAACGATGGCGGGTTCGTGATTGATCGCCTCGGTGTACATAGAATTAATAACACAGATGTCCTCTGCAATCTCTGCGGTATGGGGCAGCAACTCACTAAAGTACCCCCCGGTCTTTGGATGTTGTAAAAATCGATAGGACGAGCCTACCAGAGGAAAGCTGGATTGAGCTGCGAGCATGCCTGAGAATCGCTGACCATCGCGAACAGAATCAGGCAGCTCTTCGCCTCTGCGTCTTTGTAAAACCGGCTTGTAGTCGAACAGTTCGATCTGACTGGGCCCTCCGCTTTGAAATAGATAAATGATGCGTTTGGCCCGGGGCGCATGATGAAGACAGTCTAAAATGCCTCCTCGTGGAAGAGCACCAGTGGCAGATCCATATCCCGGATTGATCAGGCTGGATACCGCAAGTGAGCCCAGGCCAAGCGTAGACTTTCTTAAGAAGTCTCTCCTGGTATGACCGTACTTTATTTGTTCAAGAATGTCTTTCATGTCAGTTCTTATAGTACCCTTCTGTAGAATTGGCAATGGTATTTGCAACCCGAGCAAGTGCGGCCACAAGATCGAGATCTAGTGAGGACGACACCTCGTATTTGCCCGTCTGTAAGTAGGCATCCCTGGCCATGGGATCATTCTCAAAATATTGAAGCTCTTCATTCAGTTGATCGCTTAGTATCGAGAGTTCTGTTTGTGAGGGTTGACGACCGGTAAGCTTAGCAAAAGTCTTGCTCAACTGCCGACTTTGATCTCCACCTCCCTGGATTGTATTGGCAGCAAGCGATCGACAGGCTTCAATGACCTGAGGATCATTTAGCATTACAAGAGCCTGTAGGGGCGTGTTTGATTTTTGTCGTTTGACCACACATTCAGCGCGTGAGGAGGCATCAAAGATCAGCATGCTAGGGGGAGGCATGTTGCGTTTCCAAAACGTATATAGACTGCGTCGATAGAGCCCATCCGCGTAATCGGTACCGTACTCCGGGAAAAAGGGATGAGCACTTACTTCTGACCAGAGGTCAGGAGGCTGGTAAGGGAAAGCGGAAGCCCCTCCCAGTCGACTGTCAAGTAAGCCACTTACTGCTAACAGATTATCGCGAACCATCTCAGCAGAACGGCGATATCGGGGTGCTCGCGCCAGAAGGACATTATTGGGATCCGATGCTTGAAGTTCGGGTCGAATCACAGAAGCTTGTCGGTACGTGTTTGACATCACCATTTGCTTGACCAGTCGCTTGACGTCCCAGCCATGAGTGCGAAAGTCAACCGCTAACCAATCCAGGAGATTGGGATGTGTCGGAAGTGCACCCTGGCTGCCAAAGTCTTCTATGGTAGAGACGATGCCTTCACCAAACATCAAGTACCAAATCTGATTTACGGCTACCCGTGAGGTGAGTGGATGATCAGGGTGCACCAACCATTGACCCAAGCCGTACCGGTTTTTAGGCAGATCATCTGGCCAGGGAAGTATGTCCTCTGGTACATCACGGCTTACTTCGTCACCAAGGTCATCGTAGATGCCTCTATTTAAAACGTGTGTCGGCCTTTCGCTGGGCCAGTCTCCCATCACCATCAACTCCAGGAGGGTGTCGACAGTCCGAATCTCGCAATTGCGCAATTCGATCAATTGAGCGTGTCCTTGGGCATGGATTTCATCCAGATAACGATGGTAAAATCGAGCGGCCTCTTCTCCATTTTGAGCAAGCATCTCTTCCATCTTCTCCATACCGGCTCGGTTATCAAAGAGGTAGGCAGCGATGCGGGTATCGGCTTCTACATTCAAGATGCGAAGTTCATCGAGTCGACCTCCGGTGAAGTCCTGATCGTAGTGCCGATTCCCGATGATCATGCCCCGGTATGGCATATATACCGTTGCTTTGGGGTCCGTGTAAGGTTTTGTTGATCGATAGAGAAAGTCTCGCTCAACCTCAGGCTCGATCTCCTTTCCGTCCTGGTAGATGGTTACTCCACTGGCCTTGCTCGACCCATCGTACGACCAGACGAAATGCGTCCATTCATGGAGTGGTAAAGGATCAGCAGTGAATACAGATATGCTTTGATAGGGATGCGCATGACTAAGTCTGAAATAGAGACGATTGTCCTGAATCATGATATCCCATCCTCGGTAGCCTTGAATCCGGTTATTTCCATTGTAGAGAACATGTGCCTCATCAAACGCTTTGGGTACCTGAATCCAAAATGAGATGGTAAACGGTTCTGAGCGCTCAAAACTGACGCGACTCCCGTCGGCCGTAAGCTGACCCTGCGCATCACTTTGTATTGCAAGACCTTTCTTGCCTTCAACAAAGTTAAGACCGTAGTGCTGGGCTTTTTTTGATCCAGCTGCCTCATCTACTGAATAACCTCCTTCATTTTTATCGAAGGGCAGGTGCACCTGGGTGGCGTTCTCTACAATTTGCTCCAGCACGGGTCTGGCTCGAGCAGTGGATGCCCAGTTTGTGGATGCTGCTGTGGGACTGGATTCCCGTTGAGAGAGATGAGCGCTCAACAATTCGATGCTGTCTTGTAGAAACGAACGTATTTTATCAATCTTAGGATTTCCGATGGGCATGACCGGACCTGCATTCATGGAGAGCGCATTAGGAATACCATTGCCATTCTCTACGGCATTGTATCCAAAAATGCCATCTCCGCGTTCAATGGTGCTGTTAAAGAAGGCGAACAATTCATAGTAGTTCTTCTGCGAAAATGGATCGTACTTGTGGTCGTGACATCGCGCACAACCGACAGTCAGTCCCAAGAAGGCGGTCCCTACCGTGTTGGTGCGATCGGCAACATATTCGACTCGAAACTCTTCGGGTATAATGCCTCCTTCCGAGTTTTGTTTGTGATTGCGATTAAAGGCCGTGGCCAGATGCTGTTCCTGAGTAGCATTCGGCATCTGATCCCCTCCCAGCTGCCAAAGAATAAATTTGTCGTAAGGTAGATTTTGATTGTAGGCATTGATTACCCAATCCCGATGGGGCCAAAAGGTGTGATGGAAATCATCCAGGTACCCTTCACTATCGGCGAATCGTGCTACATCCAACCAATAAGAAGCCATGCGTTCACCATAGGCAGGCAGTGTCAATAGGCTGTCGACTAAGTGTTCGTAGTAATTCGGTCGGGCATCGCTCTTAAGCCGATCTATTTCTTGCAGAGTAGGGGGTAAGCCCGTTAGGTCAAAATAAAGACGACGCACAAGCGTCTCCCGATCTGCCGGTGGGGATGGAGTGATCTCTTTCGTTTCTAGCCGCGCCAATACAAATTGATCTATTTCGTTTATGCCCCAATCCAATTTTGTGTTGGGAACCTTAGGCTGCACCGGAGTGGTAAATGCCCAATGATCTTTATACTTCGCACCTTGCTGAATCCACTTGACTAGAATGGCTTTTTCACGGAGTTCCAGGTGAAGGTTGGTTTCTGGAGGGGGCATCTGCTCATTGTAATCTTGAGAAAGGATGCGATTGACAAGACTGCTTTCAGCAATATTTCCCGGTACAATGGCATGTCCATCACCACTTGCAAGCGCCCGGTATGCTCCTTCTGGTCGATCAAGACGCAAATCTGACTCTTGTGTTTCCGCGTCCGGCCCATGGCAGGCAAAACATCGATCGGACAAGATCGGTCTAACATGAAAGTTGTAGTCAACGTGATCCGGCAGGGTGTCCCAGACGGAGTCGAACTCAGGAGGAATCGACCCTTGGCAAGACAACATCAACACCCCTAAAAAAGCCGCTGCCCACCCATACCATGCAATTTTGGAAATCATGCTTCCGGAAGATACTTATTTGAAGATCCTTGACCAACACAAAAGCGGCTAGAACTTGCTGATTTTCAAAAGAACATCGTACATTTGCCCTCCCTTAAAAAGTATGTCATGTTCGCGATAGTAAACATTGCAGGTCAGCAGTTTAGAGTAGAAGAAGGACAAGAGTTATTTGTCCATCAGCTCTCAGGCGAGGCCGGAGATAAAGTGAAATTTGATCACGTAAGTCTGATCAGCTCGGAATCAGGTACCCAAATCGGTGCTCCAACCGTAGCCAGTGCAGCAGTAAATGCCACTATTCTTGAGCACCAGAAAGGTGACAAAGTAGTTGTGTTCAAGAAGAAAAGAAGAAAGGGTTACCGGGTCAAGAACGGACATCGACAGTGCTTCACCAAGATTAAGGTGGATTCCATCGCAGTATAAAAGGAAACTAAAATGGCTCATAAGAAAGGAGTAGGTAGTTCGGATAACGGACGCGATAGCATAAGTAAGCGACTTGGCGTAAAAGTCTATGGTGGTCAGAAGGTAAAGGCCGGCAACATCATCGTACGTCAGCGAGGAACGCGCTTTCATCCCGGTGACTACGTAGGCATGGGTAAGGATCATACCATCTATGCACTATACGATGGAGTGGTCGCCTTTCGCAAAGGACGAAAGGATCGTACCATGATCTCAGTCGAACCCTTTGAGGAGATTGTAGAGACGCTTGCTGCTCCATCGACTCGTTCAATGCCCGTAGAGAAGGTAGAGCGAGTGGTTAGAGCCGCTGCAAAACCGGAAGCGCCTAAGCAAGAAGATAAGCAGGAGGAGACCCCCGCTGTGGAAGAAGCAGTGGAAGCGGCAGTAGAGGCCAAAGAAGAAGCCCCAGTGGTGGAGGAAGCCCCAGTCGCAGAGGAAACTCCGGAAGCGGAGCCTGTTGCCAAGGCAAAGCCTGCCAAGAAAGCTCCAAAGGAAGACGATCTCAAAATCATAGAGGGCGTAGGTCCTAAGTTGGAGTCGATTCTCAAGGAGGCTGGCATAACAGATCTCAAAGTCATGTCGGAATCAAACGAGGAAGCACTACGTACCATTCTGGAAGCCGCAGGCAATCGCTACAAGATGTTCAATCCTTCTACTTGGCCACAGCAAGCTAAGCTGGCTTTTGAAGGTAAAATGGACGAGTTGCAAGCGTACCAGGACCGCCTTGACGGTGGTGTCGAAAAATAAATTAGCGCTACCCTCTTTTTTCTACTATTGGGTTGATCATATCTCTATGGATCCATCCTTGTGATCCATTGGCCATGTCGACCTTGAGCCAGTTTCCATAGTCCTCTGTAACGGAAAGTTTTACACCGGCAGCCAATTGTTCTACTGCGTCGGAACCTTCTTCAGGAATGGCACTTAGATGTCCATCCGTCATCAAGACGACCATACTTGCCTGCTGACGTTCTAAAGCGATTTGTCCCAGCAATAGGGGCACGGTGCAGAGAAGTGCGACGCCACTAATTAAGAGAGACCTTCTGCCCCAAACGGTACTTGGTACCTGTTTTAGGTAGATCAAACATGAGCATAATCCCAAGAAGCATAGGAAAAAGAGCATCGGAATGCCGTTGGATCCAACGATGGCACTCATCTTCTCTACCGTATGTGAGAGCGGGTATCTGGGGAAAGCATAGTGATCTCCTACTTTGTCTTGAACGAAGCGGAGATTGTGCTCGATTGGAGTACTGGAAGGATCTCTAAGTCTTGCCCTTTCCAAGTACAGTCTGGCTTTGGACCACTGCTCCTTCGTGCTGTAAGAAGTCCCCAAATTGTAATACAAATCGCTCGAACCATATCCATGTTCAACTAGATTTTCGTAAAGGCGAATGGCATCGTCGACGGCTCCCTTCTCATGAGCTTCGTTGGCTAAGCGAAAGGTGTCCGTGGGATTGCCTTTGAGGACAAGAGCAAGACCAGTAAATCCCAAGACCAGTATGAGCCTACTGTGATTCTTCAAGTGGCATCCTGATTTCCTCTGGGGTCTTTGGACGTTGATGAAATTTCCAATCAAAGCCCTCCATTCTAAGTTCATCATGTTTTGCTTGCTGTATGGGATAAAAAGAAGCTTCTGGTGATGCATAAAATACGATATCGGAGACCTGATTATTTCCCATTCGTATCAGCATATTGCTGCATAGGGTCTTATTTACGCCGATATAGGCTCCATCGTCATCCAATGCATAGTAGACGCTTTCTGCATTTCCCTCAATGTCCATTGATTTGGCTTCGCCATCAACAAACTTAACCAGTATGGATTTTCCCTTCATCTGGTTGTAAAGAATGTCATCAGGGGTATTGATGACAAAAGCATCGTTATCGAGCTGGATCTGATCGATCTCATTGTTGGCCATCAAGATCTTCATGCTGTCCGCCGAGAACTGTGAAGTGTCCGCCCACAAGACAGGCTGATCAAATAAGCGAAAGATGGAGTCTCTGGTGCTATAGGTGAGCGAATCACATCTAGCCTGGAGGTCGTGCTTGAATATTTTCACGTTATGAAAGGCCCGGAAGATTCGAAAGGTATCAGAATCGGTGTAACGTTCGAACGAAATCAGGGTGTCAGCAGCCAGGAATAGTGAGTCACCATCTACAATAGAGAGCAGCAGCGGACGCCCTTGAAACGCTTTTAAGAAACCGAGCGAGTCGCGATAATTTGCTCGTTCCGTGAAGATGGTGTATTGCGAGAGACTGTCATTCCAGATAACATCTCCTTTGGCACGAGCAAGGCCAGATTCGGTATCGTACTCGATAGAGTCTGCTGCGATCGATTGCTCTTTGTCGTCTATGAATGTTCTTGCGGTAGTAGCAAATTGATCGTTTTGAACGTCGTAAGTGATCGATTCAGAACGGATGACCTGACTGGAGTCTATGACCAGGCCATTGCCATTGATGTACATTTTCTCCTGTGCCAGATCGTAGTCGATGGCATTACCACTCGCTCGGGATGTTTCTTTTTTGACCTCTGCATCCCCGACGATCCTGACCAATTCCGATTTAGCCCAATACCGTATGCTATCGCCCGTGGCGGTTTGATCTTTTTGAACATATTGGGCATTCTCAATAAATAGACCCTCTTCTTTCGCCAAATCGTAAAAACCGCCTTCGCAATAGACTTGCGCGCTGTCTTCCAAGAAGATCAGGGTAGGGCCAAGGAAGGTGACCAACTGGGGCTCGCTGGCATATTGTAGGGTGTCTGCATAGAGCTCAAAATCTCGGCTTTGTACGTAAACGCTGTCGCGAAAATGAATAATATCAGAATCAACGTAGTAGGTGCCTCGTATACTGGTGATCGTTGTGGTATCATCACTCAGCCATGCTCGCTGAGCATAACGGGCTACCTTTTGTTCGACATCATAGTGAAGGGAGGTCGTGTACAAAGTCTGCTTGCCATTCTTTAGAAAGACGTCCCCGCTTAGATTTGCTTCTTGCTCCTGGCCCAGGTACACCAAGGTATCGGCCCATGCCGAAACGGAGTCCCATTGCTGCAGCAGTACATTGCCAACGGCCCTAAGGTTGTTTTTCTGTTTACGAGTTGAATCACAATACATAAACAGACTATCCTGATGCAGTTGGACATTACCCGTCAAGATGAGCACCTCATCACCCTCCTCGGTGAGAAAAGACTGCGTAGTATCAGCGTAGTCGATGATAATGAGTGAACCACCACTCGTGTCAGCAACTTCTGGTTCGGTTGGGGATTGACTAAAACTCAAGGCAGGAGTGAGCAAAAAGAGCATAGCCATAACTACCCTACCGATCATGACCGCACCAGATAGAATTGATCCAGCACCTAGCCAAGGGTGGCAGGCTGGGCTATTCTGTTTCTGTAGGGAGGTAAACATAAGCTGCAAAGGTATCAGAGTGGGCCACGATGACGAGCGTACTTAACATTAGATTAACTCCCCGATCTTAGACGCTGCCTGATGTCCTAGCTCGCTTCCAATGGCAATTCCCATTCCGCCTAGACCTACAGCGGCATGGATACGAGGACCTAGTTTTTTTACTTCAGGACAAAGGGAGGGCCCTATTCCCATGATGCCGCTCCACCTATGTTCAACCTCGAACGGACGCTGGAGGACAAAGTGTTGGTTTGCGAAGGTTTCGAGATGTGCCAATAGATCAGGGGGAAGGAGAAACTGATCAGAGGACTCGCGTTCGCGGTGCAGATGCCGGGCACCTCCCACAAGAATGCGTGATCCGATATTGCGAAAGTAGTAGTAGCCCTGGTGATAGTGGAAGGTCCCCTTTAATTGACTCTGTGTTGCTGTGGAAACCAAAACAACGTTCCGGGCAGGCACTACTTCCGCCTGATCCGTGAGCGCATGCGTAAATCCATTTGTTGCAAGGAGAAGGTGGGCGCAAGTCAGTTCTACGGAATCAAGAGTCAAGTCCACACCGCT
Organism: Saprospiraceae bacterium; assembly: GCA_019634275.1. GTDB lineage: Bacteria > Bacteroidota > Bacteroidia > Chitinophagales > Saprospiraceae > CAJQNM01. The sequence continues at coordinate 12,411 of JAHQVP010000040.1, forward strand.
TGCATGTTCCTGATAGTCCTTTAATCCAAAATGCAAAATGTCTATGCCCGCCTCGACACAACGTCGCTGTAGATGCGCGATCATTTTTCCGGGATGTAGCATGCCTTCATGAGGTGCAGCAATGCAGTATTTAAAGTTTTTTAGTCCGGGTGGGACTTGAGTTGATAGGTCCTGATACAATGGCAGATGGCCGCCTCTCTCGTAAAGGGCATTGAGCATCGGCAGATTCGAGACACATTGTTGATAAGCATGATGATCCTCTGCTCGAAATACCTCATAGCCTCCCGTATGTACATAATCCATGATCTGCTGGGGGACCAGGTCAAGTAAGCGTCTTAGTCCGCTGCGGCGTAGAGAAAGCACGCGCCTAGCTTGGTCGATGCCTGCGGAGGAGATGTTGGACAGGACTTCGGTGGGACTACCGAGACAGGCAAATCCTGCGTTGCGTGTGCTGGCGCCAAGAGGAATGGGATGTCGATCAAGAATAAGCACGCTGCGGTTAGAGAAAGATCTCTTAAATGCAAGTGCAGCGGTCATGCCCACTATGCCCCCGCCGACAATAATCAGATCACGTTGGCGCAAGAAGGCATTTTTCTCCCAGAAGGAGCTGGCTGCAAGCATGTGCTTGGTCATGTCTATTTTTCTACATTTACTCGTGGAGTTAAAAGTACATACCAAGCAATGATACAACGAATACAATCCGTGTTTTTAGTCGTCACGGCAATCCTGATGGGATTGTTGTTTTTGGATTCACTATCGTTTGTGACGATTGGCTTCGGCGACCTTTCGAGTCTTCAAGGAAATGAGAATACCATGCTTTCGGATGCTCAGTTTGACGTTCGTGATCATGTGCTGTTATTGGGGTTGGTCCTGGTTTCTATGGTTCTGGCAGTGGTGATTCTGTTTTTGTTTAAGAACAGACGATCTCAGTTGAAACTTGCTAGGTTTTTAATGATTTCGATTGTGTTGGTGATTCTGCTCTCCATTCTCCTGTTCTACATGGATTTTAAATTACTGGCCCCGGGCACCGAAGTCAATGTGGAGTATGGGTACCTACTGCCCATTGGTGCTTTGATCTGCACCATACTGGCCATGCGGTTCATTCGAAAGGATGAGGAACTGGTTCGATCTGCCGACCGGTTGCGTTGAGCAAAGCATGCTCAACGCAAGATCTGTGAGAGTGTTAAAAGTAACCACCGCCTGGAGTTTCATATTCTCGGATGTTGTCCTCGGGTGGGGCTAGTTCTACAATGCCGCATCCGCAAGTGCCACTACAATCAAGACCACTTATCTTGCAGTCATCTGGGTATTGAGGGCAGATGCACCAGCTTTCGCTCCCATCAGGGTTTTTGCGCATGTCAATCTGCGTAAAGGTATGAAAGTCACTTTCTTGTGGAATCACGTAGATGCGCTTCTTGTCCTCTGTGATGGCCATTTTGAACCCCTTGACGGGCACGACCTTTCCACCACGCAGAAGTTTGAATTTGAGTTTCAGCGTACGTTTTTTCAGTTGGGCTTTATAGGCAGCTTTGCTGAGTGTAAAGCTCTTTAGTGCAACTACTTTTGTAGATCGACGATTGCGGTTTTGGGCATCCACTTGTTGAGGAGCTACCAAGATGCTGAGGAGTAGCCCCAATAAGAGATGTCTTGTGATTTTGTGTTTCATGGTACGTGTTTTTACGAAAATCGGGGGAGTGCCATACTCTTTTATCACCCATCGGGGTGATATTCTGCTTCTTGACATGAAAATGAAGATATTCTCCAGAGACATAAGGGGACAAAAAAAGGCCCATGACAATTTGCCATGGGCCTTTCTTTGATTGTAATTAACTTAAAAACGTTACTTCTCTCGAGGTCGAGCGGAATAGTTCACTTTAAGTTGATTTGCCTTTCGCAAGGCGGTCTTTACATCGGTCACAATCCCCATCGTCACATCTCCATCAACTTTCAAAGATGTTGTGATTCGAGGGCGTTGCGGCTCCGGTACCTTAATCTTGTGTTGTTCCAAGAAAAGTGGAATGTCATACTCAGAGGCAAATTTGTCTCCAAGCTGAATTCGCGGCTTCGTCCCGTAGGTCGCCGCATACTTTTCCGTTGGCTTCCCAATCCAGATGTGGTTTACCAAAGACTTCTGCTGCAGTTTCTGCAATTCTGTCGCTTGAGGTACGACTACCTTCACCTTTCGTTCGCCATCCCTCAAAACGGTTACCACCATAAAGAAGAAGAGCAGCATGAAAATGATATCCGGAAGCGATGCTGTTGATACTTCAGGATTTGTTTTGCCTCGTTTTTTTGTAAACATACTTTGACGATTTACTCTTCTCCAAAATTAGTAGGCTCAGCTTCAGATAGTACGAATGGAATCTTCTCCTTGATTGCCTTGCGATAGGCTACCGGAAGCTCCTCGCTGTATGGAATACCATACATGCGCTCGCACTCATCGTTCCACAGTTCGTTGTACGCAGCCTTCAATTCATTGTATACCTCCACATAGACCCCATAACTCGTCCCTCGATCATTCTTGAGACTGATGATGGCGTTCTTTGGATCGGTAGACAAGTCCTCGCGGCGTTGTGGGTTGGCGATGAATTCCTTTGCGCGCTCGCGCAGATCATCGACGTCCGTCAGCTCACCACGTACAAGCAGTTGATCCTGAGCATTTACCAGAACCGAAAAAACGTTTCGTTTCTTCAATTTCTGGGTCTCGGGATCTTCTTCAGACCATGGCGGTAATTTTACCGTGATGCCTTTGTCAATATCGATTGTGGTGGTTACCAGGAAGAAGATCAACAGCAAGAAGGCAATATCTGCCATCGAGCCAGCATTGATTTCATTCTTCATCCGGTCCCGTGAACTCGTTCGTGCCATGAGGATCTAATTATTTGAAGAAGTTACGTACTTCCGATACAACAAATGCAGCAGCAGCCAGACCAGCTAAGATCAATGTGGATTTTAATCCGGCACTGATGATTTTGCTGCTTCCATCCGATACTTTAAATTCTTCAGCGGCATTACCGACAATGCCTGTTGTTTCCGCTTCAGAAGAAGAATAAAGCGCAAAAAACAGCACTCCAAGGATGACCAACGCTGCGATTCCTTTGATGGCGGCCTTTGGATTGGTCACCATTTGATAAATGCCGAATAGCACTGCGACAACCGCACAGATGATGAGAAGTCCAATCGTCAGCTGGAGTCCCATATCGAATATGGTCGTCGAACCCCGATCTTCTTTAGCCAAACCGTTAAAGCCATCAATACCGCCCAGGACTTGCACCAAAAACAGTACAATGACAAGCAAGGCAATGCCGAAAGCAAACAGCTGACCGTGTTTTGTAAATAGTTTATACATAGTTATAGGTCAGCTTGATTATTTAAATACATTGTTTCTCGCCATAACGTCAATGAGGCCTACGGAAGCATCTTCCATTCTATTGACGATGCCATCAATCTTAGAAACGATGTAGTTGTAGAAGATCTGCAGGATAATCGCAACGATCAAACCAAATACCGTCGTCAAGAGGGCTACTTTGATACCCCCGGCAACTACAGATGGGGAGAGATCACCAACTGCTTCGATACGATCAAAGGCCTGGATCATACCGATTACAGTACCCATGAAACCAAGCATCGGTGCAATGGCGATAAAGAGAGAAATCCATACCAGACCTTTCTCTAATAGTCCCATTTGAACACTACCGTATGAAGAAATTGCTTTTTCCACAGCCTCAGGGCCATTTCCTCCAGCTCTCAAACCTTCATACAATACACTAGCGGCTGGACCGGCTGTAGATTTACAGACCTCCATAGCACCTTCGCGATCGCCTTCCGCTAACCGCTCATCAATCTTCCGCATCAGTTTGTCGGTATTGGCAGTAGCCAGATTGAGTGTAATTATTCTTTCTATACAAAAAGCCAAACCAAGGATGAGACATATAAGTACCAGACTCATAAACCTCCAGTCTCCTTCAATAAACTTTTCTTTCAAAACCTGGAAGCCAGTAGCTTCAGATTGGGCCATTAAGTCACTTGCGCCAAGTGAAGCGGCCACAACAAATACTAGCATCAAGGCAAGCAATTTTCGCATAACAGTTAGGATTTACGTTTAAATTAATTGAATCAAAAAACGGCTAGTAAATTAAGAAATAATTGAATAGTTGATCAAATTTCACGCAAAGATTGGGCGCCAGCCAGTCTGCCCAAATCCGTTGTTTATCAATAAGTTCTGCCGAGCCCGTTGTTCCGACTTTGGGTTTCTATACTGATAGTCAGTCGCTAATCCAATCATAAAAAATCATATATGTTTTAATCGGCAATTCATTGTCGCCGTGTGCTTATTTGACCAATCCTCCAAGCACTGCTTCAATGCCAAGAGTTTGTGCGATCTGCGCGAAATATGGAGGGCTTGGTCAGCTGACGGCGCCTGCTGGCCGAGTGCTAATTTGATTGCCCCCATACCATCGGTCTTTGTCATCGGCACGCATCTTGCAATGACGCCTTCTTCGGAATGTCTGAATGAAATTGAGAAGAGCGTCGAGTCTATCATACAGTGCTAAGGTTTACTTCCAAGGTCTCTGCTGGTGGTTTGGGGAGGTCACACACAATAATGGGCATGTTGAGTGAGATGGAGACTGCCACTCCCTCCGTTAGCTCCGTACTTCGTACAGACCTTTTGAACTTGCGGAGAGAGAGGGATTCGAACCCTCGATACGGTCACCCGTATACACGCTTTCCAGGCGTGCCTCTTCAGCCACTCGAGCACCTCTCCAAGATCTCATTTGATCTGGCGCCCAATATCGCCTTTTCCATTCAACTGTCTTTTATATACGTAGAGAAAGATGCAGGACCGCGTCAAGTTGGTGGTCTAGTTGGTCAGATTCTTATGGAAGATCTGCAACGCATTTTGAGTTGTGCTGGCGATGACTTGACCGATGGGCATGTCCATGCACTGACTTATTTCTTGTGCCACCAAGGATACATATGAAGGTTCGTTGCGCTTTCCGCGGTGAGGGGTGGGGGCCAGGTAGGGAGCATCGGTTTCTAACACAACGTGGTCAAGGGAAAGCGAGGCAAGCACATCCCGGAGCGTAGTATTCTTGAATGTGACTACCCCTCCAATGCCCATCACAAATCCCAGATCCAAGATCTGATGGGCTTGCGCCTGAGTGCCACCGAAACAATGAAAGATGCCGGTTAGGTCGGGGAAAGCCCAGTCTTGCAGCAACGAAATGATCAGATCGAGTGATTTTCGAGAATGGATGACAATGGGCAAGTCCAACTCGACTGCCCACAAACACTGTGTATGGAAGGCTTCTATTTGCTGCTCTTTGTATGTGTCGTCCCAATGCAGGTCTATTCCGATCTCGCCGACCGCGGTGTAGGGACGCTCAAGGAGATGATCATACATAATGCTCAGCGCTTTGCTTGGATCCGAGTTGACCGAACAAGGATGCAATCCCATCATGCTGTGACAAAATCCTGGATATTTTTGTTCGACACGGTGCATGGCCCCTATGGTCTCAGCGTCAATGTTAGGCATGAAAATGCTATTAATGCCTTGTTCACGTGCTCGTTCTATCACCTGGTCCAGGTCTGCTTCGAACTGAGGCAGATATATGTGGGCATGCGTGTCGATCATGAGGAGAAATTTTTGCAAAGGTGGCATTAATGCACCAGAGCAGGCCTTACTCAGGCCTTGATTTTTCTACCTTCGTTTATATGTCCTCTTTAAATCGAGCAGTAGGTCGATGGCAGGGTCACGTCACAACCATCATGATGGCCTTGGCCATATGTCTTTGCTGTTTTTCTCAAGTACATGCCCAATTTAATCTTGTCTCAGGCTACGACCTTTCGCTGGGTGGAAGCGAACGACTGAACGAGATCATCGATGTTTTCAACCAAGAGGCAGTTGGTCCGGATCTGCGAGCTGTTCGTTTGCATCATGCGTTTCGTATTGGCCTACAATATCGATTGCGTTTTGGAGCAATCGAAACGACATTTACGCGATCGTTTAATCGACAGAGAATAGAAGAGATTGACTTCGGGTCCACCTTAGACGACTTGGTGCTTTCGCATGGGATCTCCACATATAGTGCTGGCTTTGAAGTCGGAAAGACGTTCTTAATCGGGGCAATGATGAATTATCATCGGGTTCGATACGAAGCTGATTTTGAAAATCAGGTCGGGTCTACCCACAGGGATGATGCCTTAGGTACTCGCCTTTACCTGGGGATCCAGAGCGGAGGTGATGGCAATGTATCGATCGCTCTGAAACCGTATGTGCAGATGATGTGGTCTGACATCGATCTCCAACCCCTGGCCAGCACACTCACCTCCACCTCTTGCCGAGCGTGCTTCGAGAGAAGACCCATGTATGTGGGCTTGGCCATCACCATACAAAACGGCCCTCAGAATTAATGGCGTCTTCGTACGCTATGCAAATGCAGTTGTAACAATTCGCTGTTGCTCTTGATCGTGCACTTTCTTGAAACCTGTTGCGGGAGAGGCGCTAACCTTCCGACTGATCAATTTTAGATTCTTGATGTGGTCAAAAGAGAGGATGTATTGCCATGCTCCCATATTCAGTGGTTCTTCCTGGACCCAATACGACTCCGCATTGGCATATTTTTTCTCAATGGCAGCCAGCTGTGTCGCTGGGAAGGGATAGAGTTGCTCAACCCTTACCAAGGCCACGTCTTCGCGACCATGCTCCAGTTTGTATTGGAGCAAGTCATAGTACACTTTGCCGGTGCAGTACAGTACTTTCTTTACTGCAGTACTCTTTCTTACCGAGGGATCATCCAGAACCTCCTGAAAGCGGGTTTTTGAGCCGACATCGCTCAAGGGAGAGATGCACAATGGATTTCGCAGCAGTGATTTAGGTGACATGACTACGAGTGGTTTGCGAAACGGCCGTTTGAGTTGCCTCCTTACCACATGAAAGAAATTGGCCGGGGTGGTTAAATTGGCCACCGTCATGTTGTATTCCGCCGCCGATTGTAAAAAGCGTTCAAGCCGTGCCGAGCTATGCTCTGGTCCTTGCCCTTCGTAGCCGTGGGGCAGCAACATGATCAATCCACTCATTCTTCGCCACTTACTCTCTCCTGCCGTAATGAACTGGTCTACGATAACCTGGGCGCCATTGTAGAAATCTCCAAACTGTGCTTCCCAAATGACGAGTGTGTCCGGGGTCGCTAGCGAGTATCCATATTCAAAGCCCAGTACGCCAAATTCGCTTAGCAGCGAGTTATAGATGTGAAACTCGCCTTGCTTGTCTGCAACGTCGGCCAGCCGATTGTACTCTTCATATGTCTCGGAGTCAAAAAACGAGGCATGCCGATGACTGAAAGTGCCTCTTTTTACATCCTGGCCACTCATGCGTACATTATGGCCATCGGCCAGAACCGAGGCATAGCTTAAGAGCTCACCCATGGCCCAATCAATGTTGCCTTCATTGAGCAGTTTGTTCTTTCCCTTTAATAGGCGATCGACTCCGCGCAATGTGTTGAACCCTTCTGGGACTCGATGGAGTTTTTCCAATAAGTTTTGCACCTGCTTTTGCGAAATGCCGGTGGCAGGAGACTTTTCGAAATCGGCCGGATCGCTGGTTCGCTTGAGTTTGCGCCAGGCTTGTTCTGGATCTTGATATTCGTACGGAAGGGATTTTTCTTTGACCAGATCGAGACGAGCTTGCAGATCTTGCCAAAATTCTTGCTCCATTTCTTCCACGAGCTGCTTTTCCACATCTCCTCTAGCAGAGAGTGCGGTGGCATATACTTCACGGGGATTAGGGTGGTTGTTGATGACCTCGTACATCTTCGGCTGGGTAAACTTAGGATCGTCGCCTTCATTATGTCCATGTTTTCGATAACACACCATGTCGATGTAGACATCATTATTAAACTTCTGACGGTACTCAATGGCCGTTTCGACAGCAAAGACGACCGCTTCTGGATCATCTCCGTTTACGTGAAAGACGGGAGCTTGTACGAGATATGCAGGACCAGTGGAATAAGTCGATGATCGGGCGTCATCAAAATTTGTCGTAAATCCAATCTGATTGTTGATTACAAAATGGATGGTGCCTCCCGTGTAGTACCCCTTTAGCTGACTCATCTGCGATGTTTCGTATGAGATGCCTTGTCCGGCAATGGCCGCATCGCCGTGAATCAGAATGGGAAGGATCCGATCATAATCACCCTCGTACAGCAGGTCTGCCTTTGCCCTGGAAAAACCTTGAACGACTGGATTGACCGCTTCCAGATGACTTGGATTGGGGACGAGCTTCAGATTGACGGTCTTTTCTCCTCGCTGGACTTGACTGGAATATCCCAGGTGGTACTTGACATCGCCATCACCAAATGCAAGATCGGGGACAGCGGTCCCCTCAAATTCATTAAAGATCTGCTCATAGGTCTTGCCCATGATGTTTGCAAGAACATTCAGTCGGCCTCGATGTGCCATGCCAATCACCACTTCTTCAACCTTGTCTTCTGCTGCTCGATTGATGATGGCATCGAGGGCTGCAATGGTGGTTTCGCCACCCTCCAGAGAGAATCGTTTCTGGGCCAAATATTTGGTGTGCAGAAATCGCTCAAATACCACCGCGCCATTGAGTTTTCGCAGAATTCGCTTTTTCTTTTCCAGCCCAATCCCGTAGTCATCACTTAGATCACGGCCTTCGATTTTTTCACGCAACCACATGCGCTTTGCTCGATCTTCAATGTGCGTATACTCAAACCCAATGTTGTTGGTGTATATTCGATGCATGCGGACTAAAATGTCCTCCAGCGTGGCATTGCTCAAACCTACTTCTTCGCCGGCGGAAAAGACTTCTGGAAGATCATCGTCCGATAAGCCATAATCGCTAAGGTTTAGATGTGGTTTGCGATCCTTCCTTTTGCGAATGGGATTGGTGGTGGAAAGGAGATGCCCACGAGTGCGGAATCCATGAATGATGGAGAGGACTTTGAATTCTCGATCAATTCCCTGAGTTGAGGAGGAACTGCCTTCCCCATTCTGTCCAAATTCGAATCCCTCGAAGAAGGTTTTCCATCCTTCTTCTACCATCGTGGGGTCTGTGCGAAAGCGACGGTACATCTCATCAATAAAACTAGCCTCCGCATTGGCGACAAAAGACAAATCTCTCATAGTTGAGCTTCCTGATTTAAAACAATGTAAACAGCGATTGACGCTTCTATATTGAGCTTGTGCAACTCTATTTTCTTATGAATAACAAAGATGCAACATGAATGCTTATGTACCACGTAAAAATCTAGGCCTTTTAACTTTTGTTGAAAGTACGTTCGTTCGCATGGACTATGTCTTTTGACTCGAAAAGAGGCATTGGGCCACCTCAAATAAATTGGAATGGCACTAAAGTCGCTGTTGCCGCGATTCTGCCAAGTGGTTCAATGAAAGAACTAAGAAAAAGATGCACATGCCTGGAAAGACGGCCAACCACCAGGCATTAAAATTGAGCCGACTCTGCGCCAACAGAGTACCCCAGGTCATGCGATCAATCGGTAAGCCAATGCCCAGAAAGGAAAGGGTGGATTCTAACAAGATGGTTGATCCTAGCCCATAGGTAAAGAGCACCAGCATCACGGGCACCACTTGTGGAAGAATGTAGTGTATGAAGACTTGATGGTCTTTTTCTCCTGATATTTTTGCCGCCTCTACATATTCGATCTTGCGTAAGCGCAGCACCTCTGCTCGCATATAGCGGGCATAACGAGGCCAACTTAGTAGCCCGATCAGTAGTGCAATTCCGGCATAGCTTGGCTGCATCACGACCGCAGAGATGGCCAGGAGCAGAAGGAGGAGTGGAACGGAGTCGAATATTTCGATGGTACGCATCACCATAGACTCCCATGGGATTTTTGATTTCTTCTGTGCCGGAATAAAGAGGCCGAGGATAGCCAGTGAGAAGGGGACCCAGCCCACACTTCCGTGCATCAAAAGAAAAATGCCGTAGCTCATCATCGCTATCGAAAACAAGGTGGCTGGGATCGAGACGCGTAAGGCATTCCCAAAGAAGCCTGCAGTGCCTCCGATCAAGCCCCCAATGAGCAACGCCAGGCTCATGGCCAAAAGGGCAATTAGAAGGGAGGTGCGACAGCCAGTGATCAATGCAGCAGCAACATCTCTGCCAAGTCGATCGGTGCCGAGCAGATGCTTCTTGCCAGTTTCTTTTTCAACTGTTCCAGGGGGGAGAAATCGAGCACTCAAGTCAATGTTCTCTCCGACTGCAATAGGAATGGGGGCAGGGAGAACGCGTGAGCAGGTAGACCAATCTAGTTCTTCTGGGGGAGTAGACCGTAGTCCCAGGCGATGACACTGGTCCTGGAGGATGGGAAATGAAGAGGTGCCATCTGCTTTTTGGCAATACCACGGATACTTACTTACCAAGAGGTTGGATGTTAGACCTACCAGGGCAAAAATAGAGACTACGATTGCGGCAATCTTCTTCATAGGGCAGGTCGGGTGCGAGGGTCTACGATGGCATAAGTGATGTCAGCGAGCGCAATGCCAATCACTGTGAGGACCGCCGAGACGAATACACTCAACATGACTACGTTCCAATCCTGGCCAAAGATGGAATCATACATCAGACGACCCATGCCTGGAATGTTGCAGATGACTTCCATCACCAAGGATCCTCCGATTGCTGCCGGCAAAACGCCTCCCAGCATAGTAATCAACGGAAAGCTTGCGTTTCGCATGACATGCTTCCAGAGAATGGTTCGACTTTTCAATCCTTTTGCCTCCAACTGCCATACGTATTGCTTGCGAAGTTCTTCCGAGACGCTGGATCGTACTTGTTGAGTAATGTATGCCATGGTGCTTGAGGATAAGACAAGGATGGGTATAATAAGCTGATTGCCATTATACCGGAGCATTTGACCAAAACCCAAGCCTGCTTCGCCCTCCCATATGCCAACTGCCGGGAAAATGTTGGTCCACTGCCCGTACTCACCGGTAGAAAAAAATACGACCAGCAGCGTTCCCATCCAGAATACTGGCAAAGCATACAATACATTGAGTATGAAGCCCGCAATGCGATCAAAAGCGGAATTAGGCGCTTTTGCACGATATACGCCCAACGGGATGGCAAATAGGTAGGCTAAAAATATGGAGATGCCATTGACGACAAGGGTCCATCTCATGGCTTCCCAGACCCTCTTTGTGGCAGGTCTTCCATCGCTGCGGGATTGGCCAAAGTCAGACTTGAGGGCGCGCCTTATCCAGTCATGGAATTGACTATTGGATCCCCACCAGCGAATGCTCGGAATCAGGCTTTGCCAGGTTCTCCTGCTCTTAGCCATGTTTTCCATGGCATCTTTCCTTTCTGCATCAGACAGCTCTCTCATGCGCTGCCATTCGGTCCATGCCTCCGCGCGTGAAGCGGAATACTGGGCGATCTTTGTTAGCATGGTGCGATCCGCTGCGGGTAGTTGAATGCATTCGGATGGATAGGTAAGTGGCCACACGGAAAAATAGAAGTAAGCCTTGTCCAACCCCAAAGATCGCGCGGTACGTTCGTACATGTCGAGCGTGATCTCTTGATTTTGAAGTTCTTCGTTCTTTGCCAGCTCGAATAAAACAGGATCTCCCGGTGCCATTCTAGTCAAGCCGAAGGTCAGCACCAAGAGCAGAAGCAATGTCGGGATTACCCATAAGACGCGTCTGAGCAACAACCGCCACATGCTAGAATGGGGCCATGGTGTTTTCGAAATAACCGGGTCGCATCGAACTGGTAATAAGGTCAAAGCCTTCTCCATGAGCGATGCGCATGGCGGGGGCTACCAAGAACAATGCGGGTTGTTCTTCAAAAATGATCTCTTGAAATCGTCGGTAATACGGCAGCCTGGCCTCGGCGTTGGGCGCAAATCGGATGGACTCAATGATCGAATCCATCTCTGGATTGGCGAAGCGACATAAATTATTGCCTTGTGGGCCGATGTTTGCAGAATGCCAATTTGGGTAAGGATCATAATCTCCAATGGGAGGGCGTGAAGCAAGACATGCCATCTCAAATTGACCAGCGCGGACATCCTGAAGCATGGCTCTAAAGTCCATGGGAACGATAGTAATGCGCATGCCTACTTTTTCTGCTTCTTGCTTTAGTAGGACACCTACGTCTTGACTTAATTGGCTACGTGTGGTGAACAGGCGCAGATCAAGATCTACTCGAGATCCTTCTGTTGTGGTCCGATCAAGGATACCGTCCCCGTCCGAATCTGACCAACCCGCGTCACGCAATAAACTTCTGGCGAGATCTGGATCAAGAGGCAAAGGACTGAGGTCTTCTGCGTAGGCTTGTTTGGAGGGATGGACGGGACCGATTGTCTGCAATCCCTGGCCGTAAAAAAGTTCGTCAATCAGATCTCCTAGATCCATAAGATGAGAAATGGCACGACGTGTTTTGCTGTCTTTCAGGGCGGGATGGCTATTGTTGTATGCGATATAGAAATACTGGAGAACGGAAGGAGTCTTTAATTTGAGACTATGATTCTGCTGATTCTTGAGGAGTTGAAACTGTTCAGGAGAAATTTCGGAAACCAAATCTATTCCGGCATCCTTGAGGCTAGTCAGCGCTGTTTGCTCCTCCGGAATAAAATAGTACTTGATTTCCTCCGGTTCAGCAAGGAGTAGGGGATGGTCGACATTGCGTCCCCACCAATTGCTTTTCTTTCGCAGTGTCAGCGACTGTTGTGCTTGCCATTCCACAAATTCATATGGACCAGATCCTACCACTACCTCTCTTGAAAATTTTGCGGAGTTAAATTGCGTGGCAAAGGAATCCAATTGAAGGCTATCGATTCTGGTTAACAAAGCGGGCGACTTCAGCGCAGAGAAGGAAATCTCCCTCAATTGGTGTTTGGGATCATAAGCATAGGCCGGATATACGGAAAAGCCAGTCACAATTTCCTCAGCCTGCATGTAGGCATCAGATACAGAAACCGCCAAGCTGAGCGGATCTTCGGCATCTAGCTCGATGGCATCGATCTGATTGACAAAGGTGGACCAGCTGGCATTTTCGATCCCAGGGACCAACGCACACTTCATGGTAAAAAGATAATCTGCTGCAGTGATCGGCTCCCCATTATCCCAAAGGGCATCTTCTCTAATTCTCATCTGAAATGAAATAGCCCCCGTCTCATCTGAAGAAACCTGCGGAGATCGTTCCAGCAGAACAGGCTCTAGTTCGAGTGTGTTGGGATTATACTCCTGCAGCGGATTGAAAATCCATCGCTCGATTTGCGTCGCTTCAGACTGACTGCTGAGCATGGGATTTAGACGATCTGGCTCACTTGCCAATCGAATCTTTACCGATTCAGCAAACCCTTTGGGAGAATCTTCGTTTCTACAAGAGGCGATACTGCAAAGCATCACGACCCAGAAAAAGCCATTTTTTGTCATGGGACTGGATATGAATCAAATATGAAAAAAATACTTGTTGCAGGAGGTACTGGATTAGTAGGGGCGGCATTGGTGCAGAAACTGCTCGCTGAAGGATATGACGTAGCGGTCCTGACGAGAAATCCTACCAACGGTGGGGCTGTGCCTTCTTTTAAGTGGAACATCAAAGAACGGTATGTAGACCCCGCTGCATGGCAGGACGTCTGGGGGGTGATCAATTTGGCTGGTGCGGGCATCGTAGATAAAGCGTGGACTAACGCGCGTAAATCCGTTTTGAAAGAGAGCAGGGTGGATGGCAACCAATTGCTAATCGATCAGATCGGCACATTGGAGAAGGCGCCGGCAGTGTATTTATCTGCATCGGCGATCGGTTTTTACGGCGATCGTCCTGATGAAACAGTAGATGAAGGATCTCCTGCAGGACCTGACTCCTTCCTGGTCAGGTTGTGTCAAGAATGGGAATCCTCTACCGAGAGATTGATAGGGATGCGGACCCGCAGATTGATCATTAGAATTGGGCTGGTATTGAGTGGCGATGGAGGCGTGGTCCCCCGACTGAGGCAGACTATGCCGCTGGGCATTGGATCGTACTTTGGTGATGGATCGCAAGGAACATCGTGGATCCACATAGATGACCTGACGCGATTGATGATCTACTTAATGGAGCAAGAAGATCAAGGGGTATACAATGCCGTTGCCCCCACGCCAGTTACCTTTAAGGAGCTCGTCCGGCAGCTGGTCAGTGATAAGGGGGGATTGAGAGTACTGTTGCCCGTTCCCCCTTTTGTACTGAAGCTGGTAATGGGCGAGCGCAGTACCGCCATATTACAGGACGTCACCGTGATCCCCAGGCGGCTCCTAGATTCGGGTTTTTCGTTTGTGTACGAAGAGCTGCTTCCTGCCATCAAATCCTTGTCTTAACGAAATGCGGTAGACTGCAGCAGGTAACCGTATCTTGTCAAGGTGAAACCTGTTCCTTCATATCGACTCCAGCATAAAGTCCGCATACTGACGGCGGGGTCCTTGTTTGATGGACATGATGTGGCAATAAACATCATGAGAAGGATCATGCAGAAATCGGGTGCGGAAGTAATCCATCTGGGCCATAACAGGCCGGTTCATGAGATCGTAAACGCTGCCATTCAAGAGGACGTCCAGGCAATAGCAATTACGTCTTACCAGGGGGGGCATCTCGAATTTTTTAAATACGCACACGATCTTCTGCAGGAGAAAGGTGCTACCCACATCAAGATTTTTGGGGGTGGGGGTGGTACGATTCTTCCTGAAGAAATTGCAACCCTGCATGACCACGGCATCACGCGCATTTACTCACCGGATGACGGGCGCAAGATGGGACTCCAGGGAATGATTAATGACTTGCTTGAGCAAAGTGACTTTCCGCTAGGACAGAAGGTGGATCAAGAGCTAAGCGATCTAATGGATAGGGAGGCAATGACTGTTCCCTCATCAAATACCATAGCACGCCTCATTACCGCAGCAGAAAATGCGCCGGAAGAAAGCGAGAAGTGGGTGAACGTCCTGATGGAGTCTATTCCAGATGCAGCTTCACCCGTCTTGGGCATTACGGGCACTGGTGGAGCGGGCAAGTCCAGTATTGTTGACGAACTGGTTTTGCGCTTTCTTTCCACTTTCGAGGATAAAACCGTAGGGATAATCTCAGTAGATCCGTCTAAGCGAAGAACGGGCGGAGCACTGCTAGGAGATCGCATACGCATGAATGCCATCGCAAATCCAAGGGTGTTTATGCGATCGTTGGCAACCCGGCAATATAATCTTGCACTGAACAAGCACATTGCGAGTACGATTGCCATTTATAAGCATGCAGGATTTGATCTGATCATTCTTGAGACCTCTGGCATAGGACAGTCGGATTCCGAGATCGTGGATCACGCAGACTTTTCACTCTATGTGATGACACCAGAGTTTGGAGCGGCTTCCCAACTGGAGAAAATTGACATGCTCGATTTTGCTGATTTGATCGCCGTCAACAAATGCGATAAGAGGGGAAGTGAGGATGCCATTCGAGATGTAAAGAAGCAGGTTCAACGCAATCAAGAACGCTGGGAGGAGCCGCTAGAAGACATGCCGGTGTTTGGTACTATAGCCTCTCATTTTAATGACGGTGGGATGAATGCATTATTCCTTGCGCTCATGCAATCGCTCTTTCCCGGTGTGGCAGAGGTCGAACCCCATGCGCAGCAGCCAAAACGGTACATTATCCCACCCTCCCGTGTCCGCTACCTCGCCGAAATTCGAGACGGTATTATGTCCTATAACAGCGAAGTGGTCGAGCAGGCAAACTTGGCTCACCAATTGATGGCAGTCGAAACCGTAGTAAAACTGTTGGGGGATAGCTCCATGGATGAACAGGTAGGCAATACGCTGAGCGAGAAGAGAAATCATGTACTCCAGCAACTGTCTGAAGAGAACCGCGATTTCCTGATGGGATGGGAGGAGCTCAAGCATCAATACCAACAATCCGACTTTGAATATGAGGTTCGGGGAAAGACCATCAGAGTGGCCAATACCACGCAAACGCTCTCTCATACGTCGATACCGAAGGTAGTAGTGCCTTCCTATCGCGACTGGGGCGACATCCTCCGATGGGCCAGGCAAGAGAATGTGCCAGGAAGGTTTCCCTTTACCGCTGGAGTATTTGCCTTTAAACGCAAAGGGGAGGACCCCACCAGGATGTTTGCGGGGGAGGGAGGTCCCGAGAGAACCAACAAGAGATTTCACTATCTATCTCAAGGTCTGACGGCTAAGCGGCTTTCCACGGCCTTTGACTCCGTGACGCTGTACGGCAACGACCCTGACCATAGACCCGACATCTACGGGAAGGTTGGCAATTCTGGCGTAAACATTTGCAGCGTAGATGATGCCAAAAAACTATACAGCGGCTTCGATCTCTGTGACCCCAAAACGTCTGTTTCCATGACGATAAATGGTCCTGCTGCAACCATTTGTGCTTTTTTTATGCATGCAGCCATTGACCAACAATGTGAACGCCACATCAGAGCACATGGCCTCGAGCATCTTGTGGAGGAAAAGTTGGTCGAACTGTATGATGAAAGATCCATGCCACGCCCATCCTATACGGGAGATCTACCCAAAGGAAACAACGGTCTGGGCCTGTTACTGCTAGGGTTGTCAGGTGCCCAAGTGCTCGATGCCGATACATATTCATCGCTAAAGGCCGAAGCTCTCCGAGCCGTGCGTGGTACGGTCCAAGCGGATATTTTGAAAGAAGATCAGGCACAAAACACGTGCATTTTTTCAACCGAGTTTTCCCTGATGTTGATGGGAGACATGCAGCAGTACTTTATCGATCATGAGGTACGCAATTTTTACTCCGTCTCCATTTCGGGATACCACATTGCCGAGGCTGGTGCCAATCCCATTACACAGCTTGCCTTTACCTTGGCGAACGGGTTCACTTTTGTGGAATACTATCTGTCTCGCGGAATGCAAGTTGATGATTTTGCGCCCAATTTGTCTTTCTTTTTCTCTAATGGTATCGATCCGGAGTATGCAGTCATCGGACGTGTGGCCAGACGCATTTGGGCGAAAGCCATGAAGCATACCTACGGAGCCAACGAACGATCCCAAAAGCTTAAGTACCACATTCAAACCTCGGGTCGGTCCCTACATGCGCAGGAAATTGATTTTAACGATATCCGGACTACGCTTCAGGCACTTTATGCCATTTACGACAACTGCAATTCGTTGCATACCAATGCGTATGATGAGGCCATCACTACCCCGACGGAAGAAAGTGTTCGGAGGGCCATGGCGATACAGATGATCATCAATCACGAATTGGGCCTTGCAAAAAATGAGAATCCCTTACAAGGATCCTTCATCATTGAGGAGCTGACCGATCTAGTAGAAGAAGCGGTCCTAGGGGAGTTTGAAAGGCTAAATGATCGCGGTGGCGTTCTTGGGGCGATGGAACGCATGTATCAGAGGAGTAAGATTCAAGAAGAATCTTTGCACTATGAGACCCTCAAGCACTCAGGCGATTACCCGATTATCGGCGTGAATACGTTTCTCTCTTCTAAAGGATCACCAACCATAATGCCTAAGGAGGTCATTCGGTCTACGCCCGCAGAAAAAGAGCAGCAGATCGCAAACCTAAGGGCCATGCATAAGGTACACGACAAAGCAGCGCTGACTGCCCTTGCATCCTTGCAAGCAAGCGCTGTATCGGGCGACAACATGTTTGCTGCACTCATGGAAGCAGTGCGGTATTGTTCACTCGGACAGATTACGGAAGCGCTGTACGCGGTGGGCGGTCAATATCGCAGAAGCATGTAGGTTTCGGGCCTACTTAAAAACCTCGATTTCTTTGGTTTTGATGACCAGGTCAGTAAACTTCCCTTTGAAGCGGGTGGCACGAACCATATGATTGTCAATCCAGTGGTAGTTGCCTCCTCTTGGTTTATTCATGAGCAAGCCGTGGTACTTAAAATTGTGTTTACGCAACCACGTCTCGGTCATCTCTCGATGTTCCTCTGTACGCGAGGTAAAGAACGTGATGATGTGCCCTTCATCATACCACTTGTTGATCGTCTCTAAGGCATCTGGATAGACCTCACAAGTGACCATGCGTTCTGGCTCTTCATTGGGAATGTCATCACAGATGGTACCGTCGATATCAATCAGAAAGTTCTTGATGTCATCAGGAAGGATTGGGCTTATCGCTTCTCCTTTGTCGTTTTGGATCTCTTTTAATGAATGCTGCTCCATAGTGGGGCAAAGATAGGAAATGGCAACTAGCGCGGTGACTAAAAATCGATGAAGTCTACAGGGTCAACGGGCTTGCCATCGGACCACAGCTCAAAGTGGAGGTGGGGCCCTGACGACAATGTCCCGGTATTGCCGATGATGGCCACTGCTTCGCCTGCTTGGATGTATGCCCCGGTTTGCTTAAGCAATGCTGAATTGTGTTTGTAGAAGGAAATCAGATTATTCGAATGCTGAATGCCCACCGTATTTCCAGTCTCCAACGTCCATCCTGCATATATGATATGTCCCGCCAATACACTTTTTACGGGTGTACCAGCAGGAGCATTGACATCGATCCCCAGATGTTGCTTGGATGGGTCAAAACCCAGACTCACCGATCCTCCCGACACAGGTGGGACTAGATAGAGTTGTTTAAGAGGCCTGGAATTACTCTCTGTTTGCACTTTCGAAGGTACTGAGGATTGCGCCAGTGCGTCTTCAACGGCGATTTCCGATCGAATGCGTTCATCTTCCTCTATCCTCGGCACCATTCGCACAGAATCCGAAATGGCAAGCGACTTTGCAATGCTGTCCGAACTGCGAATAACCTCGCCATTGATGATTTTTTGCAGATTGCCAATCATGAGGTTTTGAGCGGTTGCAAGCTCTTCGAGTTCGAGGGTTGTTGCCCTCAAACGCAAGAGTTCTGCTGATTGCCCATCATAGCTTCTAGCCAACAGGGCTTTCAAAGGCTTGAGCGATAGAATTCCGGCAACCACCAGGAGAGAAAGTCCAATAATCGCCATGATGGCAGCCCATGGATACCACCGTCGGTAGCTGTATGATTTTACCTCTTCAAAGGTATTCTCATCCACCAGGACGACTTTTAGATTCCGTTTACTTTTCTTTTGCTCGCTCAATCCTAAATAATAACCAGAGAGAGCAAACTTCTTAAAAAGAAGAGAAACAAAATAATTTGCATGAGACGCTAGTTATATCTTGGTTATGAGCAGCACAACGCATTAGGAGAATGCACTATCTGAAAAAACGAGCGATCTACTTGCTGGCCACCGCCATGGTGATGGTGGGAGCCACTTCTTGCGTTACCACAAAGAAGAAGGGCGATACTTCTAAATTGGGCAAGCTGTGGCACAACATGAACTCTCGATATAATGCACACTTCAATGCTGAAGTACTGCTTGACGAGACGCTCCTGGCAGTGGACAATGGTCATCAGGACATCTATTCGGAACCTCTGCCTGTGTACAAGTACATAGAGGTGGACGATCCACAGCAGTTTGCGGAGGACATGGATAAAGCCATCGAAAAGACGGCTATTGCCATTTCGATCCATCGTCCCAGCCATTGGACAGACGACAACTACCTCCTAATGGCAAAAGCCCAGTTCATCAAACAAGACTATGAGTCTGCGGAGGCTACCTTGCGCTATTTGATTAAACACTACGACCCTGAAAATCTAGTGAAGGCCAGCAGCAGCCGAACGAATGCCCGATCGGCTGAGGAGCGCAAACTTCTGGCAAAGGAGAGGGCCAAGGAAAACAAAGTAGCGCAGAAAGAACGAGAGCAAAAGATCAAAGAAAGACGGAAAAGCGTCAATAAGTCCAGAAAGAAAAGCTCCAAAAAGAGTAAGAAAGCACGAGATAAGGAGAGACAAGCGAGAATCAAGGAGCGGCGCCAGCAGATAAAAGACAATCAGAAACCCAACAGCAAGAAATCCGAAGAAGATGCGCCTGCTGAACCGGTCAGTACCGATAAGAAAGGCAAGAAAGCAAAGCAAGAACCATTTAGCGAGAATCCAGACCTTCCCAAGGTCAAGGGATCGCCAGAAAACTACTTTCTGAAACACAAACCCATTCATCAGGAGGCCCAGCTTTGGCTAGCGAAGACGCTGATTGAGCGTGATCGTTTTGGAGAAGCGGCTACCATCTTGAGAAATCTTGAACGAGACCCCAATACCTTTGAAGAGGTGAGGGAGGAAGCATTTGTAGTACGTGCTTATAGTGCAATGAAACGGGGCTTGGAGGGAGACGCCGTTACTCCACTCGCCAATGCCTTGGAGATCGTAAAGGATCGTAAGCGCAAGGCAAGGCTCGCATTTATTCTGGCCCAAGTACAGGAGGCCAACCGTTCCTATGCGGCTGCAGGAGCCTCCTATGATGAGGTAGTCCGTCTGAAGCCCGGTTATGAGATGACCTTCAACGCAGACCTAAATAAGTCCATCATGTTGTGGAATGCTGGGCAGATGCCTGGCGCAGACTTTGACAAACGGTTGAAAAAGATGATTCGGGACGATAAGAATACTGAGTATCTGGATCAATTATACTATGCCTTGGGGAATAAAGAGTACAAGGCTGGTAACATACCGGCCGCCATCTTTAACTACTCCAGTTCTGTACAGAAGAGTGCCGGCAATAAGGTGCAATTGACCGAATCGTACCATACGATGGCAACGATCTACTTTGAGGAGGAGGACTACATCAAGGCCAAATACTATTTCGATAGTACGTTGACTGTGATGCCTAAGCATGATGAGCGGATCGCTGACGTCCGGATGTTCGCTAAGAATTTGAGTCAAATCGCCGCCAACCTCGAGGAGATTGTTTTGCAAGACTCGTTGTTGGCTCTTGCCGAATTGCCAGAGAATGAATTGCGAAAGATGGCCAGCCGCATCAAGAAGGAACAAAAGAAAGCGGAGGCAATAAAGCTCGCCAACAGTACCACTAACCAACCAGGTAGGGCTACATTGTCCCAGACCAGTCAACTTGCCGGTGCAGGCGGCCAGCAGAGCAGTTTCTTTGCATACAATGAAAAGCTACTAAAGAAAGGACAGCGCGACTTCGATCGAGAGTGGAGAGGGGTCCCTTTGGAGGACGATTGGCGTCGATCCAATAAAAGTTCGTTTGCCTCCACCGATTCCGGTGATGGGGAGGAAGGAGAGGAAGAACAGTCGTTGTCTAAGACCGAAGTAGAAGAGATATTTTCTGACGTTCCAAAGACAGATGCTGAAAAATTAGCAGCCAATAAGAAGATCGAAGATGCCCTTTACAAGCTTGGTCAGTTGTTTAGATCAGAACTGGAAAACAACCCCAAGTCAGTAGAGTCCCTTGAACAATTACTGAATCGATATCCGGCAACTGAGCATGAGCTGAATGCATTCTATCTCCTATTCGTAGCGTACAACGAGATGGGGAACACTGCTAAGGCCAACACGTATCGCGATCTGATTCTCAATAAACATCCCACTTCTGACTATGCCAGCTACATTAAGAACCCTTCTTTGCTGCAAAATCTGGAAAGTGAGGAGGATAAAATCGCCAGCTTCTATAAGGAGGTCTATGCCATGTACGAGGCCGGAAGAGTAAAACAGGCTTTCAATCAACTAGACGAATCCAAGAAATCGTTCGGAACAAAGCATAAGCTGCAGTCGAAGTTTGCCTTTCTGAGTGCACTATGTGTAGGAAGGTTAAAGGGGAGGGAACCTTACATCAACGCACTAAAAGAACTGATTGCCAAGTACCCCAAGACAGAGGAAGAAAAAGAAGCCAAGGAGATCATAAGACTGCTGGGTGTGCGACTAGCAGATTTGGGTGGTGATGTCCAGGAGATCAATCCCGATGCATATTTTGCCTTAGAGCCCAACGACAAATTGCACTTTGCATTGGTGCCCATGAGGTCAAATAAGAATCTCAATCAAGGCCGGGTCAGCATTGCGGAGTACAACACCAAATTCCACAAGCTAGATCGCCTAACCATAGGGACGATCGTCTTAGATGATGGGGTGAAGAAGGTGCCGACCTATGTAGTCAGAAGGTTCGATTCTCGCGAAAAGGCGATGGCCTACTACGAAGGGGTCATGAAAAACATCGAGGACTTCATACCCAATCAAGAAACGTACGAAGTCTATGTTGCCAGTCAGCGAAACTACCGCAAGATTGTACAACTCAAGTCGATGGATTTGTACCGAGAATTCTTCGTTCGGGAATACTTGAGCAAATAAGAGGAGCGCTTGGGCTCTTACCTATGTTCCCCCGCCGTCAACCGTCATTTTGCCTTATCGATCGATGGACTGACTGCATAGTTTAAGCGATTCAGCAAGACCACTTCATAGACGGTATACACCACGTAGAGGACTAAGAATGGAATGACGAACAAATTGCCGTTGGGCTTTGCCAATTCCTGGTAGGCAATGATGATCGCTGCACAGCTCACGAGTTTAATCATCACGGCAGCGAGGATTAGCTGGGTCAGGCTATTTGGATTCGAACTATGTGCTGCCCTGCTCCCAATCAGGTAGATGGCAATGGTCAGCAACGTAAAAAATGCGAGACTGCCCCAGGAAAGTCCTTGATGTCTGGAGAGTCCAGGAAACTGGTTTAACAACAGGATCAGGACAGCGCCGCTAAGGGTTATGATTCCACATTCTATGATAAAACGCTTGCCCACTACTTGCTGCTTTTGCGATTGAGATCAACGTAAAGCTTGAAAAAGAACAAGCAAAGAAAGACCATGGCCAAAATGGCAGTGAAAACGGGCTGATCCATCTCAAAATATTTGTCGAGCCGATCGCCGAGAAAGATGCCAACAAGTATATAGGCTATAATCTGGAAAGCCATCCCTGAGTACTTCAGGTAGGCATTGTCTTTTATCTTGCTTTTGGGATCATTTGACTTCGCCATTGGATTCCTCCACCAGGCTGTCAATCATGATTTCTTCTTTGAGGGCTGCTGGTGGGCTGTTTCTTTCGCCCATCACACATTTAACATCAAATACCGACCCTGCCTGAACCTGCAGCTTTCCGGTGGTCACATCGCCTTCTATCACCGCACCTTCTCGTACCTCCAGAACATCATGGATGTCCAGTTTGCCATTGAAGGTCCCTTCGATAATGGCGTTTTGACAGACGATGTCACCATTGAAATTGCCTGCTGGACCAATGATGACGCGAGCCTTACAGGTCAGATTGCCTACGAAGACGCCGTCTATCCTAAAATCGTTTTCTGAAGTGATGGTGCCCTCTACACGAGTTCCTGCCACTAAGCTGTTATGCTGAGCAGAAGATGTAGAGCTGCGTTGTACCGTGGTGGTTGTTGAATTTTCTTTCTTACCAAACATCCTTTAATTACCTTTCTTGAGTTAGGAAATGCGAGTGCGCTCCCAGAACCGAAAGTTAGGAAAATATTTGATCAGAAATTGGGACAGTAGACACCTCTGTTTTCAGCGCCGCATAACGTATAGACCAAAGAGAACTCAAACGCACCATTGCCATTGCTGGCCGTGCGAAGTGGTGAGACATTCCAATCGTAAGAGAATCCAAGATTAAAACTCTCATACTCAAACCTTGCCGAGATGATGACTGCATCAGCACCGAGCTGAGCTTGATTGGGATCGTCCGCTAAGAAGTAGTTATTTACTAGACGGGTCCAGAGCCCCAGTTGAAAAGTATTGGTGGTCTGATTGCTTTGAGCAAGGTGGAATCGAAAACTGGTTCCAAGATTCAGCAAGAATGATGGACCCTGCTTGAAGGCCACTACACCGGGCACGAGGCCCAGATTTTCAGTCAGATTAAACTCGCCGCCTGCATGTGCGGTATACTTGGTGAAGATGGAAACCAACGAATCATTCGTGAAAGACACATTAGGTCGATTCAGGTGGTGGACTGCAACGCCGCCATAAAAATTCGTATTCTCATCCAGGACAGAAAACCACAACAATCCCGCAGATACATCAGCGAATAGGAAATTGTCCCTGCCAATGTCCTCCTGCGAGGGTAAATTAGGATCAAATCCTCCCTCACCATCGTGCTGGGTCCCAAATTGAAGTTTGAGAAAATCGATCGAGCGTTGACCAAGACCAGCATCAGCTCCTACCACCAAATAATGTGCTTGTCGTCGGCCCCCTGCCATTTTGCGACTGTAGGACCCTGACAATCGCGCCTGTAGCGTCTGAAAGTCTGCTGATCCGGCTACATCACCCCATAAAGTGCCCCCCACACCAAAGTAGTCAAACTGACCAACGGGAATCTTTTGATCGTAACTGGCAGAATATGTGCTAAAGGAGTTGGACTGCAATATGCTGGCCCATTGGTTTCGATAGTTGGCCACAAATCGCTGGTTGCAATTCATCACTCCGGTCAATGCCGGATTGAGGTTCAGTGGCGACATATAAAACTGAGAGAAGTGTATATCCTGACCAGAGACATTGCCGGACAGCAATATGCCTAGGATCAATACACCAGCGGATAGGACTTTCTGTACGGTAACTTTCATGGGCTTTGTAAAAATAGCGCTCTGGGCACGTTTTGTTCGCCTCTTTGTAAATACTTAACACTAAACGCAGGCAAAAAAACAAAAGTATCCGGTTGAAGACGGTCTAGGTAACCTCTTTCCACATAGCACCGTACTCTTCAACTAAGATATTATCATAATAATCCGCCTTGCGAAAGAGGTGTTTCATCAGCCAGGCGGCCGTTTCAACGTTAAGATAGCGATCAAAAATGATCAGAGAAAGTATGATTTCATTGCCACGCACGCTCAAAGACAGGTTTTCCAAATGATAATTTTGCCTGAGTAGGTAGTTGTAGATGGGCTTAATATTGGCACGAGGGAGATCAGCAAGTACGGCATCACCAATGATCAACCCGCTGTCTTCGTGATAGGCCATCGTGATCTTGGCGCTGCCTTCATTGATCTGCCAATGATTGGGGCCGATGCGTGCCAGTTCTACATCATGTCCTAATTGAGTAAGGGTGGTCTCAATAGTCTTATTGACCCCCACTGCCTCATATTCGTCCACCTTGTTGGGGAAAATGGCCTTCGTCCCGCAGATCGTGCAATACTGATCCTCCACCATTTTTTCGGATAGAATGTTGGAGCAGGAACTGCACCGAAGCGCAAATCGTGTTTCGATCTTCAGATAGTCATCAAGGGCTTCGCGTAGAAGTGCGGCAGGAAGCGAAAACCCTATGTTGTTTCCATCCTTAACAATAAAGGTGTTAACGCCAGCAATTTCTCCCTGATGCGTGACCAAAGGTCCGCCACTATTGCCGGGATTTAGCGCTGCGTCATGTTGCAAATAGCGAATCCCCTGCATGTGATGCGCGGCATTGGATATGATGCCATTGGTGGTTGTAAACTTAAGCCCATATGGGTGTCCAATAGCCAGTACACTCTCGCCTTCATCTAGCGAACGTCCAGTCAATAGCGGGACATCGGTGCTGTCACGCAATCCTCTCGGACTGGCAAGAAAAGCCAAATCCAGTTTGCTGTCAAGAAACAAGACATCGACAATTTGCTTGTCAAAAGCAGATCCATTGACGACGACTCGTCGGTTGTCTCTCACCACATGCTCGTTGGTGACAATCAAAT
Source organism: Saprospiraceae bacterium (assembly GCA_019634275.1). Lineage (GTDB taxonomy): Bacteria > Bacteroidota > Bacteroidia > Chitinophagales > Saprospiraceae > CAJQNM01. The sequence continues at coordinate 37,967 of JAHQVP010000040.1, forward strand.
TTTCACTGGGGATGAGAAAACCCGTTCCGGTATTGTACGGAGTGGCGATCTGGACAATCACCAACTTAAGCTGCTCGATTACCTCTGCAATTGCCATTTAACGTGCTTTGGTGAGGTCTAGATTTGCCACCATCTGCAAAAAACTCTTTGCAAAGGCCGCCTTGTTCGTATAACGGAGCTCCTTGAGAGTGGGATCCAATTGGGGATACACCTCTCGATGCCTCTTGATGATGCTCTCGATGGCATCCTCAATCTCATCCTTGACTAAGGTTCCTTCCTTGGTGTATGTAAACTGAAACCCCAATCGGTGAAAAAATCCCTGGTGCATGATTTGAAGATACAATTGCAGCAGATCTCGATCAGGTTTCGCCAAACTGTAGTAAAACAAACTGTAACCCACAATGTATCCAGGGATAGCCAAAGCGACCGCTTCATAGTTGTTCTCCTGGTACCAATCCATCGTCCCCAATTCCCCTTGAATAAATTCTTTCAATCTTGCATGGGTCGAGGGATTGGTGATGCCAAAGGTCGAAACGGTATCATACAATTCTTCCCGAATCTTGGCGTCTGGTCGTGCAGCGATGTCACGGAATTCCTTGATCAGCTTACTGTTCTTTTCTCGAGCAGATGCTTTATCTGCTGCAAAGTAGAGCCGGTGCATCCGTTCAAAAGACTCCATGGTGGCCCCTTCTGGTCGAACAAAAAAATCAAGTCTGTAGATCAGCTCCAGCAAGAGGTAGGTAATGCCCCCCGGATATTGACTGGCACTGAGTTTGCCGTGCTCTACTTCATGCAGGGTCTTTTCGATTTCTGATTTAAGGTAGGATGACTTTATTTCACGTTCTTCCTGATCTAAGGGGGTGATGTGTGCACTGTTTACTTGCTCCAAGACCTCAAATTCCTCGACGAGCAAATCATCTTGCTTGTCGGCTGCTAGCGCAATCTCTTTGAGGGCATAGTAGATTTTGTAGGGAGATGCATCAAGCGACAGCGTATCAAATACAATCGAGATATCCCCCTCATCATCAATGCAGTATCGGCCGTACTTGAGGTTGTAGTTGTTTTCGACCAGTCGCCGGAGAAAACCAATGTTGAGCTCATGAGTGCGTGCGATCTTACTCTCCGCTTTCAATTTCTTGGCATTGGCGTATCCCCGTATCTCTTTGGATCCCTGATAGAATAGAAATTCTATCTGGTCGTCTTTCTCGGATACTTTGACGTTGTCTTCCTTTTCATCACGTAGGTAGTCAAAAAATGCCCGATACGAGTCCAGGAATTCCTCTTGTTCAAAGTAGGCTATGGCTTCGTCCCACCGATCATACTTTGCCTCTGCCTTGTACACATCCGTATATCTTCCGAAACGAATAGAGGGCTGAGGAACCGCATCCTCACGTGAGGAGAATATTTTAGAAAAGAAGCTCATCCGGTGGATCTGAAGCTGGAGCGGCGAAAAATACAGAAAATAACCCTGTAATGGATGTTACATCAATCTCACAGAGGTGCTTAAATGGTCCAGTGTACCATGACGATTAGGTGTGATGAGATTCAGTCCGGGCGTTTTACCGACCTCAATGGAGCCTAGACGCGCTTCCATACCCAAGGCCTTAGCCCCATTGGTCGTCGCCCATTCGATCAGTTTGAGAAGGGGGACAAATGATTGAAAACGGGCGATGGTCTTCATTTCTTCAAAGATGGACAACTGCCAATTGGAAGTGAGACTGTCGGTTCCAAGGCAAACCGCGGATCCTGATTCGAGAAAGGCCTGGTAGTCCGGCAGGCGATTCTCAATGTACAGATTTGCATTCGGGTTGCTGACCCAGTAGAGATCGGGATTGACGGCCTCGGCGGCTGAGATGTCCTGTCGTGTTGTCAACGTATTGTGTGCCAATATCCAGCGATGAGATGGGTCCAGGTGCTGCAAAACATGATGAATGCTGGAACGCCCGATTGGTGAAAATGCGGATAGATCAATGCCAAAACCCTGGTAAAGATCGCAAAAGGGACCGGAGCCACTCTCGAAGAGTTCATTTTCTCCCGGGGTCTCTTGATTATGGATGCTGACGGTTTTCTTCGAGTCTTGATTTTCCTGATTTATCAATTGAAATAGTTTTCCACTTACCGAATACGGAGCATGCGGGACATACGACTTTCGATGGGCCCCATGGTCAGGTGCCTGGAGGTAGATTTTTCGATGCCGTTCAAGCGTCTCGTCCGCCTGATCTTCGAGGAGAAAATCAAAGAGCTCGATAAAAGTGTAGTAGGCAATGTTGCTTCGGTTTTTCGTTTCGAAGCTGTGGTCGGTATTGGAAATGTCCCCCACGGCTACTATGCCATTGTTACTCATTTCCCGATCTGCTTCTCGGATGGCTTCGGATATTTCTTCCGGTGAGGCATCGCGCTCTGATACTACACTTCTGATGAAGGACGGTAGGCCGGTGCCGGTATCAACCTTACCCAGCATGTGGGAAAGCTCTAAATGACAATGCGCGTTGACGTAACCTGGCACCAGGATGCCACGATGTCTTTCAATCAGGATTGGGTCGTGGTCCTGTGCAC
>JAHQVP010000041.1 GCA_019634275.1 Saprospiraceae bacterium
CACCTCAGCCAAATCGCTCATTGCACTGGAGATAGGATTAAGCCAGTAGAGAGGTTCTGTCTTCTCACTTGCATCACCAAGATTGAAAGCCAATCGAGCACTGATGTAGTGTGGAACGTCTAGGTTGTTGGTCTCATCTAGGCCTGTTCGATATTCAAACCCGTCATAGAGATCCGTATCTGCCAGGATAATCTGCCATTCAAGACCAAGATTAACCTTGTTGTTAAGCTTTCTGGATAGTCCGACCCCAAAGTTTAAGTGGGTCAGTAATTCCTTGTCGTCTCCAAAAGCGGCAATCCTTTTTTCAACACCACCAGCAGTCTCACGATCTCCATCGAGAAGATCACGAAGCCGACTGCGTGCTTCTTTACGGTCACTTTTGCTGTCCAGGTCCAACCCCTGGGTAACCGAGCCAAAATTATACGCTGAATTTCCACTCAAGAGATCGACATCCGTGTCATTGACATTTAGCCCGATGCCCAGCAAGGTGTACAGATTCCATTTGTTGCGATCCTGATGAAAGAGAAGGTTTCCAATGTTCAGTATCGCCTCTACACTACCTCCTAAGATCGTCGCTCCATAATTACGATGAATAGATCCACCCTCATATGCACCGAGGGCTCCATTTCGGCCTCCATTCTGGACGAACAACCTCTCTGAACGTAGAGCGGAGTATCCCTGAGGACGAGCATCGAACCCACTGCTTCTAAGATAGAAGGCATCAAGTCTCACCGAGAGTGTATAATTAATGGCTTTTCGTAGGTGAACACCTACACCGAAGCCAGCAGGAAAAACGGCTTCGACATCACCGGAAATAAACGAGTACCCAGCATGGATACCGAATTCCCACATGTTCTTTGGTTTAGCGGAGTATGGATGCATTCCTTCGCGCCACTGTTTGTTTTGCTCAGGATCGACAGTCATATCATCTTCTATGGCAGCGGCAGAGGTCACAGTCGAGCCTGTGGCGTCTTGAGCCTGAACAGTCTGCAATAGTGAAACGAAGCCGATAGCCAGAGCTAGTCTGAATAGTTGTGTCATAGGATACGCTTTAAAACTTAGTTAATCAATTCAGCACCACTCCTCGTTGCACAAAAATAGGATTTTTTTTGGGCTGCGATCAGTGTAAACCTCATAAAATCCGATAGTTGGGTCCTTTGTTATATTTGAACTTGCGAGGTTCTGAGCCTTAAGTAGAGTTCAGGTTTTTGTTAAATCAATCTTAAGACGGTACTGGAATGGCAGAAGTCACTTCAAACGCTTTTTTTACCACACTTCAGGAAAATGAGGATGCTGGCAAGAAGTCTTTTGGGCTTTGTTGCACAGAGGCTGCCTTATTAGAGGACTTAGCACCTCACTTCCGTCGACTCTCTACGCACCCACTGCAAGACTATGTGCACCTTTCGCAATTGGTTCTGAGTGCGAATAAGAATGCAATCCTGACGGACCTGAGATCATTGTCATTGCAGAACGATTTGATCATTCTGATTTCGACGCAGCCTGATGGTTATAAATTGTGCTTTGATCATTTGCAATTATGCGAAAAGTCCTTTTCGGCTTTGACCTTGAGGAATTCGATTTCATTCGGCGATATCTCCCATCAGATGCAAGATCTTGCAAATCCCTGGATGATGGATCAGACGATAGTCGGTTTGCAGAAGCACTTGAGTGGCTTCACAGGGTCGGAATTCGACAACTTGCGCTTGGTCAGTCTGGCTCAAACGCAAAACGATCTGAAAGAAGTAGAGCCCCTTCTTCGTCGTGCAGATCTTATTGATGTTGATATTTCGTGCTGCCAAAGTGGAGAACGAGCGATTGGTCTCACTGCACAGGAAGTGTGTCAATTGACCCACTATGCCGGCCGAGGAACATCGGCAAAAATACTATCCATCCAACTGGCATCTCGACACAGTTGGGATTTGGAGTGCGCTGCTACCGCGATATGGTATATGCTTTATGGCATGACTATGCGACAAGAACCGGTAATGAAAAAAATGCGTCAATACACACTCACCTCAGCAATTGAAGGACGAAAACTAACCTTCTTGTTTGATGCCAACACCCAGCATTGGTGGTGCAATACTTCGCCCTCTGAAGACGAAGAAAAATTGATCCCCTGTTCATATCGCGACTATGAGATGGCCAGCGAAAAACAGGAGATCTCCGATCGCCTGCAGTATCTATTGTCCCTGAAGTAAATTCATCTAAAAGGGTCGGCATCAATTTGGACTGCTGATAGACGATACGCTATCTAACTTGGTCTTTCGGATCGGCAAATATCTCCAGGGTCTCTTCCAAGCGGATTGATCGGCTGCCTTTGATATAGAGAGTCTTATGCTCCCAATCCATTTTCGACATCGCCTTACGCAATGTCTCAACATCGGGAAAGAAGGCAATACGGCCAGGCTGTTCGACCTTGTGCATAAAGGTCAAGAAATTTGCTCCCACAAGGAACACAAGCTCAGCAGAAGAAGCTTGTGCCTGCTTTAAGATGTTTTCATGCGCGGCAAGGGCCACCGTACCCAATTCCAACATATCTCCTAGAATCATACACTTTGAAGGGACTCCAAGCTGATCAAAGAAATCAATTGCCGCCGCCATGCTGGTAGGGTTTGCATTATATGCATCCAGGTAAACTGCTGTTGACCCATATTGCAGCAATTGGGATCGATTTGAAGAAGGCACGTAGCTTTCGATTCCCTGCTTAATGCCCTCTAGTTTGAGACCAAATTGAATAGCCATACCGATGGCCGACTGTATATTGAGCACATTATAATCAGCATAAAGGCCAGAACGGAAATGACAATGTTCTTCTCTACCATGCAATAATGCGGAAATGTGGGGGGTCGATTGTTGCACAACCCAGCTCACACCTTCCCCAAGAGCCTGTGCACTGAACGGAATCACTTTCTGATGATTCGGCAACGAATCCAGTGAGGGCTCATCCAAATTCTTAAAGAAAAAGCCTTTCTCTTTCCGCGATACCACATGATGATAAAGCGCAAATTTGGTACGTCGAATAACATCTAGGCTACCAAAGCCCTCTAGATGAGCTTGACCGATATTGGTAATTATGCCATCCGTAGGGTCAGCAATATGACAGAGTAATTTGATCTCACCCGGCGCATTGGCCCCCATCTCTACGATCGCTATTTCTGTATCTGGCTTGATATTCAAAATGGTAAGCGGAACCCCAATGTGATTATTAAAATTGCCTTGGGTGCACTGCGTACTATACTTAACACTTAAGACTGCTTGCAGCAGTTCTTTGGAGGTGGTCTTTCCATTAGACCCTGTAATGCCAATGACTCTACACTTCAAGTCCTTGCGGTAGCGGTGCGCCAATCTTTGCAAGGCTGTAAGGGTATTCGGAACGTAGCAGTAGTCGGGAGAAGAGAGAGACAGCGACCGATCAGAAACGACCGCACAGGTTGCTCCTTTCTCTAATGCTTGTTCTGCATATGCATTCCCATCGAAGGATGGTCCTCGTAAGGCAAAGAAAATCTGTCCCGGACTTACCGAACGAGAGTCCGTGCTGACACCATTACTAGCAAGGAATTGCTGATATAGATCCTCGACTAAAATTGCCATGGATCGAAAGTAGTAAATCTGCGATCCAATTGACTTTTGATCGCGTCAGCAACTATTTGTATCGCCTCTTAGTCTTTTTCTTGCGCGCCTTGAAGGTATTACCACCGGGTGAGTCATTTCCAGCCTGGGTACCGACACGATCCATCGCACATCGAAATCCGATCGTTTTATCGGACTTCATCTCGTCCTTAAAGCGTCGTGCTCCGGGTGCCAACCAAAAGAGACGATCGGCCCAACTTCCGCCCTTAATTACCCGAGAGTACTCGTTTAGCAGAGTCGTATTGCCGTAATCGTATACTGCGTAACTGTCTTCATCGCCATCACGATAATTAGCCAAGTCAGCACGATTGTAGTTGTCTCTTTGCGCAGTTTCTAAACTGTCTACCGGTTGATAGCGCAATCTTCCCAGACTGTCCTTTTCGGCTAGAGCTCCGTTTTCGTCCCGAACCAGTTCCATGAATTTATTACCACGATAGGGATTGAGATCGTGCTCATCGGCATCCCTTAAGGTAGTGCTGGTGGTCGGTCGGTAGATGTCGGCCACCCACTCGCTGACGTTACCCGCCATGTTATAGAGGCCATAGTCATTGGGCCAGTACTTCCTGACTGGTCCAGGAAATGGTGCATTATCGTTGAGATTGCCTGCCAGTCCCATGTAATCCCCTTTACTGCGCTTAAAGTTAGCCAGCATCCTTCCCTGACTTTTATCTCTACGCTTATATCTCGCCGTATTGCCATCCCATGGGTATATACGACGATCCGTGATCAGCTCATCCTGTTGATTTGCTCTTTTCCCCACTAGACCAAGTGCTGCATATTCCCACTCTGCTTCTGTCGGCAGTCGGTAGTCGGGTATAAAGATGCCATCCTCTCGTTTGACCCGGCGTTCACCACCGGATACGTCATCCTTTAAATTCTTATTGACATTCCCTTCATACTGCCCAGCGAGATACGCCCGAGTATTGAAATTGTCCGAATCTTTCTGTTCGGGATTCGGATTGAGGATGCCCTTTTCAATAAGCAACATTTCATTTACTCGATCGGTCCTCCACTTGCAATATTCTACCGCCTGTCTCCAACTTACTCCAACCACAGGATAATCATCAAAGGATGGATGTCTGAAATAGTTATCGATCATCGGCTCATTGTACGCCAGCTCCTCTCTCCAAACCAAAGTATCGGGTATCACTTCCCGCAAGCGTGCAGGATAGGTAACACCGAATGTCTGCCGCGTCCAGAAAACGAAGTGTCGATAATCGATGTTTGATATTTCGGTTTCATCGATGTAAAAAGAAGGGACGGTTACTCTGCGCGAAACATTGTTCCACTCGTACGTCACATCTTCCTGAGTCAAACCCATGGTAAATGTTCCTCCTTCAACCAAAACAAGGTTTGGAGCAGTAATCTGCCCATCGTAGTCCACCTTGGTAAAACCTCCCCACTTCTGGTCATTGTATTTCCACCCTGTTGTGGCAGAACGTTCTGATTTCTTACATCCGACCGCTGGAAGGAAGAAGATGATCAGTAAGAGGGCATATTTGCTATATCTATTCATTGCGAACATCAAATCGTTTTGAATGAAGTTTTCATTACTTGAGCATAACGTCGATACATCGAGCGCTAGTACATCATTTAACGGTGTAAATTCTTAAGAACATCCATTCGGCTTAAAAATGGGCGCGGCAAAGGTAATATATGGGAATGGAAGATGTGATAATTCCACGCATTAAGAACGTGGGACAAGACAGAGCATGAGCAAAAAGCCTGAAATTTTCCGATGTTGTCAAAGAAGATGCATAGAACACAAACGAGAATAGGACTACTCCTCCTCGCTGCCATTCTGATCATTGTATACCCACTGAGTACCATGCAGATGACTCTAAAGTGGGATGCTATAGACATTTCACTTCCATGGCGCTACTTCGTATGCGATGCATTTCGAAATGGCGTGTGGCCGTTTTGGAATCCCTTCCAGATGCATGGATTTGCACAAGGCACAGATCCACAGACCTGGTATCCTATCGCTGCATTGATTGGACTTGTACGGGGGTATGATGTCATATGCCTCAATGTGGAGTATCTGCTGCACCTTATCATTGCTGCCATTGGATTTATTCGCCTCAGTCGCTATCTTAAGATGGAGACAGAGGTCAGCTCTGTAGTCGCTTTATGCTTTTGCCTTAGTGGTTTTTTTGTTGGAAATGCACAACACCTGGGTTGGATTATAGCAGGTGCTTGGATTCCACACTTAATCGCTTCTTATGGTCACTTTCTTACCGAACAGCGCTGGCGCCAAGGCCTAAGCACTGCCATCTACGCCTTTATGCTGTCCTCAGGGGGGTACTTAGCTTTCACTGTCATAGTGGGGTATTTTTTGGTGGCTTGGACCATCATTCACTTTTTGACCATTAAGAAAAAGGGCTCCTTTTTGCTGGCTTCTTTGCGTCTCTCCATCCTCCTCCTTCTATCGAGCGGAATCATCCTTGTCTCCGCCGAAGATCTTTATCACATGCTCAGTCGTGCACAGGGGCTTGGATCTGAAGGTGTTTTGATGGGGTCATCTCGTATGAACCACCTTCTATCTTTGGTATATCCAGCAGCGACCATTCATGAGACAGCGGCGTTTTGGCAAGCAGACCAATCATTGATCAATCATTATCTAAGCATTCCAGGTCTAACCTTCCTATTGACTAGTCTGTACTGGATCCGCTCAAACCAGCTTGTACAGCGGCTATGGGCATTGATGACCTTGGCGCTTATACTTTCCTGGGGGGAGCAGCTGCCGGTGCGGGCTTGGCTCAATGCACTACCAGGCTTCGATTTGTTTCGTTTTCCCAGCCTATTTCGCTATTTCGCAATCCTAAGTGGCGGCCTTCTGGCTGCCTTTAGTCTTCAGCGAATTGTCAAAGAGAGAGGGCATCAACAATGGCTTAGAGTACTGCTAGTACTAAGCCTAATTTGTTTTGGGGTAGGCCTCTTCACTGCGAGATCCGGACTCGGATGGAATGGCCTTACCTCCGCATTTTTCACGCAATCTCTAGCAGCACTGGCTTTTCTCCTTTCCCTCTACCTGACCAGTATCCTCACCACATCGACAAAAAGAAGACTAAGACTATTCGGCATGCTTGTCGTCGTGGATCTCTTTGTCTTTTTGCAATTGAATGGGCCTACCTCTGTCTATTCAGAAGATACGCTCGATCAGGTACAGGAGGCGATGTCAGCACTGCCTCGTGGCTATCCGCATCCTCCTCTCGGTGATCCATTGATCTCCAATGCGGACCGGACTCTCCAACAAAGTGTGCTCTATCGGAACACCAATACACTGTATAAGCGCATCGGTTGGGACGGGTACTCTCCATATCAATATCAGGGCTTTAATCAAATGGAAGAGTCCAACAGCTATCGCACGGTACTCATGTGTGGCCCATTGATCTTCGCTCCCTTGCAGCAGGCTGCTGCTGGAGGCGAGTACTTTCCTGCAAAACCGATGCTTGAGTCAACCCTATCTCAGTTGCAAATCACGGAGTTTGATCCCAACACCATCAACCTGGTCACCACCACCCAGCACCCCCAGCTGCTCGCATACAATCAGAACTGGCATCCACGATGGCATGCTTATGTCGACGGAGAACCTGCCCATATGCACAAGGCTGAGCACAACCTTCCGGCCATCCATTTGCCGCCCGGAAGGCACTTAGTACGATTCGAATTTGAGCCGGGAATTTTGCTTAATGCCTTGTGCATTTCGCTTGTCATAGTGTCTATTTCATTGCTGCTCTTATTAGTGTCCAGTCCCTGGAGATGGCCCATACTTGGAGGCACAGCGATATTGCTTGTCCTAATGTACATAGGAAGATCTAACTCACACTCCCTCTCGGACTTGAACTCCATGGAGTCTTCCGTCATACTTAATGAATATGATGAGGCACCCCCAGGCCAATATCTGTACCGTGATCGTTTCCTTGATCGTTTAGACTTGGATCGTCTGGCACAATATCAATCCAATCACCCGCACGCTGCCCTGGTTGGTGAGTGGCCAAGCACCATTGAAACACTCCTATCAGATGCCAGGGTGGACAGTTTGGTACTGAGTCGGTGCAATTTTTCGGCGATTGCATTGAATTGGAATGGTAGTCTCCAGCATTTATCTTTTGATCAATCGTCCAATCTATTTCAGGACTTGACGGGGCAGACATACAGCGCAACCTTTGCCAAACAACTCTCACTCGCCGAGGAGGAAATAGCACTAACCGTTTCTTTGCGATCAAGACATGCCAGGACCGCCAAATTGATCATATCCATCGAAAGTGAGGGCAATGAGCCCAACTGGACAAGTTTTCCTCTATCAGATAAGGAAGCCGTTACGCCACATTGGGTTTCGCATACGTTTGTAAAAGATTTCGAAGATGGCCAAAAACCAAGGGTCAAGATTTATGTTTGGAATCCCAACGGAGAAACTTTGCATGTTGACGATTTTATCATCCGTTTGCAGAAAAAATGACGGGGATATGACCTTTACATCATTGTCGTGGCATTCCAAAGATCTCGTGCGAAATGCTTACAATAGGAGGATGGTGAATACGTTTGATGATCGAAGATGAAGAAATCACTCGCAAGATTGTTTTTTATCATTACCCTGACGGGTGCTTTGCCTCTCTCTCTTTGGGCTCAATGGGCAGAACAATCGGTACTTGCAGATGGAGAGATATACACTTTTGCAATTCGCGAAACGGGAATCTACCGACTAGACAAGAGTTTTCTCGAATCCATTGAAATGAACACCTCCCTGGTCGATATAAGAAAGCTGCAACTTTTCGGACATCCTGGGGGACCACTCCCAAAAGCAAACGCGATTGCAGGCCCGGATGACCTGGAAGAAATTGCCATTCTGGTCGTTGATGGAGGGGATCAAAGGATCGACGAAGGAGACTACATTTTGTTCTATGCAGAAAGTGCAAATGAGGTGTCCTTTGACGAGAATAAGAACCGCTATCAAACCCGAATCAACCCCTACAGCACGGAGTCATACTTCTATCTCAAGGTGGGTGGTACCGATGGTATGAGAGTAACCGAAGCAATGCAGCCTGGAGGTGCAGCTCACAACACAAGCACCTACACTGCCTTTCAGCATTATGAAGTGGAGTCCAATAACTTACTACACGCCGCTGGCAATGCCAACTTACAGGGTTCCGGTCAGCGTTGGTTAGGGGACTACTTTAGGACCAGTCGATCAAAAGAATTTTCAGGGTTTTTCGATTTACGCAATGTAGTGAATGGCAGTACAGCGCAAATCACCATGGAATTTGCAGCCAGATCCTCCGTAGCTTCGACTGTCGAAGTGGAGGTCTCAGGAATGCGATTTTCAAAATCCATATCGCGCGCTCTCGTAAGTGATATTGAAGAAGACTATGCCAAGTTTGGCAAGATTGAGGGAGAAGTCTCCTGGAACAGCAACAATACCGACATTACCATTACCTATCCCGACCGAGGCAACAACAATGAAGGTTGGCTCGACTATCTGGCGTTGGACTTGCAGAAAACACTGGTCTATGGCCAAGAGCAATTGATCTTTAGCGATGTAGACTCCTGGTCTCATGGTGCTGTCGAATACACTATCGAAGGGCTGTCCCAGGCAGATCTCCTATGGGACATTTCTGATCCCCTCTCGCCCTTGTCGCTAAGCAGTGAAGGTGGCCGGTTTTTTCATCAAACAAGTCAGGGCAGCCGATTTGTTTTGGCGGGGCAAACCAACTATCTGGTTCCAGGAAATGGAGGCCGTAAGTTGAGCAATCAAAACCTTCATGGACTTGATGCTGTTGATTACCTCCTAATTTACCATCCCGATTTCGAGGCGGCGGCTATGCGATTGGCTGAACATAGGACGCAATTCTCAAATCTACGCGTTGCATCGGTACCAATAGAGCAAGTCTATCACGAGTTCTCTGCTGGAAAGGTCGACCCTACGGCAATTCGAAATTGCGCTAGAATGCTTTTCGAACGATCCCAAAATTTCCGCTACTTGATGTTGATCGGCGACGGTTCATTTGACTATAAGCACATCTACACCACCCTAAATGATGAATCTTTCGTTCCGGTTTTTGAGACCGAAGAGTCAATGGACCCCATCTTTGCCTTTCCCACAGATGATTATTATGCATTGCTAAGTCCCAACGAAGGAGCAAATCTTCGAGGAGCGCTGGACATTGCCGTCGGAAGACTTCCCGTTCGTACTGCAGATGAGGCCAATCTGGTCGTTAACAAGATCATCACTTATGAAACGGATCCCGAAAGACTAGGCAGCTGGCGAACAAACATTCTCTTTGTGGCGGACGACGAAGACAGTGGCCGACATCTTGATGCGGCCGATGCCATCAGTAGGTCTACTGCCGAGAAGTTTCCCACCTTAAACATTGGAAAGATTTACATGGACGCCTTTGTGGAAGAGAAGACCCCCGGAGGACCTTTTAATTTCAATGCTACCAGAGCACTAAATCAAGAAATCTTCAAAGGCCAGCTGCTGGTGAATTACATTGGTCATGGTGGTTCTGGAGGATGGGCACAAGAGAGACTTCTGCAGAACGAAGACATCGACAAGTGGAACAATGGGGGCAAGCTCCCTTTGCTGATCACGGCTACTTGCTCTTTTGCAGGTTATGACAATCCCAAGAAGATCACCGCTGGCGAATACTCACTCACCAATCCAGATGGAGGCTCGGTGGCGTTATACTCAACTGTCCGTGCAGTATATGCAGGTTCCAATGAGCGACTTACCCGCTCTGTCTTTAACGAAGTGTTTAAGACGGATGGCATTGAACCTTTGCCAATTGGCGAAATCCTAATCATGGCCAAAAATGCCAACAGTGCCGATACCTTGGGATCCAATGCCCGTAAATTTACACTACTGGGAGACCCGGCCATGCGTTTGGCTTTGCCAAGACTGCGCGTGCGGACGACCAGCATCAATGGCACTCCCATTGAAGCAGGAGTAGATACCATTAGAGCACTCAGTAAAGTCAGCATCTCAGGCGAGATCATTGACGAAAACGGAGACCCCGTATCGAACTACACCGGGCAAATTTTTCCTACCATCTACGATAAGAGCACTGTACTGAAGACGTTGGGACAGGACGGATCTCCGGAGCGCGACTTTGAGCTCCAGCAAAACGTGATCTTTAACGGCAGAGACAGCGTCGACCAGGGACGTTTTACGTTCAATTTTGTCATGCCGAAGGACATCAATTACGTATACGGCAACGGAAAAATCAGCTACTATGCTGAAAACGGAACGTTGATCGATGCTCGAGGAAATTTTGATGAGATTATCATTGGGGGCACAAGCAAGGACGCAATCGAGGATAATGATGGTCCCGAAATAAAGCTGTACCTCAATGAAGAGTCATTTGTCAATGGCGGAACAACAGACCCCTCCCCCACTCTTTTCGTGCAGTTGCAGGATGAGAGCGGCATTAACGTCACCGGCAATGGTATTGGTCACGATCTCACCAGTGTGCTGGATAACGACCGACAGAATGTGATCGTCCTCAATGACTTCTATGAAGCCTCCTTGGATGATTTTACTTCGGGTCAGGCTGTCTATCCTCTTTCAAATTTGGAACCC
>JAHQVP010000042.1 GCA_019634275.1 Saprospiraceae bacterium
TTCTCTGAGCGGAGGGATGACCAAGATGGCATCATATCCCGCAGATTCCTGATCCGCCAAAACGTCGGTATAAGGCTCCTGAGAGAACGTGAAGTAAAAATTTTCGGTATCCTTCAATTTTCCTTCGAGCATGTCAGCCTCATCGATGATGACAATTTGTTTTGCATCATCGCTCTGGTAGCTAAATATGAAGCCCACAATAACAATAAAGAATCCGATCGCAAGGGGACCCAGGATGGTGGTTAGAATGAAGGATTTCGTTTTGACCCGTGAAAGGTATTCGCGCTTTATGATCAACCAGAGCTTATTCATTTTCAGCAGTTACTTTCTTGATAAATATTTCGTTGAGCGTCGGAAGGATCTCCTCGAAGCCTGAAATTTGCATTCCCATCTCAAGCATCCTTTTGATGAAGTTATTGGCATCAGACAAGCTGTCGGACGCGAAAAGGAGGTGGTTTTCGCTCACTTCTTGGATGGAAGGACTGCCGGCAATCTCAGAAGGCAAATCGCCGATAAACCGCACTTGAAATACATTGTCCTTGTAGGCGTCTTTGATTTCCGCCACACTCCCAGTTAAGATGTTCTGTCCATTGTTGATCAAAACAATGTCCTTACAGACCTCTTCTACCTGCTCCATGCGATGGGTTGAGAAGATGACACTCATCCCTTTTTCTTGCAGTTTTCCGATTTCTTCTTTGATCAAATTGGTGTTTATGGGATCGAGACCAGAAAACGGTTCATCAAGGATGATGAGTTTGGGTTCATGCACAATGGTGGACACAAACTGGACCTTTTGTTGCATCCCTTTCGAAAGCTCATTTACCTTTTTGTCCCACCAATCGGTCATTTCGAATCGTTCCATCCAAACGTCGATTTTCTGTTTCGCGACGGTTTCTTCCAGCCCTTTCAACGTAGCCAAATAAATGAGATGCTCGCCCACTTTCATTTTCTTATACAGCCCTCGCTCCTCAGGCAGGTATCCGATGCTCCCGGGGTGATAGCTGTTTAGACGCTCCCCGTCAAACAGTACTTCTCCAGCATCTGCCTTGGTGATGGTGGTGATGATGCGGATGAGCGAAGTCTTTCCGGCGCCATTCGGGCCGAGTAAGCCCAAAATGGTGCCCTTCGGCATTTCGAATGAGACATTGTCAACGGCAACATGATCTCGATAGCGTTTGGTGACCCCGCGAATGGACAGTATGGACATAGTGATCAGGCTCTTTTAGAGCGGCAAGATATCAATATGGGACCCGGGGCTGGGTTTTTTTCTATGAAGACATTCATTCCATGGATGGGCAGTAGTCCTACCGACAGTTCGGATAAAAAAAATAGGGTCATTTGATTTTCCGCCGATATTTCAATATACTAGCGGACAGAAAGGCAGGCGTCTAGTGCGTCTCTTTCTAAGATAGATGGTTTTGGGGTGTAGGTGCGGCGAATCGACTCTTCGAGGAGCCGCACTTTTTTTAGGAAAACCTTAAGGCCAGCTTCCACTTATTTCTCGTGACCATGTTGCAGAAATCTCGTCTTTAATTCGAACTTTTTGCTTAAGATTTAGTGTTTTGGGATTATTCAAGATAAAACTACCAGCCATGCGCACATACATTCTAGCTTTTCTATTCATTCTGAGTTCTTCACTATTCCTTGGTGCTCAAGACGAATTGACCACGAAAGGAGCCGACGCAGAATTCTACATTCAAGCCCCCAGTGAAGGCACAAGATCCATGAGTCTTGGGAGTCACAATGCATTCTCCATAGTGCTGGATGATTCTGACAGCAAACTGGTGATGGATACCTGGAAGTCCTTTCTCAAGAATTATAAGGGCAAGACCAAGAAAGTCAAGAGGAGTAGCGAGCTCTTCACCGAAGACGCACAAGCAGCCATCTTGGGACCTAATCCAGTAGATATTTATTCCTTGATTGAGAAAAAGGGTAGTGGAAGCATACTTTCGGTATGGGTCGATGCAGGGGGAGCGTTTGTCAGTTCTGATGATAACGTCGACGGCGCGGATGGTGTCCAATTTCTCCTGGACGAATTTCAGAAAGCCTTGCATGTAGAGCATGTGAGCTTAGAATTAAAAGAGGAAGAGAAAGAGTTGAAGAATCGAGAGCGCATTCTGGCTAAACTTCAGTCTGCCAATGAGAAGCTGCACAAGCAGATTGCCGATTGGGAAGAGAAGATCGTGAAGGCAGAAGGCGACATCGAAACCAATGTCCAGGAACAAGCGGAGGCAGAGAAAATGATTCAAGATCAAAAGGATCGATTGCACAATGTGGAAGTTAAATTGGCCAAAGCCAAGGCCCAATAGAAGCAACTAAGAACTATTTATAAACAAGGGGGCCCTGGTCATGCAGGGCCCCCTTTTCTATTGAACAATGCGAACACTGTGGGAGGAAACATTTGTTTCCACATGATACCAACACCTTATTGGCAGATATCAACATCCATACCTGAGATACCAACAATCTGCCCCATCTGCGTTACAAGTACACATATAGACAATGGTTAATATCTCTTAGCTTTGTGGGCTGAGAGTAAAACATGAGTGATCCTTCCCGAAATATAAAGTCCTTCGGTGGCAAAAGCCTAAAACCGATATCGAGTACCACCGATGTGTCGAACCTGGTTTATGGCAAATTGCAGCCGCAGGCCATACCACTGGAAGAGGCGGTGCTGGGCGCGATCATGCTGGATAAGAACGCCCTCCCAACCGTGTTGGATATTCTTACACCCGATAGCTTCTATGTAGAGGGACATCAGAACATTTACAAGGCGATGCTAAGCCTCTTCGAGAAAACACATCCCATCGACATTCTGACGGTGCATGAAGAGCTCAAGCTTCATGGAACACTAGAGACCACCGGAGGCCCCAATTACGTAGTCGAACTCACCAATAAAGTGGCATCGTCGGCCAATATCGAATATCATGCCCGAATCATTGCACAGAAATTCATCCAGCGAGAATTGATTCGCGTGTCTACTACGGTCATCAACGATTCCTTCGAGGATACCAAAGACGTTTTTGAGTTACTTGATGATGCAGAACGAAATCTATTTAGTATCACGGAGCAAAACCTCAATAGAGGGTTCGAAGCGATTGGACCGCTGGCGATAAAAGCGCAAAAACAATTGGAGGAGCTCGCGCAGAAAGACGAAGGCTTGACCGGCGTACCATCCGGGTTTACCGAGTTGGATCGTCTGACCTCCGGTTGGCAAGCCTCTGACCTCATCATTCTCGCTGCCCGGCCTGGTATGGGCAAGACTGCATTTACCCTTTCATTGGCTAAGAATGCAGCCATGGAATTTAGAAAACCGGTGGCCATCTTTTCGCTGGAGATGGCAAACATCCAGCTGGTGCAGCGTCTCATCTCCATGGAAGCAGAAATATCTTCCCGCAAACTTCGTAATGGGCAACTGGAGCCACACGAATGGCAGCAGTTGTACTCAGCCGTGGAGAAGCTGTCGGATGTCCCCATCTTCATAGACGACACTCCTGCCATTAACAGTTTCGAACTGAGGGCAAAATGCAGAAGGCTCAAAATGCAGCACGACATTCAGCTGGTCGTCATTGATTATTTACAGCTTATGTCCGGCTCTGTAGACAACAAAAAGTCTGGAACTCGCGAGCAAGAGATCAGCTCCATATCGCGTGCCCTAAAAGGCATGGCCAAGGAGCTTAATATACCCGTTATAGCACTTTCTCAGCTAAGTCGTGCGGTGGAGACAAGAGGCGGAGAGAAACGTCCTATGCTTTCCGATTTGAGAGAATCCGGAGCCATCGAGCAGGATGCAGACATCGTGTCATTTATCTACCGTCCTGAGTACTACGACATCACAGAGGATGAGGGCATGTCGCTAAAGGGCGTTGCAGAAATCATCGTAGCGAAGCATCGAAATGGTGCATTGGAGACGATCAAATTGAGGTTCATTGATCACTTCGCGAAGTTTACAAACATGGATGAGTTTGATTTCAGTAGCCTTAAGACGGATGATTTTGGAATGGAAGAGAACATCATCACCAGGCCATCAAGGATGAATGATGATGAAGACATTCCCTTCTAGGTAGGTTGGGTGCATGACAGATCGTAAGCAAAAGAAAAATCGCAATCCCTTCCATCAGAAAACAGCGAAGGACAGTAATATTGCCCCTGTCGTTTTCCCGATGCGACTTAATAAGTATGTAGCAAAGTCGGGACTCTGCTCCAGAAGAAAGGCCGTCGATCTTATTCAAGCTGGGAAGGTCAAAGTCAATGATGAAGTGGAGTTGTTGCCCTATCGTCAGGTAGAGGAGAAAGATGTGGTCCAGGTGCATGACAAAGTGATCGTGCCAGAAGAGCACTACGTTTATTTCTTGCTCAACAAACCAAAGAACGTGATCACCACCACCGATGACGAAAGAGGACGGCGTAATGTTCTTGACATTATAAAGTGGCAGGGACCAGAGCGGATATTTCCGGTAGGCCGACTTGACCGGCAAACCACAGGCCTCCTGTTGCTTACCAATGACGGAGACTTGACCAAAAAATTATCACATCCTTCGCATGCGGTAAAGAAGACGTATCAGGTCTTCCTTGACCAACCTCTATCGGAAGAAGATCTTGTAGCTATCCGCAACGGTGTTGAGCTGGATGATGGTCCTGTACCTGTCCATGAGGCCATCAGGCGTCAAGTCCATGGAAAACGCGCTATTGAGGTCACCCTTTCCATCGGGCGCAATCGCATTGTAAGACGGCTTTTTGAGCACCTGGGGTATCAAGTGGAGCGTCTTGACAGAACGTATTTTGCCGGATTGACCAAAAAGAATTTGCCGAGAGGCCATCACCGCCCTCTGCTGCCGAGAGAGGTTATCATGCTTAAGCATTTTACCTAATTCTATTGGGAGAGCTGTCTCTTATACCCCACTCCTATAGAGAATCCACTGCCCAGGTCAGATCCGACAGTGCCAAAATTCCACACGTAACTCCCCACCAAGAGCAAGCGATCTTCAAATGCTTCGTTTATCTTGATTCTGACGGCTGCTTGCGTCATAAGCTGGCTCAGTGAGTTATACTGTAGGGCAACCCATCCATATGGGACAAAATCTAGGCTGCTGCGTACCGCTGTCTGCACATTCCTGCCATCGTCACTGATCAAGATCTGAGTCTCGAGAGCAGTCTCTTCACCCAAGAAGGCTTGCATTGCCAGGCGACCATACAACTGATACGTGCGTGCGTAAGACGCGATGTTAAATCGATCGGAATAAGGAATAAATCGAGCATAGGCACCTCCGACCTGAATCGCAATAGGCTGGCCATAGGAAGCGGCGCCGGAGGCATAGTGGAATCCAATGTTTACACTGGGAGGAACGGCCATGCGATTGTCCCTGTCCATCAACACGATATCCCCTTGGTCCGCCGCTAAGAAGTTGCTTGGGTCCAGGCGGGAGGACTGGACTTGTGCCGAAAGACCCAAAGACAATTTATCTCCCCGGTAGATCCCTAACGGAAAGGTATAAGCATATTGCAATCCGGCTCCTGAGGCCATTAATGGACCGATCTCGGCATGTTTGAGCGATAGGCCCAAACTCATGCGATCATTCTTAAAAGGCATGCTGAATGCAGCATGCACTTCCGAGGGACTGCTGCGAAGACGGTCCCATCGACGGCCATATAGAATCCCGACTTGGAGCTCCGTATACTGACCGAGCAATGCAGGATTGACGGTATGATGCATAAATGATTCGTTGTGCCATTGCGCAGTCAACTGACTGAATGCAGGACACGCCAGCACGAGGATGAAAAAAAGAATAGTAGAGATTCTTTTCATAAGTCAATTTCTAAGGATGGTCAAAGAACTATCAAACTCAAAAACCCGGTCATCCAAAGCAAAAGCGACCACATAGAAGTAGACTCCTTGTGGCAATATGCTGCCATCCAGATGACCCGTCCAATTGTTTGCATATGCTGCATCACGATAGATAATTTTACCCTCTTGATCGTAAATCGAAATGGAAGTTTTATCGACCTTGTCAAGCCCTGGGAATGCCAGCATGTCGTTCATTCCGTCGCTATTGGGTGTCATTACATTGATCAGCTCTGGCAAAACGTCTGCAAGCGGGACCACGTCGATTTGAATGGCCGCTTCTCGCGCACATCCATGATTGTCCAGATAGTCAAGGTACATGGTGCCACTAACCTCAGGGCGGATAAAAACATGATCACAGGCGCTGCAATCTTGGTCAAACGTGGACGACCAACTTACTTCCGATCCTCCTTTCACTGTGAGAAGGAGTGGTGCTCCTTCGACAATGGTGGTGTCTTGTGAATGAACAGTTTCATCACTCCACAAGGCCACTTGAAAGATTGTACTGTCGGTAAAGCAGCTGTTGCTTCCAATCACCATGTACGTAGCACCTGACTCTGCGGCGGCAAGGTGAAAGGACTCAGTACTCACGGTGTCACCATCAGATGAGAACCACGTGTACGCTGTGGCTGTGGTTCCAGATGTTTGTAACAGCGCGTCGGATCCCGAACAGGTGTACACGTCAGCATAGCGATCTGTTTCCAAAACTACAGGTTGAATGACCTCCACTTCTATTTGACCTTCTACCGAGCAATTGAATTCGTTTGTGGTGGACAATGTGTAGGTTCCACTGCTGGCGAAGAGGACCTCGGGCCCCATTGTACCGTTATTCCATGCGTACGCATACCCTTCCGTTAGATCCTTGAGTGTAAATGCTTCCCCACGACAAAGACTTACTTCTGTCGGTACTTGTTGTTGAGGCTTTTCATGCACTGTCAATGTGCTTTCGGTCGAGAGCACGCAGGATTCATGATAGGCCACAGTAGCCCGATAGAGACCCGGCTGTGATGCAGTGAGCATAGGAGTGCCCGCTTCGTCTAGCCGCCTACCATCAACTTCCCATTGATGGACGACGCTGGTAGGCAAGCCTGTATTCAATACGATCGCTTCCCCATCACAAAGCGAATTTTGTAAAGCAAGCTCAGGTGCTTGAAACTGATCGTCATATGCGACATACACCTCCGTCGTCGAGGTGCACGCATCTGCATCTCGAATGCTAACCAGATACAATCCCGAATCGACGGCTTCGAATCGAGCATCGGATTGAAATTGATCTCCAATGCTGTACTCGTATGGAGCGATTCCTGCACTTCCTTCAATCAGGATCTGGCCATTCTCTTGATAGCAGCTTGCCCTTTCGCTGATTGCCGCTAGAACAGGTCTGCTTGATGCCAGTACATTGACAATAGAGTCCGTCTGACATCCATGCACATCGGTAACATCAATTGCATACGCACCCGGGGCCAATTCGTTCCAGTCCATCCCTGCAGTGTTGACCCCGTTGAGCGAAATTTGATATGGACCTTCGCCACCAGCAATCTCCAAAGAGATTTTTCCATTTTCTTCTCCACATCGAGTGGGTTGGGCCAGGATCTGTGCTGAGGGATTGGTAGATGCATCGATGTTAACCTCTTCCGTTTCGACGCAGCCCACCTCATCTCGGATGGAAACGCTGTAGGTGGATGGAGGTAAATCAGCATACGCAGTTATCTGGCCATACGCTTCGCCGATCGAATACTGGAGTGTTCCGGTGCCTCCCGATGCTTCGATGGTGATCGATCCGTTAAGGGCTCCACACGTGGTGGACTTTGGCTCTATGGCAAAGTCGATTCCATTGGATGCTTCTACTAAGAGGGGTAAGATCGCCATGCAGTCATCTTGATCAGTGACCCGCAATTCATACTCTCCAGCTGCGAGTTGATCAAAATCGCCATTGCTTTGTTCGGAAGCGTTAAGCAAAAAAGAGAAGGGTCCTTCGCCTGCTTCCGCAATAGCTACAAGGCTTCCGTTGGCTCGTCCGCAGGTGGTGCCAGTTAGCGTTGTGCTGACCACTACATCCTCTGAAGGCTCAATGAATACCTCGGCCAGTCCCACACACCCAACGGCATCCTCTATTTTTGCCTGGTAGCTTCCCGCATCCAAGTTCGAAAAGAGACCTTCCGCATCTGTGAGGTCCCCAACAGTAAATCGAAAAGGTCCGGTGCCCGAGGCAGCTTTTAGTATCAACTCTCCATTGGATCGATTGCAAGTGGTATGGGTGATTGCGATATCCAACTGAGCCGCCTCCGAAGCTTCGACCACTACGGCCCGATCTATGGTGCAACCCGTTACATCTCTTGCCGTTGCCCGGTATTCACCAGCAGGTAGATCCGAAAAAGTAGTTTGACTAGAAAAACCTGCCTCATTGATCCGATATTCATAAGGACCTTGCAAGCTGCTGGCATCCAAAGTGATGGATCCGTTTTCCTGGTTGCAGGTCGTGGATTGAATAGTCGTTGCGAGCTCGAGAGGAGCTGACTCGTCAATCGACTCTTCGTGTACTACGGAACACCCCACATCATCAATGATTTCGATGAGATAGGTTCCACTCGGTAAGTTATCAAGATCGGTCACCGATCGGCCACGACTATTGATGCGGATGTCCAAAGATCCTACTCCTCCTGTGGCATTGACCAGCAGGGCACCATTGTCCTCTCCACAACTGGTGTGATTGACGCCTACATCGGATGCGATCGGGCTGGAAGCTTTGATTTCGGTTTCATGTTTGGTCTCACATCCTTCGGTATCGCGCACCGTTATCGTGTAGTGACCAGCAGGTAATTTTTCGAACTGACGTTGATCGCCATACGCACCGCTATTGACCTTATATGCATAGGGACCGGTCGTTCCTGCTACCGAAACTTCAAGCGATCCATTGTCATCGCCACAGCGGGTATCTAATTTTTCAACCTCTGATTGATACCCTTGAGAACTTTCTATCTCTTCTTCAGCCTGTACTTCGCATTGACGCTGATCGCGAACACGGACCACATAAGTACCTGCATCCAGTTCGGTAAAAACGGGATTCGACTGAAAACTACCTCCTACGCTGTAGCGCAAGCTTCCCGTTCCTCCTTCTGCTTGTACTTCCAATCTGCCATTCTTCTCACCACATTCAGTGGCGGTCACCTCTACCGTAGCGGAGATGCCTTCGGAGCCTTTGATTTGAATGGAACTGGTGCTTGCGCAGTTGTTATTATCAGACACACTGGCGTTATAAGTGCCTGCCGGCAGGTTTTCAAATATCCCGGAAGTATTCGATTGCGATCCCAATCCATAGGTGTAGGATCCTGCACCACCAGCGGCCGACAACGTTACTTTGCCATTGTCGTCCCCACAGGAAGTATCATCAATGTTGCTGCTTAGGGTTGGACCGTCCGATCCTTCGACCGTATGCGTTTCGCTGACAGAGCATCCTGCCGCATCGGAGACCATGACCTCATATTCGCCCTCCTCAAGCTTAGAGAAGGAACCATTGTTTTGCGACTTACCATCCAATACGAATGTATAAGGGCCAGTCCCTCCATCCGCACCAATGGTAATGCTTCCATTGGCTTCATTGCAAGTTGCTGATTCTATGTCAACCTCAAGAGTGATGTTGCTTTCGCTGGTGGTGACAGCTGCTGACTGCTGTCGACTGCATGATCCACCGTTGGAAACTTGTGCCGTATAATTGCCAGGAGCCAGACCAGTAAAAACATTCGATCCTTGGGTAGTCCCCCCTAAGGTGTAGGTGGTGGATCCATTAGCGCCGTTGACATTTACCTCGATTTCGCCATTGGATTGACCACAATCGGCAGGGGTCACTTTGAGTCCGGTGATTTCAAGGTTGCAGGTGGGATTGCCTCCGCCGCAATTCCCTAGGCAGGAGGCTGCATTGGCTCTTCTCCGAATTAAATTACCAGGCTCTGTACCAAAGCCATTGTTGAAATTAACGCCGGTAGACTTAAGGTGACAATAACTCATGATCGTGCCTCCATTCTGCGGGGCAGGTCCTGGAGCACAGCTGCCCTCTGTGGAGAAGCAGTTGTCTAAAGCTTGGTTGCCGCTGGATCCCCAGGCACAAGCATGCGTGTGCTGCGATCCAAAGTTGTGACCAAGTTCGTGCGCAAGGACATTTACGGACCAGGAGTAATTTGGAAATGCTGAATAAGAATTTCCAATGTCGCTATATCCATAACCAAAATTGCTGGAGCAGAGGACGTCTACATAGGCAATTCCTCCGTTGCCATTGCCGACCGTGATCAAGTGCGCGAGATCTCCGTTGTAGGAACGCCGCTCAGCCATGAATTTGTCTAGGTGCGCCTCGGCACTGCCACTGTATGGATCCGAGCGTGTCCACACAAACAACTGGGACATCTTGATGGTGATCCCTTCATTGGCATAAATGGTGGCCACCTGATTGAAGATGCCCGAGATGAAGGATTCCGTACTGCTGACATTGCGGTTTCGAGCCACATAGACATCGTGGCCTACTTCCAGGTAGATGTCGGTGCATCCGGCGATTTGACTGCGACTGTGCTGGTCGATATTTTGGCGGATTTTGTTCATGCCGCTGGGTACTTGCAGTGCACCGCATGAAAAACTACGATCCAGCGAAAGATCACTGTCGCTGTATATCACATGTGAGTTCATCTCCGGCCAGTGACCAAGCACTACATTGCCCAAGTCATTGCTGCTTATGATGCCCATCATTTCCTCATCAGATATGGAGATGCTGACCAACGATTGATCATCGCCCCGAACAATGCCTCGAAAGTGCTGGCTGTTGCTGACGTGTGTTCTTCCCTCGGAGGTAATGACCTGCGTAGGATCGGTTTCGACTTGAAAAAGGTCTACCGTGATCGTACTCTTTTGATAGGGAAGGACAAGTGAGATTACTTCGGCTGATGAGCGACTCAATCTTCTGTTCGATACAAGATCCAACTCAAGGAGCTCGTACTGGCGGAGAAAGTCGGTCGGGACATGCTGCTCTTGATGTTTGACTTTCATGAGTGCAAACGGTTGGACAGGAGTGAAGCTGCGCTGATTCATGCGTGTTTGCAGTTCACGAGCAACCCTATTCGGTCCTTGACCAAAGGCTGTGGAAATAGTGAAAATAGTGAGTGTAGCAAAGGAGATTGCTAATTGCTTCATTCAGCTTTTTTTAGTTACCGAAAAACAATTGAGCATGTACGCAGGCGAAGAGTGCGTGAGGATGGAAGGGAGCAGTCTTGATGGCGCGTACTATAAAAGTACGGTTAAGCAATCATCTTATTGCTTTGATAAGCAAACAAATTTATTCCTCGGCCGAAAAAGACAAGTTAATTACGCTCTCGATGAAGGCTGGTGTGGTGGAGCGCAGTCGCCACGAAATAACGAAGTCAACCCTGTCTTCTTGAAAGAGATTACTTACATCATTGTCAAAGGGCAGGATCACGACATTCCTACCGGCATTAAATGGCACATTATCGGTTAAAAAGACTTCCTGATCCTGGTCGGGGTCATTGTTTTGATAAATCGCCACTTGGATCTCCTGAAGAAAACCAAAGGTCTCATTCCCGGTCGCAGCAGAAAGGACGGCATTGCCTGGAATAATCTTGATGTCCATACCCGCCACTCCAAATTGCTCTTTGAAGTTTTCCAGGTTGGTAGGAACATTAGGGATCGTTAGAAAATGCCTATCCAAGGGATTAAGGCCTGCTGGGATTTCGAAACGAAGCTCTATGGGCAGATCAAACAGGACTTGACGGTCTTTTGAGCACCCCGAAAATACGACAGCAAGAAGCCCAAGGACAGCGGCCAAACGTACATTACCCAAAATGTCAAAATTTTTGATCGGCATTGTATGAGACAGTAACGCTCATACGACCATCAGGTTGTGTACAAAAGTAGCGATTCCTGTCAGATAAGGCAGAAGTGAAGGTGTGAATGCTGAGGCATTGTAGGGCGATTGTAGTTCATTTTGAAGGTCTTGAAAGAGAGACTGTCTATTGCCACTTATATGCGAAACGATACATGAGATTTAGTAATTTGATTGCATGGGAGATCAACAAGTTCGGCTGCCCAGGGATAAATCGGATGTACAACAGTTCATCATGCGTCTCTTGGAAGATGTCCGATCAATGGAGTACATGATGGACAACGATTGGTTTGAGAGCGATAAGCGTTGCATCGGGGCCGAACAGGAGATGGTCTTGATTGATCGGCGGACCTTCAAACCGGCGATGGTTGCCGAGGCCATGTTGGAAGACATGGCTGCTCATCCCTGGCTTGAATCGGAACTTGCAAAATTTAACCTCGAAATCACCTTGAGTCCCCAGGAGTTTATGCAAGGCTGCCTCACCAAGTTGGAAGAAGAGACCACTGAGCGACTCCGCATCATCGAAAGTCATCTGGCGAATGCCGATGCCACCGCTCTATTGACGGGCATCCTGCCGACGTTGCGGAAATCGCACATGACTTTGGATAATTTGACCCCAAAGGAGCGATATCATGGACTGATGAGCGCCATTAATGCTCAGTTGAAAGGCAACAAATATGAGCTATACATAGAAGGGATTGATGAACTAAAAGTCACACACGATTCACCCTTTTTGGAAGCATGCAATACCAGTTTTCAAGTGCATCTACAGGTGACTCCCGATGAATTTGTGCAGATGTATAACATCGCTCAAGCACTGGCTGGTCCAGTGATGGCCATCGCAGCAAATAGCCCCTTGGTTTTTGGAAAACGCCTCTGGCACGAAACGCGCATAGCGATGTTTCAACAGTCAATAGACACTCGTCTTGCGCACGGACACATGAGAGAAAGTTCTCCTCGCGTCACCTTCGGAAATGATTGGTTGCACGACAGTATTTTAGATATCTACCGTGATGACATCACCCGGTTTAGGGTTTTGATGAGTGCGGATGTTCAAAATGAATCGATGGTGGAGGTGATGGACGGAAAAGTACCCAAGCTCAAGGCACTACAGGTTCATAATTCGACCGTATACCGCTGGAATCGACCCTGTTACGGCATCAGTCCCAATGGAAAACCTCACCTGCGCATCGAAAATCGCGTATTACCAGCGGGTCCAACTGTACGAGACGAAGTTGCCAATGCTGCTTTTTGGCTTGGTCTGATGATGGGCTTCAAAAAGGCATACCCCGATATCCGGGAGCATTTAAGCTTTGAAGACGTACGCGACAATTTTATTAAAGCAGCACGAACGGGCATCGACAGTACCTTTAATTGGATGGGAGACACCAAGAAGGGAGCCTGTGATCTTGCCCTGGATTTATTGCCCATTGCAGAAGAGGGACTTAGATCCCAAAAAGTATCCGAAAGCGACATTAAGAAATATTTGTCCATCATTCAGAAGCGGGCTGAAAAGCACACCAATGGAGCACGCTGGATGTTGCGCAGCTATACCTCTCTGCGTAAGGTTGCCGATCAAGATGAAGCGTTGTCGATCGTCACTTCCACGGCTTTAAAAAATCAGCGGGCGTTTCTGCCCATACATGAATGGGAAATTCCTACCCTGAGTGATCTTGAAGACTACCGCCCGATCCATCTTACCGCTGAAGAATGTATGACAACCGATTTGCTTACCGTCCGCCCAGATGACATTCTTGCACTGGTTGGGGAAATGATGACTTGGAAACGCTCGCGCTATGTGCTGGTCGAGGACGATAATGCGCACTTGGTGGGCTTGGTCACGCACCAGCAGATAGTCAAACATCTGCTAAATACGCAGAAAGCTGCAGACAAAGAGGCGCTGCATGTATCAGACATTATGGTGCAGGATCCTTTGTCCATTTACCCTGAAACGAGCATCCGTGAGGCCATGAGCCTCATGAAGGACAACTATACCAATTGCTTGCCAGTTGTCAATAAGGAAAAAGAACTGGTCGGGGTCATCACAGAGTCTGATTTCTTGAGAATTGCCCAGCGCCTTTTGGGTCGATTAGCGGAAGTTCAATCATAGATAACTTTTATAATCGTGAAGTGTTTATAAACTGACGCTAAGTCCATTCACTTGGACATCATTTTAAGTACTTTCGCAATCCTGTTAAGCGAAAAAAAACTAAGGATATGGCTTTTGATATCGACATGATTCGATCTTTCTATTCAGAGTTCCCAGGCAAAGTGGATGCTGCCCGGCAACTGCTTGGTAAACCACTCACGTTGACTGAGAAAATCCTCTATGCACATTTGCATCCGGATTCTCCCTTGCAAAAGTATGAGCGAGGTAAGAACTATGTCTTCTTTGCTCCCGATCGTGTGGCCATGCAGGATGCTACTGCTCAAATGGCGCTCTTGCAGTTTATGATGGCCGGTAAAGACGCGGTAGCAGTGCCCTCTACCGTCCATTGCGATCACCTCATTCAGGCTGAAGTAGGAGCGGAAAAGGATTTGAATACGGCCATGGATGTAAATTCAGAAGTATATGATTTCCTGGCATCGGTATCGAACAAATATGGCATTGGTTTCTGGAAGCCTGGAGCAGGCATCATACATCAGATTGTATTAGAAAACTACGCCTTCCCAGGCTGCATGATGATCGGAACAGATTCGCATACGCCGAATGCCGGAGGTTTGGGCACCATTGCTATTGGAGTGGGAGGTGCAGATGCGGTAGATGTCATGGCAGGCATGGCATGGGAATTGAAGATGCCAAAGGTGATTGGGGTGCGGCTGACCGGAGAGCTTAGCGGTTGGACATCCTCCAAAGATGTAATTCTCAAGGTGGCAGGAATCCTAACAGTCAAAGGGGGCACTGGTGCGATCGTTGAATACTTTGGACCCGGTGCCGAAGCACTTTCCTGCACCGGAAAAGGCACGATTTGCAATATGGGTGCAGAGATTGGAGCCACCACTTCGACTTTTGGTTACGATGAGTCGATGGCTCGATATCTGAGAGCTACCGGCCGAGCTGACATTGCAGAACTGGCAGATGGAGTAGCTCCTTACCTCACAGGTGATGCCGAATGCTATGCAAATCCCGAACAATACTTTGATCGCGTCATTGAGATTGATCTGTCCACTTTAGAGCCCCACATCAATGGGCCATATACACCAGATTTGGCATGGCCCATTTCTAAATTTGCGGAGGCGGTAAAGGAAAAGGGATACCCAGAAACATTGGAGGTGGGCCTCATTGGCTCGTGCACAAATTCTTCCTACGAAGATCTAACACGAGCTGCCTCATTGGCCAAGCAAGCCGCCGATAAGAACATCAAGGTGAAGTCTGAGTTTACGGTGACTCCAGGGTCCGAGCAGATTCGATACACCGTTGAGCGGGATGGCATTTTGGATTCTTTCGAAGAAATCGGTGGAGTAGTATTGGCCAATGCTTGCGGTCCTTGTATAGGCCAATGGGCTCGTCATACCGACGACCCTGATCGTAAGAACTCCATCATTACCTCGTTTAATCGAAATTTCTCGAAAAGGAATGATGGCAATCCCAATACACATTCTTTCGTAGCGTCGCCAGAGATCGTGACCGCCATGGTTATGGGGGGAAGTTTGACTTTCAATCCGCTGACTGATGCACTTACAACCGAAAGCGGAGAAAGCATCATGTTGGATCCTCCCGTTGGAATAGAACTTCCTACACAGGGATTCGACGTTGAAGATGCAGGTTTTCAAGCGCCTTCTGAAAATGGACATGAGGTTGATGTGACCGTAAATCCCGAATCTAATCGCTTGCAATTGTTGACGCCCTTTGTCCCCATCACCATGAAGGATGTGACGGATATGCGGATTTTGCTCAAAGCGAAAGGAAAGTGTACGACGGATCATATTTCGATGGCGGGTCCATGGCTCAAGTACCGGGGTCATCTGGAGAACATTTCTAACAATTGCTTCATTGGGGCCATAAACTACTACAATGAACAGGCGAACAATGTGATCAATTATGAGACCAGCGAGTACATGGCAGTTCCCGATTCAGCCCGAGCATATCAGGCAGCAGGAGTAGGCACGGTGGTATTTGGTGAGGAGAATTACGGTGAGGGATCATCAAGGGAACACGCTGCAATGGAACCTAGATTCTTGGGGGTCATGGCCGTCATTGTCAAAAGTTTTGCTCGAATTCACGAGACGAATTTGAAGAAGCAGGGCATGCTGGCACTGACATTTGTCAACCCAGATGACTATGAGAAGGTAAGACAAGATGACCAGGTGACCATTGAAGGCTTTGAAGACATGAGTCGAGGCCAGAACCTCACCATACATTTAAAGCACAGCGATGGGAGCGAAGATCGATTTGAGGTAGCGCATACCTACAACGATCTCCAGATCTCTTGGGTTAGGTCCGGTAGTGCTTTGAATAAGATACGAGAGGAAAACAACGCCTAGCAATCACTACAATCATGAGAGATCAGAATATCGTGTTCGCGATGTCTGGTTTGTCCCGTTAATAAGGTCGTCAGTTCCGGCTAAGACAATTGCGCTGTAGCGCTCAGCAGGTTCGATGTCCTGATCACGATGCTGGTGCATGGTAGATTAAATAGTTTGTCATCTCTGAAGAGGGAATCTTTTCTGGGCCGTGCATTTCTTATCTTGAATGTCGAGATAACGAATTGCTAACTTAATTTTTGTTTTTATGATCAAGGAATTCAAGGAATTTGCCATGAAAGGCAATATGCTGGACATGGCCATCGGCTTTATTTTGGGCGCTGCATTTGGCACAGTGATTAAGTCACTTGTGGACGATATTTTGATGCCCATCATAGCCGCTGCTTTTGGATCACCCGACTTCAGCAATCTGTTTATGGTCTTAAAGGCTCCTGCGGATACCGCTGGTGTCAATATGGAATCCATAGCAGCAGTAAGAGAAGCGGGCGGGATAGCCCTGGGCTATGGCTTGTTTATCAATGCTCTGATTGCTTTTCTGATCTTGGCATTCATCCTGTTTATTGTCGTGAGAAATGTCAATAAGTTGAAGGCTGCTGAGGAAGAGGCCCCTGCTGGACCTACCTCCGAAGACTTGCTTGGGGAGATTAGAGACCTTTTGAAAAAGAACTAAATGAGACAAGGGGGCAACAATTGTTGCCCCTTTGCTTTACGATATCATGACGTTAGGCGAATTCTTTGATCTACTGGCACTCAACCCAGAAATCCTCATTTTCTACTTCATCGCATGTCCATTGACTGCCTTATTGGCCGGGTGGTTGGGCAAAGGCGAGGGGCACATCAGTCCCTGGAAATATCTCTATGCCTTTTTGGTATACATCGTTTGTGTGCCCGGAATATTTGCCGTGACACTTAATATCTATCTCTTCTTGTTTGAACGTCAGAGTATTTTTGATGCGGATCTTTATACGCAGATATTGCCCATAGTATCCATGGTCGCCACCTTAATGCTCATCAGAAAGAATGTCTCTTTTGATGACATTCCTGGTTTTGGCAAGATTGGGGCCTTCTTGCTCATTATTGGAGCCATCTTATCGATCATGTGGTTTGCGGATCGAACCCAGGTCATTGCTATCTCCTTTGTGCCATTCCACCAGGTGATCATAGGATTTTTGATCCTGTTGGCAATCATCATGTTGGGGATCAGGAGGATACTAAAACCAGATGCGCCCGCAGAAAATGCCGGCTAGAGGATTTTCGTACAGAGTGCTGTGATGAATGTAGGATGATCTTGGGCCCAACTTGCTTCCATTCTCTTATGACTCCACTAAGCCTTCAATGCCAAGAGATTCTGCCCTTTGGGTAGATCCAGACAGCAATACAGTTTGTCTTTGGTCACGGCATAGCTATTGGAACGGAGCTCCTTTTCAGAGGACACCTTGGTAAGTGGACGTTTCTTCCCTCGGCAGTAGTGGTAGGGAGAGAAAGAAGGTTGGCGAGGCAGGGTGAAAGTGAAGTCCCGAGTAGCAAATGGAACCTGCATCTGCAAGCCTTTTTGATCCCAAGAAAACTCGGTATGTTCCATGCTGGCCCAGTAGGATGCAATGTCGGTTAGCTTCATCCAATGTAAGTTTTCGTAGTGCTCTTCTAATCTGTGAATCACAGTCTTAAAGATGTCAAAACCGAGTTGCGTGCCGTTGTAGTATATCCCGGGCCAGTGACAAATAAATACCGCAGGACCTCCTGCTTCGATGGCTTCCACCAAGCGACCAGTTTGACCGTCTTGCGAAATGTATCGGTCCGCATTGCCCGGAGTGAGTCCGTCCCAGCCTCCAAACCAATCTCCCGTGCAGGCCTTGATGTGTACAGCACAACGGGCATCATTACTGTTTATTCCCGTTACGTGCATCACATCCGGTTGGATGCTTTTTAAGGGATCAAGGACGACGTCTCTAAAGAAGTGGGCGACCGAATGACCGAAGACGTCAGCTACGGCGTACTTGGTACCCAAAGCAAGATTGGAAATGTTGCGGTGTCCAAATCCACCTGGAGTGGTCACTCCATCGCAATCAAATCCAACATCCTTGAGCACCCTTAAGGCATATCCGATGTACTCTCCAAGTTCGTCTGCTGAGCGGGTCTGACTCCACTCCCAGTTTTCCATAAACTCGGGTGCGGCACCCGGAAATGGTAGGCCCGACTTGATGTCAATAACGCGCGTATGACTGATCATTTCAGGATGGATGTCCCAGTGTGCTGTCGCCTTGTCTCGCACCAACTGCAGCGATTCTGCAAGCTCTTTCCTCGACCAACCTGGGATGAATCGATTTAGCCATCCAGTACAAGCAGGGTAAGGAACCATGCTGTACTTTCCTTTGATGCCGTGGTCGCGGCACCATCCAAGAAATTCTGTTACAAAAGAGTCAGGAATCTCACGTGGTAGTTTTCGCCAATCTTGCGTGTATTTTGAAGGAAAAGTCTGCTTAAACTGAGGAATGCCATAATGGGCCATGTTCACCAACGCTGTTGAATCGTCGATGATAAAATTGATGGGCACACGGTTTCGGGGATTGACAATCTCGACAGATGGGTTCGCCACTGAGCTTATTAGTGGCATCCGCATGAGAGGGGTGCTCAGTAGAGTGGATCGAAGAAAA
>JAHQVP010000043.1 GCA_019634275.1 Saprospiraceae bacterium
CCTGGAGGTCGTTCCTGCTCCATTCCAAATTCGGTGCTGCGGTGAGTGACCAGCGCGCCGAGTTCTTCAAAAGAATCGGAGTCGAGAAGCACATGGATGCGTTCTCGCGCGGTGAGTTTTCCCTTTTGATGCTGCTTTTCGATGCGTTCCGTTCCACCTCCCAGTTGGGCCAGTCTAAGTTTTTCTTCCAGCCTTTGCCTCTCCTTCATATGTGCTTCATCAATTCCTTTACGATCTCTTGTGCTGCTTCGGTGAGAACGGTACCCGGGCCATAAATCGCGAATACTCCAGCTTCTTTTAATTTCCCATGATCTTGCGGAGGAATCACTCCTCCACACACCACCAGGATGTGTTCATACCCAATATGCTTTAGAGCTGCAATCGTCTCAGGCACAAGGGTGCGATGTCCACCTGCGAGGGAAGAGATCCCCAGGACGTGGACGTCATTTTCCGCGGCGTGAGTGGCGGCTTCTACTGGTGTCTGAAACAATGGTCCGATGTCTACATCGAAACCCATATCTGCAAATCCGGATGCGATAACCTTTGCACCTCGATCATGACCATCTTGTCCAAGTTTGGCAATCATTATGCGTGGTCTTCGACCGGCTGCTTCCAAGTATGATGAGACGACATGCCTCACCTTGATTACTTGTTCATCCATTCCACGGGCCTTTGCATAGGTTCCAGAAGATACAGAGTTATTTGCCTTGTGACGACCAAAGGCCAATTCTAACGCCATCGAAATCTCCCCGAGTGTTGCCCGATCTCTGGCTGCCTCAATGGCTTTTGATAGCAAATTGGTGTCCTTCCGTGATGCGGCTTCTGTCAAGGTGGTAAGCCTTTGTTGTACAACGACATCGTTCCGTCCTGCCTTCAATGTTTCCAGTCGTTTCAGCTGACGCGATAAGATTTTATCATTGTCCAACAAGAGCAGTTTTGGGGTGGTTTCGTCAGCTGTTGCATACGCATTGACTCCGACTACTTTTTCCTTTCCACTGTCGATGCGCCCCTGCTTAGCAGCGGCTTCTCGTTCGATTTCTCTCTGTGGAATACCGAGCTCAATGGCTTTGGTCATCCCTCCATGTTTCTCCAGTTCTTGCACGATTATTCGAGCCTCTGCAAGCAATGATACGGTCAATTCTTCTACATAATATGAGCCCCCCCAAGGATCAACAGCGCGTGTCAATTCAGAATCGCGTTGAAGATATAGTTGTGTGTCGCGGGCGACGGCGGCGCTCTCATCAGTGGGCAGTGCCATTGCCTCATCAAAGGAATTGGTGTGCAAAGACTGGGTGCCTCCAAAGACTGCCGACATGGCTTCCACAGTTGTCCTGGCAATGTTGTTGAGTGGATTCTGTGCCGTCAGACTATACCCGGAAGTTTGGCAATGCGTGCGCAGCATTTGAGATTTCGGATTCTTAGGATTAAACGGGGCTATTAGCTCGGACCACAAAACCCGGGCGGCGCGCATTTTTGCTATTTCCGTGAAAAAGTCCATTCCAATGCCCCAAAAGAATGAAATCCTGGGTGCAAAGGCATCAATATCAAGACCAGCTGCAATGCCGGTTCGTACATACTCAAGGCCATCGGCTAAGGTATACGCCATTTCCATTGCAGCGGGGGCACCGGCTTCGTGCATGTGATAACCACTCACGCTGATGGAATTGAAATAGGGCATATGAGCAGCCGTAAACTGGAAGATATCCCCAATGATCCGCATGGAGGGTTCTGGGGGATAGATGTAGGTATTTCGAACCATGAACTCCTTGAGAATGTCGTTCTGAATCGTTCCCTTGAGAGACTTTAAATCCACTCCTTGCTCTTCGGCAGCGACAATGTAAAAGGCCATGATGGGAATGACTGCTCCATTCATGGTCATGGACACCGACATTTGATCAAGCGGAATTCCATCAAAAAGAATTTTCATGTCCTCCACTGAATCAATGGCTACACCCGCCATACCGACATCACCCGACACACGTGGATTATCAGAATCATAGCCTCGGTGTGTGGCAAGATCGAAGGCGATGGATAGTCCTTTTTGACCGGCCGCTAGATTTCTTTTGTAAAAGGCATTGCTTTCTTCGGCGGTAGAAAACCCAGCATACTGCCTAATGGTCCAGGGACGACCGACGTACATGGTGCTGTAAGGTCCTCTCAAGAAAGGAGGTCTTCCTGGGATAGCGCTTTTTGCCAGATGTGACAGCTTTTCCTTCGGATGCGTAGGAAAGGCATCCGATCTAAGTTTCT
Organism: Saprospiraceae bacterium; assembly: GCA_019634275.1. GTDB lineage: Bacteria > Bacteroidota > Bacteroidia > Chitinophagales > Saprospiraceae > CAJQNM01. Next base: position 2,251 of record JAHQVP010000043.1, read on the forward strand.
CGCGTTTTTCGTTTTTGCTATCCATTTGTTGATGATGTCTTGGGCACGCGTAGCTTGGCTCCTTCTTTCAGGTAAAAGAAGAGGGCTGCCTTTGCCAATTCTTGCATTTCACCATTGTGATTCTGATTCTGAGAAAAATGCGATTGAACGAAGTGCGTATCAAAACTTCCGTCCCTAAAATTTGGGTGAGCAAAAACAAATCGACCGAACTCGATCGTCGTGGACACCCCTGAGACGTTGAATCGATCAAGTGCATGCATCATCCTTGCAATGGCATCCTGGCGATCAGTCCCGTGTATAATTAATTTAGCCAGGAGAGGGTCGTAGGAGAGTGGGATGGCCATCCCTCCCCGGTAGCCTGAATCCAGTCGTTCGCCCGGAGCAAGTTTGAGTTCAAAATCCGCCAAAAATCCAACGTCCGGCAGAAAGTCATTCTGGGGATCTTCTGCATAGATCCTGAGTTCGAGGGCATGCCCGGTTATGCGAAGATCCTGCTGGGCATGTCTTAATTTTTCTCCGCGCGCGATCCTGATTTGCTCTTCTACCAAATCCAGTCCTGTGATCATTTCGGTCACGGGATGCTCAACCTGAAGTCGGGTATTCATCTCCAAGAAGTAAAAGTTCTCATGTGCATCGACCAGAAATTCTACGGTTCCAGCTCCTTCGTAGTTGCAGGATTGTGCCACCCGTATCGCCGCCGCACCAATTTCTTCACGCAAGTTTTGCGATACCGTGGGTGCCGGTGCTTCCTCAATTACCTTCTGATGTCTTCGCTGAACACTGCAGTCTCGCTCAAATGCATGGATGCAGCTTCCGTGTTGATCGGCCAGAATTTGCACCTCGATATGTTTAGGTCGGACTATGAACTTTTCCAAAAAAACTTGCCCATTGCCGAAAGCAGATGTTGCCTCACTGACGGCTCGTTCAAACTGGTCTTCTAAATCCGCTGCGTCATGAACAATGCGCATGCCTTTGCCTCCACCGCCGGCAGCAGCCTTAATCAAGACCGGGTACCCTATTTCTTCCGCTATGTTTCCAGCCTCGCTAATATCTGATATGGCAGTATCGGTACCGGGCACTAATGGCACGCTCATGTCTCGAAGGGCCTCCTTGGCTCGTAACTTGTCGCCCATGATCTCGATGGACAGGGAAGAAGGGCCAATGAAAATGATGCCGTTCTTCTGCACCAATCGAGCAAAGTCCGCATTTTCGCTAAGGAAACCGTAGCCTGGATGAATGGCATCTGCCTTACATCGTTTTGCCACTTCAACAATTTGATCCATGTCCAGGTAGGGGAGGATGCCTTTTCCTGCCTCGAGCAGATATGCGAAGTCTCCAGCCAAGACATGAGGAGCGGTTCGGTCTTCTTCGGCAAAGATGGAGACGCTCTCCAATCCCATTGTTCTAATCGTACGGGCAATTCGGCATGCAATTTCGCCTCGGTTTGCAATTAAGACTTTCTTCATGGAGTCATGCTTTGGATTCGGTGAGCGCATTCTTTTACAAGCTTGCTTGTTAAGGCATCATAGTAGAAGCTGCCAGCTGCCGGATCCCTTAAATTTTCCAACTTTGCTTCGTGCCGAAGTACCTGATGAATAGCTGATATGGGGTTGCTCGAAATAGGGAGATACAGGCAATGAATGCCGGCACAAACGCTCGCTACAGCCATGGCTGTATACCTAATCAGACTTTGATGGATCTCGGGAAGGACAGGTACCATCGCTGCAATGCGAATCTTAGGGCGTACTGAGGTGGAGATCCATTGTTCCACAACCATCCGTAGCGCTCTGATCTTACATAGATTGATCGCAAAGCGATCATCAAGTGGGAGCACCACTTCCACAACTTGACAGTCAAAAAGATTTACAAGGGCACTGACCATGCTCCAGGCACGAAGCAGCTCTTCTACCGGATCAGATGAGGAACTGACGACAAGAGCAAATTGACCATTGGGATTCGCCAAGCTCTCTAGGTCCTTTTTGTTGTGGCATGCTATATACAGTCGGTCACCAAGATGACTCATGAACTCCTCCTGCTGGACCATACCATGAGGCATGACAATCCGATCCGGCAATGCTTGAAGGGGCAACTTGAGTACAGCAGGTGACGAGCAATAGAGCGTGGTGAGTCCAAAAGAGAGGGCCGATTCCAGTCTTTGATCTGCGTCCGAATCAGCAGTGCATATGCCCCCTAATTCGAATTGCTCAATGGAAGGTAGGACCTGCGAAAGCGCATCAATTTCTTCTCTATAGTCAACGAAAGGGCTCATGCTGACCCCTTTTGTTATGAGCCAGTTGGCCTGATCCAGTTCATCACTGGTCATGCTTTTCTGAATGTCAGTCCACCATTCCTCCTGAATACTCATGCCGTCTGGTAGTGAACGAGGATCTCTCTTTTTTCGACGGTTTGCCCCTCGACAACGTGCACAGATTCGATTACCCCACTAATGGGTGACTGGATCAGATTTTCCATTTTCATCGCTTGCAGTACAATAAGAGGCTGATTGATCTCCACAGATTCTCCTGGCTGCACTAAAATCTTTAAGACCAAGCCCGGCATAGGAGCATGTATGTTTTCGATAATCTTGCTGTCTGATTGACCGAGACCCAGTTTGGCAATCTGGTTGCTTATCGGATCGGTGATGTAAAAACAGTGGGTCTGCCCATTGCAGACAAAGGACACTTTCTTACTCAGGAGGTCCACCGCAACGTCCGTGAACAAAAGAGAGTGCGTCTCGGTCAGGAGATGCCATGCCTTTCCCACACTAACCAAATCCAACATTTTAACTTCTGTTGCTTGAGCGTGATATTGCTCAAGGCCATTGTCTATCGTGTACTCCTCCATCATCAACCCATTGTTCCTAAAACAAAACCACCATCCACCGAGAAGGTTTGACCAGTAGTATATCGGGCATGCGGCGAGAGCAACCATAAGGCAAGAGTGGCAAAGTCGTGAGGATCACCGAGCGATCCGACTTTAGCCCTTTGGGCAAACTGAGACTTCATCTCCGCTTCAGACACACCCGAGAGTTCTGCATTTTTCTTAATCAAACTGTGTAAACGAGGTGTATCGTGCAGACCGGGTCCCATGATGTTAAGCGTAATACCAGAAGTCGCTATTTCCTGGGAGAGCGTCTTAACAAAACCTACTACCGCTAGCCGCATTGCATTACTCAAAACCAGATTCACCAAGGGCTGTTTGACCGAAACACTTTCGATAAAGACCAGTCTGCCATATCCTGTTGATTGCATGCGTTTTACCAATCGTTGTGTAAGGTCGATCTTCCACCGTACCACACTTTGATAGGCTTGATCCCAGTCACTTAGTTGCGTGTCTAGGGCGGACATGGCTGGTGGTCCTCCCGCATTAATGACAGCACCTGTGATTGTGCGGTCACCGACCACATCCATGATATGATCCATTGATGCAGGCTTCGTCAAATCTGCAGCCACGGTCTCTAATCGATCTGCATGATCTGCAGCAGCATCCAGGAGTGGTTCCGGATGTCTGGAGATCCCAATTACGTGTGCTCCTTCTTCCAGAAGTGCGATTGCCGTAGCCAGGCCAAGTCCACTGCTTGCTCCACCCACAAGGAACAGGCTGTTTTTGAGTTGTAGATCCATATGGCCAAGGTACGACGGAATTCAGTTCTGCAAATATGAGAAGTGAGATAGTCTGGATTCTATGATGCTAGACCATAGAATTTGAGGCAATTGTCGGACATTACCTTTTGGGTGCTAACGCCTCTTTCGTTTAGATACCTGATCATCACTTCGACGACTTGGCGGTAAGATGCGGCAAGGGTGCAAACAGGCCAATCGTAACCAAATACACATCGATCTTCACCAAAAGATGTCAAACAGACATCGAGATAAGGTGCCAAGGTCTCATAGGTCCATGAATGCCATTCCGCTTCTGTGACCATGCCCGATAGCTTGCAATATAGAGTTGGACACTGGGACAGTGTTGACATATGCACCTGCCACTCCTTCAGTTTCTGCGTGCGGATTTCCGGCTTGCCCAAATGGTCCAGGATCAATGGCTGATCGGAGCACTGCGCTACAAATTGTACGACCTCGGGCAGCTGATGCGCATAGACCAGGATGTCGTAGGTAAATCCATCGCGACCGATGCGTTGTACCCCAGAAATAAAATTCGGATCCAACATGAAGCCGGTAGGCTCACTCTGCAGCACATGGCGAAATCCAACAAGTTTGGGATGGCCAGACCAAGTCGGTCGCTTGAGACTACCAGCACGCAGATCGGTCCATCCAACTACTCCCATCACAAATGCGTGCTGCTCGGCGATGCTCAATAAATACTCTGTTTCCTCCACGCTTTGATCCGCTTGCACCGCGATGGTCCCCCGTATACTACATTCAGACATCAAAGGCACCAGGTCGGCGGGACCAAAATCTCTGCGAATGGATCCCATGGTTTGGGGATCCATCCACTCATCGCGACTGGGGTTAAATTTCCAAAAATGTTGATGTGCATCGATCATCTTAGGGGAAAATACTGAAATGTGGTAGATACAAATAACCTCGGATTCGTTCTTTGACTTGTTTTACCTCAGCCGTGATTTATTAACTTGGCTGTTGATGTCTACGAGCACAAAGAGAGACCAGAAAGAGAAAGAAATCCTAATAGCTGCAGAGCAAATATTTGCCCAGCGGGGATTTGCCAACGCAAAGATGGATGACATCGCTTCCGCTGCCAACATCAGCAAGGGAACGGTCTATTTCTATTTCGACACAAAGGAAAATCTGTATATGGCACTGACCTACCAGGCCATTCAATCGCTAAATGATTTGTTCTATCGAGTTATCGACGAAAACCGCTCTGAATCTGGGTTGACGGGACTTCTGGCCTTGGTAGAATGTTACCTTTCTTACTGCGACGCACACCCTCTCTACGCCGATATGATGCTGGAGTATATGAGCATCAATAGGACCACGCGAAATGGCCGTGACTCCGCTAAGCTTACTTTGGCATTACAGGAGAGCATCTACTATCGGAAGATTCAGGACATCCAAAATATTCCGATCAATTTGATCACCCAGGAAATACGTCGAGGAGTGGAAGACGGCAGTGTGCTCAATCGAAGGTCACCAGAGCTTTTGTACCTGCTGGCTTGGGGAAGTACCGTGGGATACCTTAAGCTTAACACCGCTGCAGGGAGGGGACAGTCTCTCCTGAATGTTAAGGTAGGGGAGTGGCGTGAGCACCTTC
>JAHQVP010000044.1 GCA_019634275.1 Saprospiraceae bacterium
CACGATCGTATCCTATTTCTGAGGGCATCATCCGGGGGGGCAAGAGAAACTACCGGTTGTTTGGAACTCCTGCTGTCTGCCAGGTAGTCTGCCAACATGGCCAGCACTTGAGGCCCATATTTCATCAAGTCTTTAGAGTCACTTCTCATCTTGCTGAGTTCAGAAGGTAAAAGTAGCAATGCTCATTCCTTTGAATGGAGAAGTAGAACAAAATTTAAGGGATAAGATTGCTATTTGGGTAGGCTGACAAGAGCATACAGACTGTAGTGTCCACCGATGCTTTATCAACTGCATGAATCGAACCTACCAATAGGCAAACCGCAGATGGTCTTTTGGGCAAAGAAATACCGCTGGAAGATTGACGTCACCGGTTTCTGTCGTTCGACTCCCTGTGAAGATGCTGCTTTTTTCTACCAAGGGTTTCTGTGTAACCGTTTCCATGGCACTGACAGAAATTACCTCCCCAGGCTCGATATCCAAAGCAATCTGTCGCCAGTGATCGGGACCCACGATGACTTCCAATTGTTCCTTCGGAGAGGAAATAAAAAACGTAGCCTCAAGCTCATTGCCACAATACTGGTGAGGTGCATTGTGTCCCGTAAAATTGACCACAAGGAAAATGGCTTTATCATTGTTGGGCGGTTCTTTAGACGAGGGCTCTTTCTCACAGGATAGGATAAGTAGAACCATGCATACCGAGGCCATCACAAAACGTACTCCTACCATTGCCAGGTAAAATTAAGGGTTGACATCCAGATTTTCAATCCTTGATAGGTCTATGCAGCGAGCGAGTACAGTAAGATGTCTTATTCGTTTTTGTCCTTTTTGATGGGGATGTGATGATGTTCGAAAACGTATGAGCTGCGCCATTTGCCTCGCTGAAACACATGATCTTTTACAATCTCTTTTTGCAGCATTCCTATTTTCTCGAGGACCCGACGTGATCCCACATTTTCAACATCGCAAGTGGCTTGGACTAGGTCCAGGTGCAAAGTCTGGCAGCTCCAGTGAAGGAGTCCACTGGCGGCTTCTGTTGCATAGCCCTGATTCCAATATGTTGGATGCAAGGTGTAGCCCATTTTTGCACTACGGTGGTTGTCATTATCCAGGTAGATTCCACATCCACCGATGAAAGAGCCTTGATGAAGTTGGATGCCCAACTCGAATTTTAACCGAGGGAGATCCGACTGCGCGGCTATGGCACTTCGCAAGAATGTCATGGTCTCCTGTTTCGAGTTGGGCCCCCACTGTTGATATTGTACAACTTCTGGGATTTGGGCGTATGCATGAATGTCTTCGAAATCATTTAGCGTCATTTCTCTTAGCAATAGCCTTTCAGACTTCCAGAAGATGATGGGAAACTTCATTGCATCTAAACTTTAGGAATGGTCCAGCGCCAGAATCCAGTCTGCTTTACACCAGTAGATATTGCCATTGCCATTTAACACTTGGTTGTGGCTCTCTTTGAGCTCATGGATGTGATTATGTTGCTGGAGTTCTTGGTCCTTGGATGTGCTTGTAAAAATGAAATACTGTTGGTCAAAAGTGATGAATGGACAATACTCTCGGCCGGAGCCGTTGATCGTTGGACCGAGGTGAATGGCCGGAGACCAATGGTCCATGCGCCGAAAAGAAATGTAGAGATCGCCTCCACCCATGTCGCCTGCTCGATAGGAAGTAAATAGGATGTAATCTTCGTAAGGTGAAACAAACGGATCGTATTCTCCTTGAGGTGTGTTGATGGAATCTCCAATGTTTTCCACGCGGTATCCTTCTGGTGTGGGGATTGCCACATGTACATCATCTGTGTTTCGTTCCACATCAAAGCGGGTGAAGTAGATCCTGCCATCCAAGGTGGAGGAGGGATAGAAATCATTCCGGGGAGAGTTTAGAGGAGGACCAGGGTTGATTGGATCAGACCAGGTGGTGCCGATACGTTCTACATACCAGATGTCATAGTCCTTGGGAGGACCTATCCCACTCAGTGGACGATTGGAACAGAAAAAGAGGCGATCTCCCGAGGGCGTCCAGAGCGGATCTACGTCACTATAGAGACCTGAAAATGCAGCGATGTCAGGAGCTGTCCAACCATCGGCTCCAAGGGATGTGTGCACGAGTGTAGCATGATCCCCTGCGGGGTTGTCGATGGAATAGAAGAAGTGTTGCCCATCAATAGTGAAGGTGCCATTTAGTTCCTTGGATGGAGTGGACAAGACATTGGGAAACATTAACGAAGGCTCTGGCGATGCTGGTCCACCGAAATAAGGTTGTGGGGGAAGGGAAGCGGTGTCGGACGGTGCACTGCACGCTCCCATCATCAGCAGTGCTAGCAATGCGAGAACGAAAGGCATACCATTGAATCGGGCTTGCGTGTGGTCATTTTGGTCGAGCATGACTGAAGAGGAGGTCATGATAGTTCTTTCCAGCGAAAGCATGTAGTCACATGATCATTGACCATCCCTACGGCCTGCATATAAGCATAGCAGATGGTGCTGCCTACAAACTTAAACCCTCGTTTTTTTAGATCCTTACTCATGCGGTCACTGATTTCGGTTTTGGCGGGAATGTCTTCCATCTTTTTGAAATCATTGACAATCGGTTTGTGGTCGACAAACTGCCAGATATAGGAGGAAAAATCGCCAAATTCCTTTGCAACCTCCAGGTAGCACTTTGCGTTGGTTCGGACGGCAGCGACCTTAAGTTTGTTGCGTACAATGCCCGGATCCAACAACAACTTAGCCAGCTTTTTGTCGGTAAATTTGGCCACTTTGTGCGGATCAAAATGCTGAAAAGCCTTTAAGTAGTTTTCGCGTTTCTTCAAGATCGTGATCCAACTGAGACCCGCTTGTGCTCCCTCTAAGTTGAGCATTCCAAAAAGATGCTGATCATCGTAGTTGGGCACTCCCCATTCTTCATCATGGTATTTTACATAAAGCTCATCGTTACCACACCAGGAACATCGGACCACTTCACTCATGTTATAAAACCAATTTGTTGAGTACTCCGTAATATATTGATTTATAATGTTTTTAAAGGGTCAGCGCTCTTGACTGATTGAAGTTCAAAAACTGCTTTTTCCCGTACCAAAAGGGTAAATTATCCCGTGATACGTTAGGGTTCGTTATGGGTTGGTTTGTTATGGATGCTATCCCATGATCGGTACACTTGAGCATAGAAGGAGAAGGTAAAATGTAAAACATGAAGAAGTTATTGATCTTGACGGGAGGAGGAGATTGCCCGGGACTCAACGCGGTGATCAGGGCGGTTGTTCGGTCAGCCAGGAGGTCTGGTCAGTGGAAAACCTGGGGAAGCATAGAGGCCTTTAACGGCATATTTCGTGATCCCCCGGAGATCAAGCGTCTGACGAGGAGCTCAGTCTCCGGCATACATGTTAGGGGAGGCACCATTTTGCAAACTACCAATAGAGGGAACCCTCTTGACTATCCGGTACAGCAAAAGGATGGCAGCTGGACTACCCGTGATCGAACGGCTGAACTTGCGGCAAAAATTCGCTCGATGGGGTTTGATGCCGTGATCAACATTGGCGGAGACGGAAGTCAGCGTATTTCCCAGGCACTCTTTAAGGAGGGCTGCCCCATCGTGGGTGTACCCAAGACGATCGATAACGATCTGTCTGCAACCGACCTGACCTTTGGGTTCAGCACAGCGGTGCAGACAGCTACGGAAAGTTTTGATCGATTGGTGACAACGGCCGCCAGTCATCATCGGGTGATTATCATGGAAGTGATGGGCAGAGATGCCGGGTGGATCGCTTTGCACACTGCAATTGCTGGTGGAGCCGAATTATGTCTGATACCAGAAATTCCCTACCGAGTAGATAAGGTGCTCAAGCGCATATCCAAACGATACCGCAAGGGAAAAGGATTTGTCAACATTGTGATTTCTGAAGGCGCAAAGCAAGAGGGCGGAAACGTTGTTGGTGTCAAAGAAGCAGGTGATGAGAACATCAAGTTAGGCGGTGTCGCCAATGCCTTGCGCAGGCAGCTAGAGAACGCGGGATGTGAAGCACAAGTCCGTACCACGATCCTGGGCCATGTACAGCGGGGTGGCATTCCCGTCGCCCAAGACCGGGTGCTTGCCAGTGCCATGGGCGTCAAAGCTTTCGAACTTGTGCAGCAGGATCAATTTGGTCAGATGGTTGCTTTCAGAAATAATGAGTTTGTTTCTGTCTCGCTGGAGGAGGCAGTACGCGACTATAAGGCAGTGCATCCAGATCACTACCTGATCAATGTTGCCCGAAATTTAGGCATCGCATTCGGCGACTAAGGCAGTAGAAGCAATGTTGACGTCGCTTTGCATGGTCAGAAAAGTTGTCAGGCGTAAGGCCGTAACTATGTGCAAGATCGTACGTCCTGTTAGCATGAAATGAGCATCGGAAAACGGCCATGGTTAATTTTGGTTTTGCTTTGTGCATTCTGCTATCCCAGTCATGCTTGTTTTATTCTGGTCTTGAGTGATGGACAGAAAGTGTTGGTGGGCAATCATGAGGATTGGTTTGATCAAGATGCTCAGGTGATCGTCTATCCTGCCGATGCTGGCCGTAGATATGCCTCGGTGGTGTTTACTTTTGCAAGCGAAGGATGGGCGCAAGGAGGCATGAACGAGCATGGCCTCTTTTTTGATGGAGCCTTTACCCCGTTTACTCCACTTGATATCGATGCTGGTCTCGATACTTTTGAAGGATATGTCTGGCAAGAGATGTTAGACAAGTGCAAGAATGTGGAAGAGGCTGTTGCATTTCTATCTCGGTATAATCTGTCTGATCTCGAGCAGTCCCATGTTGTACTGGCAGATGCTTCTGGTGCAAGGGCAGTACTGGGCGTGTACGAAGGAAAGCTGGTTCGAAGTATTGGAACAAGAAGCTGGATCCTACAGACAAATTTTAATCGATGGAATCCCCAGAAGGACAGTTGTGCACGTTACCAACTGGCTGCGCGTGCCTTAAAACAAGATCATACGGTATCTCAGGACCGCGTCGCAGAAATCCTTGCCCAAACACACCAAGGACCCCTGACGGTTTATTCAAACATTTACGACCTAACTGCAAAAACCGTCAGCATCTATCGCGGAAATGAATATGATACTCCCTTCCATATAGACTTAAGTATTGCCAAGCAGAGTGGGTATCAGGTATCTGATGTGCACGCACTTTTTGACGGATCGGTTGTGGACAAGGAAGAAGACCTACAGTGGTCGGGCACGATCGTGAACCGCGAAACAGGGAGGCATGTTGCTTATGCCAATATGGGATTTCCAGACATCGGATGGGGTACCGTTTCCGATAGCATGGGTAGGGTCCATATAAGCCTATCCAGTGCATATCGGAGGGAAGTACTTTACGTCTCTGCTCCAGGCATGGCAACCCGTCGCGTGCCCATGTACGAGCTCCGCGATTCCGTTTTATTGCTGGATCCCCTAGTGATTACGTTACCGGAGATTCAGGTAGAGGGGGCAGGGAAACCTTTTCGGGGATCCTTTCGACAAGGCTGGATGAAAGGACGACATGGAGTCCTCCCAGTAGACGAAAGTGAAGGCGGAGGGGCGCTTGCCGTCTTAATGGCTCTCCCATCTGGACGGCGGGAAGTGCTACTGGATGAAGTGTGGGTAAGAATCTTATACAGCAGCGAACAATCGTATTCATTTCGGTTGAGGTGTATGCAGGTGGATTCGATGGGGCTTCCAGGGGCAGATTTGGTTCATCGAAACGTATTGCTCAAAGGATCGAGGAGGATAGGATGGGAGAAGTTTTCCTTGGAGGGAGAGCACATCCGGATTGAAAGCGATTCTTTTTTTCTGGTTTTGGAATGGATGCAAGAAAGAGCAGAGCGTGAGCGTACGCGTAATTCACTGGCCAGTTGGGATCGGTGGAAAAAGGCACAGTTTATCGCTGGTAATCCTAAGGTGGAGCAGTACGGCACCCCATTAGAATCAGGTCTGCAACTTAGATACAACGGAGACATGCGCGACTGGCCAGGATTCGAAGACATGGATGCATTGACTGCCATCATTGTAGACGATGTGCCCCGACTCCAAACCAGAAATTTGCGCACATACACCAGAGATCACAGTTATGCTAAATGGAAAAAACAACGTGGTGCTGCCAATGTGATCTTGAAAATGAAGGCACGCTAATCAGCCGGAAAGCGCCAGACTATTCATAACTTGGGTAGGATGAAAAGAAGACAGTTTTTACGACATCAAGTTGCCGTTAGTTTGGGCTTTGTGGGTCTATCGCATTTTGCCTTAGGATGCAAGACTGATCAACTGGTTGACCTTGCGGTGGGTTATGGGCCATTGCTCAAAGATCCTGCCGGGATCTTGGATTTGCCAGCAGGTTTCACCTATAAGATTATTTCAAAAATGGGTGAAATGATGGAAGATGGATTTCATGTGCCGGGTGCTGCCGACGGCATGGCCGCTTTCTCCGGACCCAATGGAGAAGTGATCATCGTGCGCAATCACGAACTCTCTCCTGATTCGAAAGCAGGACCCTTTGGTGCAGAGAATGAATTGCTGGAGAAAACAAATCCAGATAGCTTGTATGATTTCGGCTATGGAAAGGTGCCTTGTCTGGGAGGTACTACCACTCTGGTCTATGATCAAACTGCACAGGCGGTACAATCGCAGTATCTGAGTCTGGTGGGCACCATTCGAAACTGCGCTGGTGGTTCTACCCCGTGGGGTACTTGGATCAGTTGCGAGGAAAATACAACCATTGGGCATCCAGAAATCGAAAAAGCGCATGGGTACAACTTCGAGGTGCCGGCTACCGTGGAAGGTTCGATTGCTCCACCGGTACCCTTGCGAGCCATGGGACGATTTAATCATGAGGCAGTTTGCGTTGATCCCCGTACCAGCATTGTGTACCAAACGGAGGATCGCAAGGACGGACTGATCTATCGCTTTATTCCCGATGTTCCGGGCAACCTGGCAGAAGGCGGAAGGTTGCAAGCGCTGGCCCTGGTCGATCACGAGGGTTTTGACACCCGCAACTGGAAAACGTTGAAGAGTGAGAAGATGGAAGTTGGAAAGAACTATAGCACGAGGTGGATCGATCTCGATGATGTCGAGGCTCCCGAGGACGACTTGCGGATTCGAGGCAATCAAGATGGTGCCGCCCGTTTTGCCCGAGGAGAAGGCATCTGGTTTGGGGAAGGGGAGTTGTACTTTGCCTGTACCAACGGTGGACATCTTGGACATGGTCAAGTGTTTAAATACACACCTTCACCTGCTGAAGGTACAGCAGAAGAGGGCAGTAATCCAGGTCAATTGTCGCTGTTTATCGAGCCGAACAATACGGCTCTTTTGAAGAGCTGCGATAATCTCACCATTGGACCTTCAGGCCACCTGGTGCTATGTGAAGACCGAGGTAATCCAAGGCTGATCGGAGTTTCTCCTCAAGGAGAAATCTATCATGTGGGGGAAAACGTGGGCTATAATTCTGAGTTTGCGGGTGCTTGTTTCTCTGCTGATGGGCGTGACCTGTTTGTCAATATTCAAGGCCCTGGACTTACTATTGCCATTCGAGGGCCTTGGGGTGATGTTGCTCCTCCAGCCTAAGAACTCGTGGCGTTTTGCGTCATGTGGCTTGGGCAACTCAAGAATCCCTCCTTGCATAGAGGTGGGAGCGTCTTGAGTCGGGGAGTTTTCCTAACTTTTGTTGGTTTAAAATGAAAAAATAAAGTTGAGTATGAGTTTTTTAATAGTGTTGCTAAGCATTTGTACCATGTCTTCGTCTGCGGGATTGGACCTCGATTGGGCACAACCGGAGGGCATTTGGGAATGGACATTCGATAATCCGGATGGAACCAAAATGGAAGGTTTGATGACGGTCACGAAGGAGGGGGAGTCTTACCGTATTGTGATGTCAGGAGCAGATGGTGAATATCCACTGAAGGAGGTCGAAGTGGAAGGAAATGAATTGAAAGCAGGTCATATCTATTTTCAAGGCATGAAGGTCGATTTCAAGGGAACTTTCTTGGAGAAGGACTTTAAAGGTCACATAACGGTAGACTACAACGACTTTCCTTTTAACGCCGTACGACAGAAGTAGTTCGATGATCACCATTGGCGCTGATCTGGGGGGTACCATGATAAAGCTGGGGTTGATTGATTCCGGTGAACTGGTTGCAACGACAAAATTAATCTCGCAAGCGGAGAAGTCATTGAACGACCAATTGCCGGCACTGGAGCAAGGCATAAATGGACTTTTATCCTCGTATGGCATCAGTGGGAGTGATTTAAAAGCCATTGGCATTGCATTGCCCGGAGTAGTTGATCCCGTGCAAAAACGCATGGTTTCCAACTACAATAAGTTTAGTGACGCCAATGACATTGACTTGGCTGGGTGGGCAAGGAAAGTATGGGATGTATCACTTTCCATGAACAATGATGCTCGGGCTGCCCTGTGGGGTGAATATAAATACGGTGCAGGCATTGGAGTGGAAGATCTTGCCATCATGACCTTGGGTACAGGCATTGGCAGTGCTGCTATTTCAGGAGGCCAACTGCTACAGGGAGCCAATCACCTTGCTGCGAATCTCTATGGCCACACCATTATCAATTTTGATGGAGCGGTGTGCAATTGCGGAGCAAGAGGCTGTGCGGAGTCGGAAGCCTCCGGTTGGGCAGTCCATGATCGATACAAGCATCACCCTGCCAGGACCAACAGTAGTTTAGGACAAGGGGAAATTACATACCGTCGAGTATTTGCAGAAGCCGAAGAAGAGGATGAATTTTCTTTGATGATTAGAGATCACGCACTACGAGTCTGGGCCGTAACTGCATTCAACATTGCGCATAGTGCAGATCCCAAAGTTTTGTTGATTGGGGGAGGAATTGCCAATAGTGCGGAGGTGATCGTGCCCTATATCCAAAACTACCTCGACGAATATACGTGGCATGCTGAAGGAGCTACCGAAGTCAGATCGGCTCGTGATGTTGATTTTGCCGGAGCGATTGGTATGGCAGACCTGGCACATCGAGAAGCGGGGCTCTAGGACCAGCTGCACCACCACACTGGTTCTTCGACCTCTACTGCATGACGATCAATTTGCTAGTCAATGGGCCACGTTGGTGATCGTTACTGCGCAAGCGCACTACATAACTGCCTGCAGGAAAGGTTGTTGTGATTTCCATTGGCAGATGGGCCGTCACGAACTGCCTGAGGTGCAGTTTACCGCCAGTATCCCATACCTCTATGATTCCCCGCTGATAACCTTCGGGTATCTGTACGAAAAATGATGCGGCTGTAGGATTAGGAACGATGCTCATGATGCGCTCCTGGTATTCTTCTTGTGGGGTCAACTGTTGATTCTGGCAATCTTCGATGTTTTCGGATGCACTGGGTCGATCAATGAGTAACTGTTCATCTCCTTGTTTGTACCCGGCAACACCGAAGAAGAAAACCATCATTTCGTCCGAAGTGGCTTCCCCGACATTGACATCACGAGGCTGATCGTAGGGAAGATGATGATTCACGCTCGTGTTGTTGTAGCGGGCAATGCCGTGTAATCGAGTGCCTGCTGGGACGACCACCGGCTCTTTAAACTGATAGTATCCTTGCCATTCGAAATCCCAATGAGGTATGTCGATGAAATTCAAAGTATCTCCAGAAGGAGTCACCCCAAATGCTTTCATGGACTCACAGACGAGATGCGCATGAGGCGCAATACTGGTTATGGTGACCTTGAAGGGCATGTAGAACCGTTGCTGAAAGGTCCGAGAAGTACCTGCGGGTATAAACAGAGGACCGTCGACCATCGAAAAACGATGGTTCAATAAGGGCAATACCAATATTTCGCGGATGTCCTCATTCGTCCTGGAAAACTTGAAATGGATCTTGGTATCGTCTATTTTTCCCACATTTCCTTCTGGATAATGCACTTGGACAACCAGTCGAGCTCCTGGGATGAGCTTAACACCAAATCCCTTGGG
>JAHQVP010000045.1 GCA_019634275.1 Saprospiraceae bacterium
CACAATCATGTACATCTATCGTATGAGTTGACAGATGTTGAGAATGGCGTTTTGCTTACCATAATCCAGGGTGATTTTGCGCCTGCCGACAAGGGGCGGCAGCGCTATGAAGAGTCCGCCATGGGATGGAAGGAAATCGTAATCCCCAAAATGAAGGAGGTGATCGCCAACGAACAATAACCCGGCCCGGACAGACAGATCATAAGAGGAGCCCGACCTGCTTTCTGCAATTTGCCTTACCTTCCTATTATGGAAAAGCGATCACGTAGAGCATTTGTGAGAGATGCAGCACTCATGGGCACCAGCATGGCAATTGCGCCGGCTGCTCCAGCCTATATTAAGCATCTTGGTAAGCCCAATTCCAAATTTGCGGGTGTCCAAATTGGCGCCATTACCTACTCGTTTAGGAGCTTGGATCAGGATGCAGAGAACATCTTACGATGCTGTGTCGAATCTGGCATCAGTGCCATTGAGTTGATGGGCAACACGGCCGAGGACTTTGCTGGTGCACCTAAGAATCCGAATCCGAGACGATGGCGCCCCCGACGCAAGAGTGCCGAAGAAGAATTGACCAAGGAACAACGGCAGGAAATGGCAGAGCGACAGCGGGCAGCCATTGCCTATGCCAAGCAGTTGGCGACATGGCGTGCAACGGCATCCATGGAGCCCTTCAAAAAGCTGCGCAAGATGTTTAATGGTGCAGGAGTTAAAATCTATGCTTGGAAACCCAGTGCTCTGCGTGTAAACAACACCGATGAGGAGATACGGTACGCGTTTAAAGTAGCCAGGGTGTTAGGTGCATCTCATGCAACTGTGGAATTGCCGGGAGATCCCGCACATTCATTGCGCTTGGGCCAATTGGCAAAAAAGGAGAAAGTCTACGTTGGCTACCATGGTCATCTGCAACAAACTTTTACGGCCTGGGACGAGGCCTTAACCCAGTCAAAATTCAATGCGCTCAATGCGGATATAGGACACTATGTGGCGGCAGGTTTTGACCCCGCCCCCCTCTTGCGGGCCAAACACAAACACATTCGCAGCATTCATCTAAAGGATCGTCGTAGCAAGGCCAATGGGCAGGAAAACATGCCGTGGGGACAAGGCGATACACCGTTAACTGAGGTCTTGCAACAAATGCGCGATGAAAGATATCGATTTCCGGGTTCCATTGAGCTTGAATACGCGATACCAGACGGCTCGGATGCTATCCAGGAGGTAAGAAAGTGCCTGGATTATTGCCGCAGGGCCCTGGAAGGCTAGGTCTAGCGCAAGCGATCTTGATCTCTGTCGGGTGTGCGGACGTAGCTTTTGCGAGCTGTCACCTCCTTCATTTTTTGAAGACGAGATGCATCAAAGGCCATGGGGTCTTCCATATATAAGATGCGCCAAATCCGCCCTTGTCTGGACTCGGAGATGTAGAGAGACCCGTCCGGACCTTCTGCGAGCCCCATCGGTCGAAACTGAGCCTCGCTCATTTTCTGAAGCTTGTCCTTGCCGGTGAACCCGTCGGCGAAGATCTCCATGTCACCACTCGGTAGCCCATCTCTAAACGGGATAAATCCAACCACATACCCGGCCTGCGGATAGGGAGTCCGATTGGTGGAGCCATGAAAAGCTACAAAAGCACCCTGCTTGTACCGAGGAGGGAACTGATTGCCCTGATAGAACAGGAGGTCATTTGGCGCCCAGTGGGCAGGAAGTCCCATAATGGGCAAGGCAAATTCGGAAGCTTCTTTCTTACCGTCACCACCGTATTCAGGAGCCCACATTCGCTTGCCCTGGATATGGTCATAGTAGGTGTAAGGCCATCCGTAGTCTTCGCCTTCTTTTATGCACATAAACTCTTCGGCCGGCAGTACTGCATTATGCCATTCACTGAAGTACTCCGGAGCATGGCTGTGGAGATAATCTCTTCCATGATTGATGGCATACAAGTTGTCCTCGCTATGATTCCAGGTCATGGCCACCACACTTCTTACGCCGGTGGCAAAGCGCTGGCCATCCGCTTGGGTTTGGGCGGGTGTAGCCTCATCAAATTTCCAGATGCCTCCCAAGGATTCCAATTGGCTGCATGGTTCTTCGCCAACCACTCCAGAAGTGCTGCCTTCAGGAACAGAAGACCAGTCCTCACAAGCGTTGGTAGGTGCGCTGAAGGTCACATACATGCCTCCGCGCCCATCGAAGGCCAATGATTTTGCATTGTGCCAACGCATGGGATGGTGATCTTTGAGTATTACTTCTGGGATGTCATTGGGAATTAATTCCCCCGGCGTTAACTTTTGCCGATACACCACCAGTTCTGAACTGTAGTATAGATAGCCATTGTGAATGCGCATCTCTGTTGCAAAACTTCCATCGTTGGGATAGTCTCCAAAGCGCTTGAAAACGTCCATTTTGCCATCGTTGTCCTCATCCCGCATGGCCATATTTCCGCGATCTCCCTGGATGACCGTTAGCTTGACGTAGATGTCTCCATTTTCATTGACGGCGAGATGACGAGACTTGCCAATGCTGTCGGCAACGACTAGGGCGCCAAAGCCACCCGGTAAAACCAACCCGCCATTGTCTGGATCGGGAGAGAGCCCTGTTGTGGGCTCAGCGCAAGATAGGATGGCACTCATGGAGAGCAGTGCAAGAGCGGTTTGCCAAAAAAAGCTCAACCCTGCCGTAGGGTGATGCACCTTGAGGAAAAGAGGGGTTTTCAAGAAAAAAAGGCATTTTCCTTTTCGCATGACTACTGGATCTTGGGAGCCAACATATTATTTTCCAAGCGCGTGAGGTAATTGTTTTTGAGATGCAGTTCCAACAGAAGCGTCCAGTCTTCGGTCGAAATGTCGGTGAGATCCGGCAGTGTCAATACGTGCGCTGCACCAGATGTGAGTTCTTCTCGGATCTGTTTTAGTTGATTGATAATTTGTTCTTTGCCTGTTTCAGTAGGATCCATTTGTGCCTCCATTACTGCCTCATTCAATTCCATCATCTCCATCAAAAAATCCTGGGGTAGAGCGTTCGATCCTTCCGGTTGTAGGACGTCGTTGAGCAGAAGAAGGTGCTCAAGCCTTGTCCAATGGTCTGACAGTGTGCGGTAAGCACGATTGTTGAAGGCTGATTGCTCCACCATGCGCGACTGCGTGTCGGCGTCTGCCAGCGTATGAAAATCAGGATGTAGCGCTCGGCTCTTCGCGTAAAATCGTTTTTTCAAGTCCGCTAGATCCACTTCCATCGATTGCGGAAGATCAAAGAATGCAAAGGCGTTCAGCATGCCAAATTACTTGTTCCACCAACGGAAAAAATCGAGTCCATTGGCATACAGTACCAATCCAATAACAATGGCAAAACCCGCAATGGTCGCATACTCCAAGACCTTATCGCTGACCTTCCTGCCGGTAATCACTTCCCAAATCAAAAACATGACGTGTCCCCCGTCCAGCGCAGGGATGGGCAAGAGGTTCATAAATCCTAGGATGAGCGATAGGATCGCAGTGATGCGCCAGAATGACTGCCAACTCCAAGTGCGTGGAAAAAGATTGCTGATGGTGCCAAATCCTCCGAGGCTTTCAGAGGCTTTTATCTTGCCCTTGAACATCTTGCCAAAAGCTTTCACCTGCGAAGCCAGAAAGTCATAGCCTTCGGCAAATCCAGCCGGTATGGCTTCGCCCAAAGAATACTTTTGTGTCTCAGTCTCGTAATAGTCGAGCGCAGACTTGGCTGCAAATCCGATGGTCCCATTCTCGGTCGTGTTGACCCGCATTTCTTCTTCTCGTCCGTTGCGCACATAACGGATGGTCACTTCCTCGTTGGGCAATTGCAACAAACGTCGTCTAAACTGATCAAAGTAGGGTGTAGGCTCGTCATTAAGCGCAATAAGCTGGTCTCCCGCCTGCAGTCCGGCAGCCTCTGCTGGAGAACCCGGGGTGATTTCTTTTACTTCCGCCAGGTGACGTGGAGCAAAGAGGTAGGCATCCTTAAATTCATAGCTGGAGAGAATTTTGACAAATTTGGGATCAATGGATATCTGTTCTTGCCGACCATCCCTCCTGACCGTTATGGTCTGAGCATCATTGATTACGATTTCTTTACGGAAAGTGCCGACGTCGTACTGGTCAAATTCGACTTCTCCAACCTTTAGAATATGATCTCCATCGCGAAGCCCCATCTCGTAGGCCAGCGAATCAACATAGTACCCATGTTCGATGTTCTGGCTAGGAAGGTATGCTGACCCCCAAACAAAGAGGACCATGGCAAAAAGTAGAAATCCAAGGATGAAATTGACCGTAACCCCACCCAACATGATGATCAAACGCTGCCATGCGGGCTTGGAGCGAAACTCCCACGGTTGTGGAGGTCCTTCCATCTGTTCCCGATCCATGCTTTCGTCAATCATGCCGGATATCTTGACGTAGCCTCCCAGGGGCAGCCACCCGATTCCGTATTCGGTTTCGCCTATTTTTTTCTTAAAGAGCGAAAACCAAGGATCAAAAAAGAGGTAGAACTTCTCGACTCGTGTATTAAACCACTTTGCCGGAAAAAAGTGTCCCATCTCGTGCAGGATGATGAGAATCGAAAGACTCAGAAAGAACTGAGACAGCATGACCAGAATGCCCATCTAAATTGATTTTGTTCTTTGCGTGAAACGTTATATTACTGCCCATTAGTTCTTGAGCGGCTCAAATGTAAGGTATTATTCTACGGGAGTCGTCTTACCTCAGTCATTGAATGCCTTAGGCCTATGCGATACTTCTTTGCGCCAGATCTTTCATGGGACGAAGTCGAACTTGATCGAGTGGAATCTCACCATCTCACGAAGGTTCTGCGTGCGAAAGAAGGAGATTCCATCCACTTGCTTGACGGTGCGGGAACCGTCGCCCAAGGGCGGGTAGCCCAAACTGGGAAGTCGGCCATTGTTAAGATAGAGCGTCGCCGATTTGTAGAAAGATCTGGGATTAAACTCACCCTGGCCGTGGCTCCTCCCAAGCAGGCGGCGAGACTGGATTGGATGATCGAGAAGTGTACAGAGCTGGGCATTTACAAAATGGTATTGATGACTACCGCACGCAGTGAAAGGAGGAAGGTGAATCAAGATAGATTATACAAAGTTGCCCTATCTGCCATTAAGCAATCTGGAAACCCATACTTACCCGAGCTCTCGATGCTGAAAACTTTTTCATCCGTGATTGAAGATTCACCTATAGGCTTGCGGGCCATCTGTACTACCCTTAATGTACTCGGGATCCAAGATCTTCGCACAAAGGATTTTGCAGACCACGAGTGGACAATTGCCATTGGTCCCGAGGGTGGCTTTACATCAGCGGAAATTTTGCTAGCACGAAAGCTGGAGTTTGCCCCGTTATCCCTCGGTTCGACCCGGCTCCGCACGGAGACTGCAGCCCTACTGGTAGCTAGTCTCTGTAGATCCGAGACTTAATCAATAAATGATGATTCGGTGTGTTAACCGACCAAGATGCAGATAATAGATACCCTGCTTTAAATCACTGGTATTGATTTGATATGTGGAGCCTTTCAATACTGTGCCTACATTCAGTTCTCTTCCTAGTGCATCATACAAAATCATTTCTCTACCAGTGCTTCGATAGTTAAGATTTTCACCGGCTTGGATAGGATTCGGAAATGGTAATTCTGCACTGTTGGTGAGACTGATCGAAATCACCGAGGATACATCGGTAGAGCCATCAAGATTGTGATGGACAAGCCGATAGAAAGCGTTCTCTGCAGGCATATTAAGAGCATTGACATGCTTGAGCGTATACGTATCACCGTTTGGTTTTGGGCCCGAGCTTATGAGTTCTTTGACTTTGAAGAAAGTGCTACCGTCCAGGCTATATTCTACCACCGTTTTTTCCAAATTAATCTCATACGCAGTATGCCATTGAATGGACACGTCTGGAGATTCTGCCTCTGCAGAAAAGGAGATCAGTTCCACGGGAAGCAGCATACTGATTGATGCACAGTTCTGATCCACCAGATCACACCTCTCTACATTATTAACGCTTAGGTTGGTGATGTCATCTACAGCATCGTTGCCATTGTCAATGCACCACTCTACCGTCCCTGACCAGAGTCCAGGTGATGCGTTATCAAATACAATATTGCCATTGAAAACTTTGATGGACCCGGTGCCTTCTATAATTGCTTTTATGTTTTCGAAGGTTCCATTGTATACTTGTATACAGGCATTGTCAATTGATATTACACTTGCGTCACTATTGGTAAAGTTTCCAGATCCAGATCCGTCTTCAGCAACTCGAATGATCGAATTGGTAATGTCCACTCGACTAATCTGGTTTTCAGATGCTTTACTCACGGTCTTGAAGTTACCTGAAGTAAGAAGCAACATTCCACCGTCCATCTCAAGTTCTCCTCCATTCTCGAGGTCCAAACTATTTCCATCGATAAAAATCGGATCCCCGGGTATGCCGTGATTAATAATCACTTTGTCCCCATCCTCAAGTTTGAGTGGTGGGGTGTCTGATCTATCCCAAGTGCTGGCAGATTCCCAATCCCCAGCTTGTACGCTGGTCCAAGTTTGTGCAGTAAGAAATAGGGTACAGCACGCAAGTGCGCAAGAGAAAAACAGTTTCATTTGGTGTTCTTTTGAGTGTTCAGTATGGAGTATTCGATAAAAAGATAAGACAATTTGAGTGCTACTACAAGGAAGACGTGCCCCGAGGTTCTTTATCGACCTCACCTTTCGATCCGTCGAAAACTAACACATCTCAACCTGGAATGCATTAAAATGCTAAAGTGATGCGTTAATTATTTCATAGGGCAAAATCTTACCCAATCAAGCTGCGAACCAATTGAAACCTACTTCCTTTCGGACGGGATGGCTCCTGATCGGGCTATTTCCGATCCTTTTACAAGCACAGTCCATTCCCTTTGACAGCGCTGCCGCTGTGACATTTTCAGAAATTCGGTCTTTGGCTACCAGCAAGAACTCGAAGCCCCTGATTCAACTGTTTCAGGAGCATCGAAAAGTCATTCGGCAAGACCCTATTCTGTTTGATACCGCAATGAATTATTTGCTGGCTCACGATCGTCACGATCTGGTTGCTGACCTCCTTCAGTACAACCCATTTCTAATGTCTCAGCATGATAAGCTGGCGCTTTTCTACTATTACCGTGGGGTAGCAGACATATTGCACAAACGGGGCTGGCCCAGTTATAAGCAGGCTGAAATAAGTATGACGGCGGCCATTCGAGAATTGGGGCGATCACAAACGCCCGACTATGGATTCTTCTCCGACGTGCACAATGCGCAGGGATACCTTTCTCTTACAGCCCGGGGACACAGTACCAAGCGATCGGAGGACAAGGAGCCCGTATGCATCGTGCGCCATGAATTTATTTACCAGGCCATCGATCATTTTCAGCGTGCCCTCATGTACAATCCGGATAACCCATATGCTCAGCGTAATCTTGATACCCTTGAGCGCAAGTTGGCCCTACTGGGGTTGCCCATGCCCCCACCGCTGTTTCAGGCAGACATTATCCGAGGGGGACTGGAAGTGGCATTTGATTCACTAAACATCGACTCACTGCACAGCACGTCTAACATCCCCGTGCTTGACTATAGCCTCCTGCCTAAAAACTATCAACTGATCCTGACCGAGCTTTCGCAATACAATGAAATCATCTTATGCCTGGATCTTAGTGGATCGATGGACGATCTGGTGGGTTGGGGATTGGAGACATCTCGTTTTTCGGTGGCTCAAAATTTGGCGCTGTTCATCGCCATGAAGTTGCGACAGGATGTCTTTTTAGGAGCGATTTCGGTGGGGCAAGACTGTGATGTGACCAGTATGGTCCTGGATTATCCCATCGCCAGTGTAAGTCGCGAGGCCTTTGCGCTGCATTTAAATTCCATTCGTCCGTACGGCAATACACCTCTCAATAGGCGCTTGCGGCTCACCAAAGACATGTTCTCGACCCGCTCCAATAAGAAGTTGGTTTTTTTGGTTTCAGACGGCATGGATACCTGCAATGATCTCGGGGATCTGTGTGCGACAGCTGCTATGTTGGCTGGACACGGGATCGATCTATCGGTATTTTCTTTCATTAACGAAACCTTGGACGAAGAGTCCAGGACCGCTTATTCCATATACAATTGCATGACAACTCCTTCTGAGGGAAAGATCTACAAGATTACCCAGGATGGGGGGGTAGCAGACGAAATTGACTACGTGCCCGTGAGCAACAACATTCTTGAACTTCCTCAATTGGACACTTCCATATTGTGGAGCAACAATCCCATTCTTTTTCAGTTCGAGATTGAAGGCGTCGTACCTCCGGTACGGAGGATATTGAAGTTGAAGGAGTAGTGAAACGCAAGCATTTGGGCATGTCTACTTTAAAGGAGTGCGATGGTAAGATCGACAGAAGAAAATATGGAGATGCTTTTTGCTGTTATTCAATGGAGGTTTGTAAAAGCCTCGATAGTTAGTTTCTTGTGATGTAATTAAGTCGATATAAAGGATGAAGGTAATTCTGATGGTGGCACTTTTGATTATGGGCGGTCCCGCCCTCATGGAAGAGGACGTTGCCCCACTCAAGCTTGCCCTACTTAAATACAACGGCGGCGACTGGTATTCTAACCCGACGGCGTTGCCTAATCTCGCGCGGTTTTGCAATCGTCAGCTGGGCACTAATTTTGATGCCGATTATGCAACGGTAGAGGTGGGCAGTGTCGACATTTTTAATTACCCCTTCATTCATATGACGGGTCATGGCAATGTGCTCTTTACAGATTTCGAAGCAGAGAATTTGCGCAATTATTTATTGGGTGGCGGGTTTTTGCACATCGATGACAACTACGGAATGGATCCCTACATCCGCATCGCCATGAAGGAAGTGTTTCCAGAATTGGAGTTTGTAGAATTGCCTTTCGACCATCCCATCTATAAGCAAACCTATACCTTCAAAAAAGGCCTTCCCAAAGTGCATGAGCACGATCAAAAACCGCCTCAAGGATATGGTCTTCTCTGGGAAGGAGAGCTGATTTGTTTCTACTCGTTTGAATCTGACCTGGGGGATGGCTGGGAAGATCAAGACGTGCACAATGATCCTCCTGAGACCAGACAGAAAGCGCTCCAGATGGGTGCTAACCTGGTTTCATTTGCCTTCACGCGCAGTTAAGTTTCGCCACTGATGTCTTGGTGTCAGTAAATTGTAGCACTGACGTAGTCAAATAGTAGTGCTGCTATCCTGTGACTAGCCCTGTAACTGTACGTCCTTTGTATACGCAAGAGAAACAAACTTCAAATCCTAAGATTTTTTGATCGGGATAACTATGGTTAAAGGCTGCTTAAAGGAGCAGCCTTTTTTAGTTGAGGGAGTGCCGAAAGCACTTACGGATGTTTAGCCAAAAGGCAGCAAAGAGATAGAGCACTATGGGCGATCCAAGCGCGACAAATGAAGTGTAAATAAAGTACATCCTGATGCGAGATGAATTGATGCCCAGGCGTTCACCCACAAAAGAACATACGCCAAATGCAGATCGCTCGATGATGTCTTTGAAAAATTGCATTGCTTACAGTGAAAATTACGCAATCCAAGCGAAAATATTGTCGACAGCAGATGCGCGCGTGCATGACCACTTGCCCTGAATCAAAGTTCTCCTCTAATCAATCGTGGGCTCATAGTGGAGTTTTAGCAGCCACCTTGTGGTTACAGATGAGGGATTGCATGCATTACGACTGACGCTATGGGATTTCGAATACGTGCAGCCACTCACCGTGGTCGCTGCATTTCGAGACCAATCAACATGGGGAGTTTGATGTTTTCCTTCCAAACAAACCGTCCCGCTTGTTCGCTCACGAGATTTGGAAAGCAATCGTATGGACTGTAGTCGTATTCCTTAAAATTTCGAAGCGCTAGACCTGTTTGCAATAGCGGTTGTAAGATATCGGCAATGCTGTGTGACCAGGAATGCATTTGACGAGGAGCGTTCATTTCTCGTCCTGTATAGGAAGTGGACATCTCCTCTGCAATGGCTTCACCGTCGCCAAAGTAAGGGTATTGCCATTTTCCATTTTCAAGATCGAATGCATTGAGTAAAGGGTGGAACTCGATCATTATAAAGCGACCCCCGGGTCGCAAAGAACGATGCACCTGACTGGCCCAAATATTCAGGTCCGGCAACCAGTCCAGCACTCCATAACTGGTAAAGACCAGGTCGTAAGTATCCTGGACCTGAGACGGATTGGCACCGATTTCTTCACAGATAAAGGTGCAGTCGATACCGAGTGCCTGCGCTAGTTCGCGTGCTTTGGTGATGGCTTTCTCAGAAAAATCCAGGCCAGTAACCTCCAAACCAAGGCGTGCTAAGGACATGGAATCCAACCCAAAGTGGCACTGTAAATGCAAGAGCGATTTTCCTGCCAGGTCGGAGCCGAGTAGTGACACTTCTGGTGACTTTAGCGAGGATTGGCCCGAGAGAAAGGCTTCGAGCTTATACCATGGATCTTCAAAATGCAGCTCTGCCAAGCTGTCCCATAATATCTTGTTACTTTTGATGGGAGAATTCATTTCCTAATTACATTTCTAGATTATCCAACGCATGGCGGAGAAAAAAGCGCAAAATCAGGTCAATATTGAATTATCAGAAGAAGTATCCGAAGGGATATATTCCAATCTCGCAATCATTTCGCATTCGCATTCTGAGTTTGTCGTTGATTTTATCAGAATGATGCCCAATCTACCCAAAGCAAAAGTAAAGGCGAGGGTTATCTTGACGCCTCAACATGCAAAGCGTTTTCTAAAGGCCTTGGCCGATAACGTGACCAAGTTCGAGAATCAATTTGGAAAGATCGACGAGCCCAATGCTCCCGCATACCCCAATATGAACTTCAATACTCCGCCGGCACAGGCCTAAAGCTCAGAATTCTGAGCGAATTGCCATCTTTGCCGCTCGAAATTGATCAGCAATGACACAAATTTCACAGCGCGGAAAGACGATTTTTGCATCGCCATTTAGGAAGTACCTGCCCCTGGCAGATGCTGCCAAGGCGAGAGGTGTGGATGTAATACATCTCAATATTGGGCAACCGGATTTTCCGATGCCGGCCAATACCGTCCAGGATTTTCGATGGACGGGTCCAGATTTTGTCCCCTATGGCGTGGCCGAAGGCGAGACAGCGTTGCGAGAGCAGTGGTGTCGCTACTATGAAAAATTTGACATTCAGGTTCATCATGGGCAGGTGTTGATCACTACGGGTGCGTCTGAAGCGCTCCAGTTGGCACTGTTGGCCATTGCGGACCCAGGTGATGAAATCATCGTACCAGAACCCTTTTATGCAAATTACAATGGATTTTGCCAGATAGCCGGTGTCAACATTGTACCCTTGCCATCGTCTATTGATGATGGCTTCCCTTTGCCGGAAATGGACGCATTCGCATCGGCCATTACCGACCGTACGCGTTGCATCCTGCTTTCAAACCCCAATAATCCATCCGGAAAAATTTATCCACCAGCACACTTGGAGCAATTGCTGCGATTGGCCGTCGAACATGACATCTATCTCCTCATTGATGAGGCATATAGTGAGTTTGTTTATGACGGCTTCGACTTCCAATCGATATTAACCTTTAGGGGTGCAGACCAGCATGTTATTGTAGCCGACTCTGTATCGAAGCGCTTCAATGCATGTGGCTTGCGCGTGGGAGCCATGGTCAGTCGCAATGCTGAAGTGATCACGACGGTGACCAATTATAGTAGGTTAAGGCTCAGCCCACCAATGCTTGCCCAAGGCCTCGCCAATAGCCTACTGCAGACTGGGCCGGAGTACTTCGAAAGCCTTCGAGAGGAATTCGCCAGAAGACGGCAGATTATTCTTGATCGATTATCTCGCATGGAGGGAGTGGTGTTTCACGCCCCCGAAGGTGCGTTCTACATATTGGCAAGACTTCCCATTGCTGATTCCGAACATTTTTCATCTTGGCTACTTCAGGAATTTAGTCATGATAATCGGACCGTTATGGTGGCTCCTGGTACCGGATTTTATGCTGGGGAAGGCTGTGGCCTGGATGAAGTTCGCATTGCCTACATCCTCGAACCTCAGCGCATTGAATTGGCCATGGATTGCTTAGAGAGGGCCTTGGCGGAATATCCTCAACGCACCATTCAGGAGACGACAGCGATTACTGGCCTAAAGTAAGTCCGGCCATGCCCATGTCTGAAATAGGCCGTGCAGACAGTCTCTTTCTGGGGATATTTAACAAGACCACAACTTTTTGCCCATTGGTTGCATCTCTTATTCTGTATACCTTGATGGAAGTCTGGCCGTTCTATTTACAACCTAAGCTCAATTGCGAGAACCATGCGAACAACAATCTTAACTATCCTGGCCCTAGCCGTTGTGGCTGCGGGAATCTACTTTTGGTCATCAAAGTCTTCGGGACCAGCTGCAGGAAGCACCATTGTCAAAGAAGTCAGTTACGGGCCGTTTTCCATTTTTGTTAACGCCACAGGCGAACTGCAAGCCAAACGCTCCACCAAGATCCGAGGTCCGCAGACCATGCGATCCGTGGGGATTTACCAAACGACCATTTCGGAACTGATACCTGAAGGAACCATAGTGTCCAAGGGAGATTTTATCGCTTCGCTGGATAAGACAGAACTTGCCACCAAAATGCAAGAGGTCCAGACGGAGATTGAAAAGATTCAGACTCAGTTGGAACAGACCAAAATCGACACCGCTATTGAGATGAAGGAGATCCGCGATGAGATCGCCAACCTCCAATTTTCCATGGAGGAGGAACGATTGGAAATCGAGAAGAATCGATACGAACCAGAGATGATCATCGAACAATCAAAGCTTAAGCTGGAGAAATCAGAACGTGACTATGGACAACTCCTCGATAAGCTCAAGCTCAAACAAATCCAGTCTGAAGCCAAAGTTGGAGAGATCGATGCCAATCTGCGGCAACAAAATAATAAGCTGGGACAACTCAGTGGCGTTGCGAATCAATTTACGGTGTTTGCTCCGGAGGACGGAATGCTCATCTACGAGAGCAATTGGAACGGAAAGAAAACAACAGGATCGCAGGTCAGTGCCTGGGATCCGGTGGTAGCAGAATTACCAGACCTAAGTGACATGATCTCCAAGATTTTCGTCAATGAGGTAGACATCAGCAAAGTCAAGAAGGGCCAGGAGGTATCGGTTAAAATTGACGCCTTTCCGGATCAGATGTTCCCGGGGACCGTGAATAAGGTAGCCAACATCGGACAGCAATTACGCAATCAGGACGCTAAAGTCTTTGAAGTCCTGGTCCAGCTGCACGAGATTGACAGTTTGCTTCGACCAGCCATGACGACCAGCAATGAGATCCTAGTGTACAGCTATGAGGAGGTGGTCTCGGTGCCGATTGAAGCTTTTAAGAAGGATACCCTGGCCTATGTCGTGCGTAAAGAAGACGGTGACTATTTTCGGCAGGAGGTTGTGGTTGGAGAGGCCAACTCAGACGAAATTGTTGTTGTAGCAGGTTTGGAAAGAGGCGACATTGTCTGCTTGACCTTTCCGGACAATTTGCCGGAACTGGAACTAAAGTACCTCACAGAAGAGGAGCGTAGGGCAGCTAAGGAGGGATTGAGTGCTGCAGCCAAGACGCGCGCCAAGTATGAACGCGAAAATGCCGCCAGGGTTAATGAAGAAATAGCTTCTAAGAACGAAGGCGGGGGTAGCCGGGTCATCATCTTCTAGCATGGGCACCATAGTAATGAATTTCCGATTGGCTCTGGAAGGCATCTTTCAGAACAAGTTGCGGTCCTTCCTCACTGCCTTGGGCATCATCTTTGGAGTCGCAGCAGTGATTGCCATGCTGGGCATTGGCACAGGAGCAAAAAAATCCATCCTAGATCAACTCAGTCTTATTGGGGCAAACAGCATTGTCGTCAAAGCTGTGGTGCCCGATCCCGAAGCGGTAGCCGAAGGAGATGAAGCCACTGAAGTGTCGGCGGGTGAATCCACAAAAGGATATACTCCTGGCCTTTCACTGGATGACATTGAGGCCATCTATAAGATAATACCCGCTGCCGAACGCATCAGTCCCGAGATTGTGCAAGAACTCAACGTGATTCGAGGGAAGACCTTACAGCGCATACGCTGCGTCGGCATCACTGAAGCGTTTTTTAGTGTCAATAACTTGCAGGTGGGTGAGGGACAGTCTTTTCATCCTCATCACTTTGATAAGGGACTGAGCGTTTGCATCATTGGTGCCTCGGTGGCCAAACGACTATTCAAAGGCGAAGACCCGATTGGAGAGCGAATCAAGTGCGGACGTACATGGTTTACCGTAATTGGGGTATTGCAATCGCGAAGAATTCAGCGCTCCAGCATAGAAGAACTCAGCATCCGAGATTATAACGACGACATCTACTTGCCAATTGAATCTTTCCTCTTGAGGGTGGCAGACCGCAAAAGGATCGATGCTCAAGACGTAGTTAGAAGCGGTCGTCGGCGCAATCAGGGGGACTTAGAGAATTATCACCAAATAGATCGTGCTGTGATCCGAGTCAGCGAACCGCAGTATGTGGAGGGCTCGGCAGAGCTGGTCTCTCGCTTGCTAAAGCGACGGCACAACGATAAGATCGATTTTGAAATTGAGGTACCGGAGTTGCTCATCAAGCAGCAGCAGAAAACGCAGGATACCTTAAACTTTGTATTGGGCATCATTGCGGGGATCTCCTTGCTGGTAGGAGGCATTGGCATCATGAACATCATGCTTGCAAGTGTGTTGGAGCGCATCAAGGAAATCGGGATCAGAAGATCCTTAGGCGCCAAACAATCCGATGTTATTCTCCAATTTATCTTTGAGGCCGTTGCGATTAGCCTCATCGGAGGAGTGGTAGGAATCATACTGGGGGTAGTCTCGGCCAAAGTCATTGCCTCATCCGCCGAAATCCCAACGGTTATAACCTGGTGGTCGATTGCTCTTTCCTTTCTTGTTTCGGCAGGCATTGGACTCACCTTTGGAATTTTACCTGCACGCAAGGCCGCGAATCTCGACCCCATCACCGCCCTTCGTACCGATTAATTAAACCACTCGAGAAGAACCATGAAGATTGTACCGCTCATATGCCTGATTTGCTCGATGACTGCCGTAACATCGGCTCAAGATCTGGCACAGCGATCCCTTTCTCTGCTGGACGCGATACGCATCGCTCAAGGAGAGGCTCCGGTCGCACAAATCGCTGATACGCGACTTTCCAATAACTATTGGCGCTATCAGTCTTTTCTGGCGGACCTCAAGCCCCAAATCTCCGTAAATGCGACCTTGCCGGATCTCAACCGAGGCATCGACGCGATCACACTTCCTGACGGTAAAGACGCCTTTATCACGCGTTCGCTAATGAGCAGCTCTGTGGGACTGCAGTTGTTTCAAGTCATTCCACAAACGGGAGGGTTTATTTTTGCCGGATCCAACCTCCGTCGCATTGACATCTTCAAAAATGAGCAACGTCCAGGCAGTTCTTCCTATCTCAGTGCTCCGATTAATTTTGGTTTTAACCAACCTCTTTTTCAGTTCAATCAGTACAAGTGGAATAAGGAAGTGCGTGCCCTTGAATTTGAAGAGTCAAAGAAGCGCTTCGCAGAAGAAAAGGAATCCATCGCTTATGATGCCGTAAATCTCTTTTTCGACCTCTACATCGCTCAACTTAACTTGCGCGATGCGCAGCGACAAAAGATCTATGCCGATTCGCTCTATGAGATTTCCAAAGGACGCTTCGAGGTGGGTCGGATTGCAGAGACGGAGTTGCTCCAGATTGAATTGCGTTCACGCAATGCCGAGACGACCGCAGCAACCGAGCAGCTAAACCGTCAGTCGGCAAATCAGCAGTTGCGTAATTTTTTAGGCATTTCCGAAAATGTGGATTTTGATCTGCTTGAGCCATTAGAGCTCGCCCCGTATGACATCGATCTGGACCGTGCGCTGACTGAAGCAAGAAAGAACCGTAGCAAAACCACCGAGTTCCGGAGAAGAAGGGTAGAAGCAGAACGGGACGTAGATCAGGCGCGTCGGCCGCCCGGATTTGATGTCACTTTACAGGGCAATCTGGGGTTGTCACAGACAGGGCAGACCATTGCAGATGCCTACGCTAACCCTATCGATCAGGAGCGCGTGTCCTTAAGCCTGAGGGTGCCCATTGCAGATTGGGGCAAGACAAAGGCGGAGCGTGCCATAGCACAATCAAATCTGGAACTGACACAACGCATTATTGATCAGGAAAATGTGGATTTTGAACGGGAGGTGATTTTGCGTGTACAACAGTTCTCCTTGGTGCGCCGCCAATTGGAGCTGGCTTCGCGGGCACGCGAGGTAGCCGACAAACGACTGACCATTGCCAAGAATCGCTACCAAATCGGCAAAATCGATGTTACTGATCTCAACATTGCCCTCAACGAAAATGACGCCGCCTTACGCTCCTACTATCAAGCCCTGGCCGACCTGTGGATTGCCCACTATGAGATCCGCAATCTTACGCTCTATGATTTTGAGAATGACGAACCCTTATATAGGGACGAGGAGGTAGAGGGCAGACTCGGACGCTAGAGCCACGAAGATCAAACGTCAGATTTAATTTCGCTACTTGGTCAGAATAAAGTGGGTTCACCCCCCTTAGGAGGGACGATGCCCAGATGTTTGTAGGTCTTGTCCGTAGCGATCCTTCCACGAGGCGTACGCTGGACGTACCCTTCCATGATGAGGAAAGGTTCGTGCACTTCTTCGATGGTTCCCGCTTCTTCGCCGACCGCTGTAGCTATGGTAGACAAGCCCACTGGGCCGCCCTTAAATTTGGATACAATGCAATCAAGGATTCGGTTGTCCATCTCGTCGAGACCGCTTTCGTCCACCTGGAGCGCTTCCAGGCCATATTTGGCGATCTCCAGTCCTATCGTGCCATCGCCTTTGATCTGAGCAAAGTCTCGTACCCTACGCAGTAAGGCGTTGGCTATTCGTGGAGTGCCTCGGCTGCGACGTGCTATTTCCTTAGCGCCGTCATCCGTGATCGGGATGTCTAGGATGCTGGCCGATCTTTCGACGATTCCTTTTAATGTCCCCAGATCATAATAGTCCAAATGACAATTTATGCCAAATCGCGCTCTCATGGGAGGCGTAAGCAGTCCCATTCTGGTGGTGGCTCCAATCAGGGTGAAAGGACTCAGATTCAGTTGAATGGACCTGGCGTTGGGGCCACTGTCGATCATGATGTCGATTCGAAAATCCTCCATGGCGGAGTAGAGGTACTCTTCAACCACGTTGTTTAGACGGTGGATTTCGTCAATAAACAGGACATCACCAGAGCCCAAGTTAGTGAGCAGTCCAGCCAGGTCTCCTGGCTTTTCCAGTACCGGCCCAGAAGTCAATTTCAGTTGCGAGCCTAGTTCGTTGGCGATGATGTGCGACAACGTAGTTTTGCCGAGACCGGGAGGGCCGTGGAGCAAAACATGATCAAGAGCCTCCTCTCTTAGTTTGGCGGCTTTGATGAAGACATCCAGGTTTTCAACAATTTTGGGCTGTCCCTGAAAGTCCTCTAGCTCCTTGGGACGTAATGCTCTTTCGATTTGCTGGTCCTCGTTGTTGAGCTGGTCGCCGCTGGCGTCAAGATGTGGATTAATCATGATGGTGTGTTTATCGGTGAGCGGTCCAGATGTTGACTTTGTTTGTAATGGTGGTCATGGTGTGTTTGCATCCGGCCTCTTGAGCACTGTCGCAGAGTAGGTTTCCCTGACAATCATACACCTGGACTCTTGCTCCCGTTTTGCAAAGGTAGGCGAAGCCATCCAGATAGGTGTAGCGATCAACCTGAGTTGGCTGGTGTTCTTTGATCCATTGTGTTAACCAAGTGGAGTCCTCTAGTGGTGCCAAGGTCTCCAGGCATGGCTTTTTCCGGGGGGTAGCGTGGTCTGCATCGAAGCAAGTGATGCGAATGATTTTGTCTTCCGCCATGCATATGCTCATGCCGTCAGGAACCTCTTCAAAATCAATGCGAATCCAGTTGTAGTCCCCTAGATCGTAGTCTTCTCCATTGAGTGGAAGGAGTTTGTCTCCATTATCGGTGTGAAGCAAGTAGGTGCAGCCATCTAGTTCAGTGGGGACCACTTTGACCGTTGAGGAGCAGCTCCCGGCGGGCAATCTGGGATGACATCCCAAACCAAGCAGCAGAACAAATCCAATAAAACGCATGAAGAAAATCATCAATATGAGCTGAAAATAAATAAAATTCTTTCCGAACCCTTCTTTGGGCGAACGACGCCAAATTATTTACCTTGCCGGCCTTATAAAACCTAGGTCAAGACTCATGGAAGGCGCAAAAGTCACTATAGATAACGGCAAACTTAATGTCCCAGATTTTCCCATTATCCCATTTATTGAAGGAGATGGAATCGGACCCGATATTTGGGCCGCGGCAGTACGTGTATTCGATGCTGCAGTTGAGAAAGCATATGGTGCTTCTCGTAAGATCGTTTGGAAAGAAGTACTAACCGGCCAAAAGGCTTTCGATGCGACTGGGGAGTGGCTGCCGCAAGAAACGCTAGATGCCATCACAGAATATTTAATCGCGATAAAAGGACCCTTGACCACACCGGTTGGAGGGGGTATTCGCTCGTTGAATGTGGCTCTTAGACAGAAGCTGGATCTCTATGCGTGTGTCCGGCCTGTGCGTTGGTTTCAGGGAGTACCCAGTCCGGTGAAAGATCCCGGAAAGGTGGATATGGTCATTTTTCGAGAAAACACCGAGGATATTTATGCGGGCATTGAGTACAACAATGGAACTCCGGAAGTATCGAAATTAAAAGAGTTCTTAGTAGAAGAACTGGGCGTCACCCAGATTCGATTTCCCAACACCGTTTCTCTTGGTATAAAGCCTGTGAGTGTGGAAGGCACAGAGCGTTTAGTTCGATCTGCAATTGAGTATGCGCTCGAGAACAATCGCGACAGCGTAACCTTAGTGCACAAGGGCAACATCATGAAGTTTACCGAAGGTAAATTTAAGCAGTGGGGCTATGAGCTTGCGGAGCGAGAGTATGGTGATCGTGTCTTTACCTGGGCACAGTATGATCGGATTGCTGCTGAAGAAGGGAAAGATGCGGCGAATGCTGCTCAGAAGGCTGCCCTCGAAGGAGGAGCCCTTTTGATTAAGGATGTCATTGCGGATGCATTCCTGCAGCAGATCCTTTTGCGACCAGCCGAGTATGAAGTGATTGCCACCCTAAATCTCAATGGAGATTATGTCTCTGATGCCCTGGCGGCGATGGTCGGTGGAATAGGCATTGCTCCGGGAGCCAACATTAATTATACAACGGGCATGGCGATTTTCGAAGCCACCCATGGAACAGCACCCAAGTATGCTGGTCTGGACAAGGTCAATCCAAGTTCTGTGATTTTGTCAGGCGTGATGATGTTGGACTATATGGGCTGGAAAGAGGCCGGAAAGCTCATTGTCAGTGGTATTGAGGGCGCTATTGGCCAGAAGCGAGTAACATATGATTTCCATCGATTGATGGATGGGGCTACCAAGTTGAGTTGCTCTGAGTTCGGCTCAGAAATCATAGCGCATATGTAGCCTTGGAGGAGTCCAGATGACTCCAACAAAAGTTGTTTTCCTAAGACAGCACTCATATCTTTGTGCTGAAATTAGCCAAGTATCCGGTGAGGTGGGTGAGTGGCTGAAACCACCAGTTTGCTAAACTGGCGTACTGGGAAACTGGTACCGGGGGTTCGAATCCC
>JAHQVP010000046.1 GCA_019634275.1 Saprospiraceae bacterium
GACCGGATACCCGCTTCCAGGTTTTCGATTTCTTGGTAGGCATCAATCCCTACCGATTCCGATAACTCCGCCAAAGAGGGCTGCCAACCCGTCCACACTACGTCCTGGATCGTCACTTCATGTCCATAGAGCATGCTCTTACCTGTAGAGATGTCCAATATCAGCGCCATATCAGGTAGGTCAAGCCCGGCATAGTAGAGAAAGGAACTGTCCTGCCTGAAATGATAGTAGTTGTCGTGGTAGTTCTTGGGACTAAATGTATTTCCAGGAAAAATCAAGACATCCTGGTTCTCAAATTGCTTCGCTAATGCTTCGCGGCGGTTCTGATACACGTTGGCCGAAAATCTCTTCATGTCTTCCATTTATCTTTTAGACCATGTCCTGTGGCCTCACCCATTTATCAAACTCTTCCGGGGACAAGTAGCCTAAGGCCACCGCTGCTTGTTTCAAGGTGGATCCTTCCTTGTAGGCCTTCTTGGCAATTTCTGCAGCCTTATCATATCCAATCTTGGTATTGAGTGCTGTAACCAGCATGAGCGAATTTTCTAGATTGTGCTGTATGCGCTCCATGTTTGGTTGCAGCCCGGAAATGCATTTCTTCTCAAAACTCAAACTGGCATCGGCCAATAGCTGAGCCGAAACGAGAAAATTGTAGATCATCATAGGCTTAAACACGTTGAGCTCAAAATGGCCGGTCATTCCTCCAATGTTAATGGCTACGTCGTTTCCGGCGATTTGTGCCATTGCCATGGTCAAGGCTTCCGCTTGTGTAGGATTGACTTTGCCTGGCATGATCGAAGAACCGGGTTCGTTTGCTGGAATCAGGATTTCACCAATGCCGCTGCGTGGGCCAGAGGCGAGCATGCGAATGTCGTTGCCAATTTTCATCAACGATACGGCAACCGTCTTTAAGGCTCCATGCGCTTCCACAATAGCATCATGGGCCGCCATGGCTTCAAATTTATTCCGCGCCGTCTTGAAGGGCAATCCCGTCAGACTCGAGATTTGTGCTGCTACACGCTTAGCATACCCTTTAGGTGTGTTTAGTCCTGTGCCCACTGCAGTGCCACCCAGTGCCAACTCGGACAAGTGCTTCAGAGAATGTCGTATGGCCTTAATCCCAAAATCAATTTGGGCCACATAGCCGGACAACTCCTGGCCTAAGGTGACGGGGGTTGCGTCCATAAAATGGGTTCTGCCAATCTTAACCACCTGACGGAAAGCTTTTGATTTATCGTCCAAAGTATTCCGCAATGTTTCGAGGGCAGGAATGGTATGCTCAACCAATATCTTGTATGCAGCTATGTGCATGGCGGTCGGGAAAGTATCATTCGACGATTGGCTCTTGTTCACATCGTCATTCGGATGCAGGTACTTTTTATCATCGGTCAATGCTCCGCCTTTGAGAACATGTCCCCGATTGGCAATCACCTCGTTGACGTTCATATTGCTCTGAGTCCCCGAACCCGTTTGCCACACGACAAGGGGAAATTGATCCGCAAGCTTGCCTTCCAGGATTTCGTCGCACACACGTCCAATTAACTTAGCCTTCGTCTTGGGCAGCACTCCTAATTCCGCATTGGTCAGTGCTGCCGCCTTCTTCAGGATGGCAAAAGCATCAATAACTTGATTGGGCATATGCTGTCCTCCTATTCGAAAATTTTCCATAGAGCGTTGAGTTTGTGCTGCCCAGTACTTCTCTACGGGAACATTCACATATCCAATGCTGTCCTTTTCCCTTCTAAATCCTTGTTTTGCCATAGGGGTAAAAATAAGGAATAGTACTTGCCAATGGTCACCGATTAGTCGACCTCTTCTTTTAGTATCTTGATGGGCATCTTACCCGACCTATGCGTTTTATTAACCGTCAAAACCATGTTGTTGTTCTTTCAGAAGGAGATCATTGGGTGAACATCAACCACCTAGGGATATTGGAATAGACAACATCAAAGAGCTACTTATCAAGCTCCATGAAGCGATGTATAGAAACATGACTAAACCAAAAAACAAATGAAACACATTCTTCTCGTCACATTATGGCTTCTCTATGGCCTGACATCTGCTCAGAACCTTTTGTCGACAGATGATTCTAAGGTTCTTACTTCCACACTGCGCGGGGATGCTCCCGCTTGGATCGATCCCGGCCGTGTGACCACTGTCAGGGTCATTGATAGTGTTATTGGGCTGGAATCTCGTCCTTACTTGATCGCACAGGAGGCTTCAAGTCTTATCGTGCGCCAACAAAATGCAGGGCAGATTACCCTTGTTGCAAAACTGTTCAATATGCAGGACAGCATATTTCACAATCCGGCTAGTAAACGTCAAGGCGTGATTTCCTTTTCCGCTCTTCGAAACGATCAAGTGATCGAAGACGCAACCATGGAAGTCGATTTTAACCGTGACTATGCTCAAACCATACGGTATACGATGAACCATCCCAACGTGGATGCCGTCCGCATCGATTTTCAATCTGCCGGTGACCAGTTTCTGGTAGAATTTATCAGCGCTGTACCGCTCACAGAAAAAGGAGTTGAACTATATACGCAATGGGAAAATCTGCGCAAGGAAACACAAGTATTTCAGTCAAAAATTGAAGCCAATTTGGATAATCTGAGTGCAAAGCACAAAGATCAATTGAAACAGATCAGTGATCGTTACCAAAATCTGACGGAAGTGATCATTGGGACGGAATTTGTCACCTTAGAATCCACGCGTGCCAATTCCTTAAACCCCTTCACCAATGATGATTTTCTCGAACATTATGAATCCATTCTCAAACATGCCCATGAAAGCCAGCGCAGGAAAATCGTCAACACATTAGAGGACATTAAAAAAACCAAGCTCACGGACATGGTACAGAAAGTCGGTAGCATGGCCATAGGCGGCTCGTTCTCCACGCTTTTTGGCCTTGTCAGCGGCATTTTTTCGAATTCTTTCAAGTGGAATGGCAGAACCGCCATTGTGGCCATTGATTCCATTTTTTACCAGCAAACAGGGGGGCGAAATGACAATGTAAAATTTTCAAAAATCGGCGACGACCTCTTAAGTAAGATCAATGCCGAGAAGCAGAAAAATAAGGAGTTCCAGACTTTCATAACCAAGGTGGTTTCCTTTACCCTAGAAGACATCAATACGATTAGTGACATGCAAGCCCAATTGGGAGTGGCCAACTTAATCAAGCAGGATCTCGCCGAACTATCCTGGGAGATCATTGATAAGTATAGCGAGGACGAAAAGTCAACCTTTGTTACCGAGGACAAAGTTGATTTTATTGAAATCAGCTCTCAAATGGCTACCCACTTTGCTGACAGGTCGATTGATTTGAATTCGTTTGAAGAGTCGACCGACCATGCGGAGTCCATCCATGATAAATTAGGGGCACTTAAAGAGAAGTATCGCGTCGTCATGGATGATATTCAATCCAATTAC
Organism: Saprospiraceae bacterium; assembly: GCA_019634275.1. Taxonomy (GTDB): domain Bacteria; phylum Bacteroidota; class Bacteroidia; order Chitinophagales; family Saprospiraceae; genus CAJQNM01. Next base: position 3,430 of record JAHQVP010000046.1, read on the forward strand.
GATCAACTCTATGTAGAAAGACCCGATCAGCGCAATGGGATATTCGACGAATTAAGTGGTCTCGCAGGCATTGCCAAGGAATGGAATAAAAATCAAGTGGAAATAACCAAGGTTTTTCAAGAAGGCGCGCAAAAGCGCTTTTCGGAGTGGCTCTTGATTGAATAGTGAAGAGCCTACCCTTGTCAATCTTTTAGTGAGAACCGTTAAGAAAGTAGTAGCCTGCGTTATTCGGGGTCATGCAGAAAGTCGGCAGATCCTGTCTTTTATACATCCTCCTCCGCTATCCGATTTTCAAATTCCCAAAGGGACCTTAGAAGAAGGCGAAGTGGCCGCCAAAGCCGTATTGCGCGAACTCGAGGAAGAATCGGGCATAACGGATGCTCTGGTAGATCGCCATCTTGGTTCCTTTTGGATCGAATGTCCCGGAGGCCCGGACGGTAATATGGAAATGGAAAAGCAGCTTTGGGAAGTCTTTCTCATTATGACTTTACAGCCACTGCCAAATCACTGGGTCCATAAAGTAACCGGACATGGTGTTGACTCTGGAATGTCCTACTCGTATTTCTGGCACGACCTCTCACGTCCCAGTGAGCGCTATCATCAAAAGTTTCGAACCCTGTTTAACTTCCTTCATGAAAAAATGCCGCTTTGATCTGATCCAATCGTGTAAAACAGAGTGGCTCAAAGAGTGTACATTGCAAAATGACTCATAGGCCTTCAGGTGCTGGCAGTATAAAGCAAAAGAAGATTGTCAAAATCAAAGGAACCTCGCACCACAACCTCTTAGACGACATCGCCGTAGAAGAGCCACTGGAAGTGCAAATCCGATATGGACCATCGCATAGAAGAGCCTTATGCACCGTAGCCGTCATTATGCGCACTCCAGGCCAGGATCGTGCTTTGGCAATGGGATTTGCCTTTACGGAACAGATCATTTCAGCGCCAAGAGCCGTGGCCGTGACCAAGCAGTCGGCAGACGGAAATCGGATTGTCTTAGAACTGGCAGCAGAGGTTCCCTTCTCCCCAGATCGGTTTCAACGCAATATCTACACCACCTCTTCTTGTGGCATGTGTGGCAAAACCTCGATTGATCATATTAGCTCCATCTCCTCCTATCGGCTCATCTCCGGAAAACCCATCGTTCCGATGGAAAAAATCCTGCGATGGCCGCACCTACTGGCCCAGGAGCAAGGGGCATTTCACAAGACGGGCGGGATGCATGCCTGTGCGCTGATCCCACTAGGGCCGGGTAAAATCCGATTGCACGAAGATGTGGGCCGTCACAACGCACTTGATAAGTTGATTGGTCAAGCTTTCATGGATGAGCATTTGCCTTTATCTTCCTATGGACTGCAGTTGAGCGGCAGGGCCAGTTTTGAACTCATCCAGAAAGCAGTGATGGCAGGCATTCCAATTGTATCTGCACTTGGAGCCCCCTCCAGTCTGGCCATAGAACTTGCCGAAGAACACGGCCTTACGCTTTTGGGATTCGCCAGTGCCCATGGATGCAACATATATACGGGCGCTGATCGCGTCAGCGGTGTGCTTCCTAAGCCTTAACTTACTGCTTCTATGGGTGCTGAGAGAGATAAATCAACCGATGCCATTCCGATTCATGAGGAGAATCCCAAAATTGGCAAACCTGCAAAAACAGCTGCAGGACTAAAGGGCGTCACAGCTGGTCTGGGACATGTCAACAAGTATATGCGGCTTAGTAGTGCCGCCAAAGTGCTGCAGCGTTTAAACCAAAAAGGGGGCATAGATTGTCCGGGATGTGCCTGGCCTGATCCTGACGATGACCGTTCGCGCCTCGGTGAATATTGTGAAAACGGTCTTAAGGCCATTGCCGAAGAAGCCAGCAAAAAGGGGATCGGGGGGGCATTTTTTGCACGTCACTCCGTAAGCGAACTCGCTCAACTATCCGATTTCGAACTAGGAAAGCAAGGGCGCATTTTGGAGCCTCTCATCCTGCTTCCCGGTGAGTCGCACTATCAACCCATTGGTTGGGATCAAGCATTTAAGAAGGTCGCACAGGAGCTCACTGGACTGAAGTCGCCACATGAGGCGGTTTTTTATACTTCGGGTCGTACGAGTAATGAGGCCGCATTTTTATACCAACTCTTTGTGAGGCAGTATGGCACAAACAACCTGCCTGACTGTTCCAACATGTGTCATGAAAGCAGTGGGCAGGGACTTAGCCAGACGTTGGGGATCGGTAAGGGATCGGTGACCTTAGAAGACCTCCACGAGGCTGAGGTCATCATGGTGATGGGGCAAAATCCCGGAACGAACCACCCCCGCATGTTGACAGCACTGGAAAAGTGCAAGAAGAACGGTGGCAAAATCATCACAGTCAATCCACTGCCCGAGACTGGCCTACTCAGCTTTACACACCCGCAAAAAGTCAGCAGCATGTTGACTGGCGGCACCTCCCTAACCGATTTGTTTTTGCAGATTCAAATTAATGGGGATGTGGCACTCCTCAAAGCGATCATGCTGCTCCTTTTGAAATATGACAAAGAGCAAGGAGGCATAGTTGATCGTGAATTTATTGAACAAAAAACGGAGGGCTTTGAAGCGTTCAAAGCTGATCTAGAGCAGCATTCACTGGAGGAACGCATTGCAGAAACAGGCCTACCACGTTCGCAAGTCGAGGCAGCGGCAAGTCTGATTGCCCGGCACAAGAAGATCATCATTTGTTGGGCTATGGGGCTCACACAACATGTCAATGGCGTAGACAACGTTCGCGAAATCGTAAATCTTCTACTGTTGCGTGGTGCCATCGGGAAGCCTGGAGCCGGGACCTGCCCGGTAAGAGGTCATAGCAACGTGCAAGGTGATCGCACCATGGGCATCTGGGAAGCCCCCAAAGAGGCTTTTCTTAATCGCCTGGAAGAAGTCTTTGACTTTTCTCCTCCGCGAGAACACGGTTTTGCTGTGGTGGACGCCATTGAGGCAATGCACAAGGGTGCTGCCAAGGTTTTCCTTGCAATGGGAGGCAACTTTCTTTCTGCTACTCCCGATACTGCCGTCACTGCGAAAGCACTCAAAAGGTGTCAACTCACGGTGCATGTCTCTACAAAACTTAACCGGAGCCACCTCGTCCATGGCGAGACCGCTCTCATCTTGCCATGCCTCGGCAGAACGGAAGTCGACAACCAAACTGGTGGAAGGCAATTTGTGACCGTCGAAAACTCGATGGGAGTCGTTCATTCTTCTGAAGGGGTGCTGGATCCATGCTCCCCACACTTACTCAGTGAGCCCGCCATCATTGGGGGATTGGCTGAAGCAGTACTTGGAGAAAAAACAACAGTACCCTGGACCTCCCTGGTGGGAAACTATGATGAGATCAGAGACCTGATCGAACAGGTGATTCCAGGTTTTGAGGACTACAACACGCGCGTACGGAATCCTGCAGGATTCTACCTGCCAAATGGTGCTCGAAGCGGCCACTTCACTACAGACAATGGGCGGGCAAAATTTAGCATTAACGAGTTGCCTCAGGAGGTGCTCCCCAGTGATCATTTTTGGATGATGACCATTCGCAGTCATGATCAGTATAATACCACCATTTATGGAATGGATGATCGATATCGTGGCATCCAGGGAGGCCGCCGAGTCGTCCTACTCAACCAAGATGATATGAAGGCGCGCAATTGGGTCGCAGGACAAACCGTCAACCTGATCAGCACCTATGATGGCCATAAGAGAGAAGCGCTGCAGTTTAAGTTGGTGCCCTTTAGCATTCCACGCAAGTGCATTGCTACCTACTTTCCTGAAGCCAATGTGCTGGTGCCCCGAGACCTCTATGCACGAGGATCAAAGACCCCGGCATCAAAGAAAGTAGCAGTGGCCATCGTTCCTGTGGACTAGCAAGATGGAACCATGTTACCAAGCTATTTCCCTGATACATATTGGGCAGATCGCAATCTGAGTAGCATTAGAAGACAAAAAAGCGCTGCGCTGAAATCAACCGGATTGCTATCTTTCGAACTATTTTTAGGAAATCGAGTTTCAATAAAAAACATAACACAATGGCATTTACATTACCTGATCTACCCTACGCGCACGATGCACTGGAACCTCACATCGATGCACGCACCATGGAAATCCACCATGGCAAACACCACAATGGCTATACCAACAAACTCAATGCAGCGATTGAGGGAACTGATATGGAAGGAAAATCCATTGAGGAACTCCTCGCAATGGCCTCACAGCATACCGGTGTTCGCAACAATGGTGGCGGATTTTATAACCATTCGCTTTTTTGGAGTGTGATGTCCCCTGATGGCGGCGGAACTCCCTCTGGAGATCTGTCCGACGCAATCGATGCAGCCTTCGGTTCTTTTGATGGGTTTAAGGATGCATTTGCCAAAGCAGCCGGAACACGCTTTGGATCTGGCTGGGCCTGGCTCTGTGTGCACGAAGGCGGCAAAGTTGAAATCTGCTCAACAGCCAATCAAGACAATCCGCTGATGGACGTCGATGCCGGATGTGGAGGAGCACCAATCTTAGGGCTTGATGTCTGGGAGCATGCTTACTATCTTAACTACCAAAATCGTAGGCCTGACTATGTGCAAGCCTTCTTTAATGTAATTAATTGGGACGAGGTGTCTCGTCGATACAATGCGGGAAAGTAGTCTCACAGAAACTAAATACTACATACCAGAAGGCTTCGGCATCCGTGTCGAAGCCTTCTCAATTTCGTCTCCTCACGAGCGCCTAAGCATCCAAATCCAGCAAGGTTAGTCTCCCCTTTCCGTATAGCAAATGTACATCCCATTTTACTGCGCATTAGGGCTTGTTGATAGCAAATCGTAGTAGGCGCTTAGATTTCCTTCTCATTTATTATACATTCAAGATGAGCCAACACCCTGGCTCGCTTCTCCTCTCTATTTTTTGGTTTCTGTCTCAACTTGGCCCTGCTTCAACAATTGTTGAACGAATTAATAAACTAGACATGAAGACCAGTTGCACTTTGGTTTGGGCTGTCCTATGCGCCCTTGCTTGCCAAACTACACACCCCGGAATCTCCGCCAATCCCTACCCATTTGCACAATATCAAAATTTGGCCGACGCACTGCGCTCGTACCCCGGACTATTGGTCTCTGGACCTCGAGGGCAAGAAGAAATTGTGGTTCGACAAAATGTATCTGTGCGATCTGCTGCACCTCTTTACGTGATCAATGATCAGGCGGTCGGAAACAACTATTTCCGTGCAAACCAATTGATCGACATGGCGCAGGTTAAGCAGATTCGTGTGTTAAAAGGAATGAGTGAATCCGCCCGATATGGCAGCCTGGGAACCGCAGGCGTCATCTTGATTGATACGGGGTTTAACTAGTCTAGGCGCTATTTCGCGGCTTGTGCAAGCTGATACATTTCTTGCACCTGCTCAAGTGAAAAAGTGCCCAGCAATCCCATTTGAAAAATGTACTCTCGATCCCCCTGGATTTTGAGGTGTCGGAAGTCATAACTTTGTACAGAGTCCAGTTGGATCTCGAAGATGAATCCATCCTCGTCTTCTTGCATGAATTTTGAAAAATAGGGGTTGTCTCTCGAAATCTCCTTGTATTCAGAAAGCGCTCGGCGCAGGTTGGCCGTGGTCGCTAGCGAACTAAATATCTGCATGCTATAACCCTCATCACCTTCCAACGTGACGTCACGCTGTAGGCCCCAGTCCATGGTCTTGACACGGACACTGTCTGGGGTTTGCAACGTGATGGGCAGCCCATATTGCAAAAGATCTTTCTCTACGTAAGGGGCTTCCCCTGCGCATCCGCATAACGCGACGAGGAGGAATACGATTGGTGCGACTCTAACCATAGGGACAAAAGTACATCATTGAAATTTTGCGATGGAATCATAAAAATTAGCGCTTCACAAGCAACCCCCCAATTCATTCGAGGTCTTTGTGTCATACCTTAATCTTAAAATGATCAAGAATGAACAAGCAGTTGCACTCACTTTTCATCTTTGCGATCCTTTTGGTCTTCATGGGCAGCCAAATACATGCTCAAGTCATTACCTCCAAAATCCGAGGTACTGTCCAAGACGCCCTCACTAATCAACCCTTGATTGGAGCGGAAGTCTTTGCACTTGTAGACAGCACCGTGGTTGGAACCGTGACCGACTTGGATGGCAACTTTACTTTGGCACCCATCCCCGTTGGCCGACACAGTGTGTTTGTGCGATACCTAGGCTATGAAGATGCTTCCGCACGGAGCCTTCTTGTCACCACCGGGGTGAGCAAAGAAGTGGTCATCTCAATGCAGGAATCGGTGCAGGCATTGGATGTGGTGGAAGTCGTCGCACGAAAGCATAAAGGGGAGACGGTCAATTCAAATGCACTCGTCAGTACGCGATCCTTTTCAGTAGAGGAGGCATCGCGCTTTGCCGGGAGCTTCAATGATCCTGCTCGTATGGCACAATCCTTTGCCGGAGTGGCCAACGGAGATGACGAAAATAATGAGATCATCATACGCGGCAATTCACCAAGAGGGGTCCTTTGGCGATTGGAGGGTCTTGAGATTCCAAACCCTAACCATTACCGCAGTGGAGAAGGGGGCAGTGGAGGTGCCATCTCCATGATCACGGATCAAGTCCTGGCCAACTCTGATTTTTTCACCGGGGCTTTTCCGGCTGCTTACGGGAATGCATTGTCCGGAGTGTTTGATCTCCGTTTCCGCAACGGCAACACCGACAAGCACAAATTTTCCCTGCAAGCAGGCGTGCTCGGGCTGCAGGTAGGGGCAGAGGGACCGATCGGATCGGATAAAAAGGCCTCGTACTTAATCAACTACCGCTACTCCACAGTCACGATCCTGGAGAAAATTGGAATCGAATTTTCGGACGAGAATGAGATCACCCCTGTTTTTCAAGACCTTTCTTTCAAAATCAATATTCCGGGTAAGGGAGGAAATCGCTGGACCATTTATGGCTTAGGGGGCAGAAGCATCGCAGGCTCTAACCCACAACGAGACTCTACGCAGTGGCAAGATTTTAATGACCGGACCTACTATGATGAGACCTATACCACCGGCATCATTGGGATTTCCAACACGCAACTTTTTAAGAACCAAAAGACCTCCTGGAAAAACTCCCTTTCATACAATTATCAGGCAGATCTATACGAAGACTTTATCATACAGCCTGGTCGGTCAGATCGTCTCTGGGAAGACTCCGAATTTACC
>JAHQVP010000047.1 GCA_019634275.1 Saprospiraceae bacterium
AGTGCTTCTGGAGGAGCAGGTGTGTCCAGGTTCCAAGCTGATCGCAACCCCGCATAGGCCCCTTTGTCGCGGACCGTGGCCGAAGCCCGAAGCCCCTGTTCCTGCCATTCGGGCGGCAATGGAATGGTACATCGAACCGCACTTCGAGAAGAATGAGAATTGGTCGTGAGAAAAGAATCAGAAAGGTCACTTAGGTCCAACGAGGCATCATCTTGCAATACAGTATCGACAATTGCATTGGGATTGTAGATGGGAAGCTCAAGCCTAAGGACACGCTCTCGGTCAAATGTCTGAGATGCATAAACGTAGACGCTAAACTCGTATACTCCTGACTGCAATTCGTAGGGCAAACGAATGTATCCATGCCCACATCCATCCAGCACCGATACAAAGTGATTTTCTACAAGATCCATCTCGCCAAATTCAATCTCGGCCGTAATGGAGTCCTCCACTTCGGTGAGGCAAAAGGTGTAGAACGCAATCTCTCCACTGAAGTAATATGGTCGATCAAAGTGAACGGAGCCGTGTTGTGCCCAAGAGAGGGCATAAATAAAGACTGCAGACACGGCAAAGCCAATTCTTCTCATAATTCCCAATACCATGGTCGCTCAAGTGATACCCCAGGTCCGAGCTTGAGGCAATTTAAACATGGATCCGGGCTATCTGGATCAATAATCTCGGGCTCTTCCCACATAAAACAAAATCGTCTCGGAAACTCAACATCCCTGGCACGAACCCTAAGTCGCATCGTATCAATAGCTGAGGCCTGGAAATAACCGTTTACCAAGGCTTCTGGATCTCCCTCTTGTTGAATGTTTGAGCGGATCTTTCCAGGAAAGACATCGTAGAGATTACCACTCCTTTCGTTGCTCGCTTTTACCTCCGTCCAGTACTCAATGGCATCCTGCGACAAAGACTTTTGCACTACGGTAAAGTAGATGGTTTGCGAGAACCGAAAATCATTTCGATTTTCCGCTATGACAATTTCGTCTATTCTATCCTTGCCAGCAAACTCCTGCGCATTGGCAATGTTTACATCATTCCGGAATCCATCATAGGGCATGTAGCATACTTTAGGCTGGTAAAATGGATCGCTATCACGGACTGCTTCAATAAATCGATACACTGATGTTACCTGCCATTGCAGCGAGGTACGCTGTCCGACATCATTGATAAGGGGTGTGTGTGCTTTTAGTTGTACATAAGGAACAGATATGATATTTCCCGTCATGTTCAATTCCGGACGAACCTCCACCCCAACTGACAGCGAATCCGCTGTTGGTACCGGAACAAGGCTCACGTTCTCAGACAGGTAAACCTCTCCCGCCACTCGGGCTTCTAGATGGAATTGAGCATTCTCCTGAGTTCCTCCAAACGTGGTGTGAAAAAGGTCTATGGGGATGCGTTCCTCTTGTCCTGCAATCAGATGTATGGTGTGCTCATCGTTATAAATAATTCGAACGTCTGAATCGACTTCCTCAAAGGTGCCCTCTCCGGTCACGTTCAGCGTATTGCTGACCAATGCCCAGAAAATATAGTTCTTCTGATCACGCTCTATCGTACCTTCCACCACCAGCTGTTGCTGACTAGCCTCCGGCAAATCAATGGTAATTTCATCAATGCATCCCCAGCACAATAAGCACGAAATCCACACCAAGTGCCTCACAATAATTCGAAATTAAAGGTGAGCGATGGAAATGCACTGCCAAGCACTGCAAGTCGATTGATACGTGTTCCACTTTGAGTAGACTGCTCAACAAATACCGAGTATGGATTCTTACGCCCATAAACGTTATAGATTGAAAAGGTCCAACTGGTTTTGAACTTTTTACTTTTTCGAAAGCCTTGTGCCAGGGTGTAACTCAAGTCCAGTCGATGGTAGTCGGGTACCCGAAAGATATTGCGATCAGAATAGTTGAGCACTACTACCCGATCTTGCACACGGTATTTGCTTACCGGCACAGTAATTGGTCGACCGGTACCATAGGTAAAATTAATGGAGATCGAGTTGCGCTTGTTAATCTGAAAATTGGTCACGAGCGTAAAATCGTGAGGCTTATCAAAATTGGAAGAATACCACGCGCCCTCATTGATGCCATCGATCTGACGCTCCGATCTTGAATACGTATAGCTCAACCAGCCATGCACATACCCTACTTGTCTGTTTACGCTTACTTCCACTCCATATGATCTACCAATCCCATCCAGCAGTTCCGTTTCCAAATGCTCGTTGGTTAGGAGATCAGCAAACCCTCTGAAGTCAAACAGCTGATCAATATCACGATAGAATCCCTCTATGGAAGTAACCCATAGGTTGTCTGCAAAATTATGGAAGTACCCTAGGGAAAAATTGTGTGCAAGCTGCGGTGGAATATATTGATTGCTGAGCTGCCAAAAATTGGTAGGGGTTGGAGTTTCGCTGTTAAAGATCTGGTTGATGTACTGCACGGTCCGACCGTAACCTGCCTTTATCGAACTTGAAGGGGTGACCCGATAACGAAAACTCGCCCGAGGTTGTATATGCCCAAATGATTTAACCACTTGATCAGTCAAAGTTACTGGTTCAAGGATGCCTTCTACGCTGGGATTATTGGGATCCTCGTACAGGAACGTGTTGCGTGGACCCAGGTACTGAAATATGGAATATCGCAAGCCGGCAATGATGGAAAATCTTGGCGTCAGTTGCAGATCCATGTCTGCATAGATTCCCCACTCAACCCCCTTCTCATCATCCAATTGTTCTGGAGCTATGACTGACAAGTCGCCCCGTGGTTCGATGGCATTGCCATCAATGGTGTAAAATATTCCCGAAGCACCTGCATTCAATTCAAGTCCCTCGTCCAGGTAGCTGACATTCTGCTTAAACTTCACATAACTAAGGCCAGTCATATAGTCGGACCCATCAACCCCATCTAGATCTTGTTGTTCACTGCGATATCGGCTCCAAATGGCATTGGTGGTGGCAAGCATTTTTGCACCAAGGACTCTTCGGTACTGCAGCTGCCCCATCTGCGTGCCATAGTCAAATCCGAACTCATCATTGAAGGAAAATTGATCTTCGGTCGCGTAAACGGACAAAGAGACGTTGTTCTTTTCGTCAAAGCGATGAACCATCCTTGCATTCAGGTCGTAAAAGTATGCCGAGCTGGATTTCACCTCGGGTACATTCACTTGACGAAGCACCCAATTGGAATAGGTACTTCTTCCTGAAAACAGCATCGTTGTTTTCTTCTTCTTACCCAAGGGGCCATCCAATGTCAATCTGCTGGAGACCAGCCCAAGACCTCCTTTTAGATGCCAGCGATCAGTAGCACCGTCTCTTACATTGACGTCCAAAGTGGAAGCCAGTCTTCCTCCAAAGCGTGCGGGCATGGTGCCTTTGTATAAGGTAGCAGACTGCACGATGTCGCTGTTAAAAGAACTGAAAAATCCTAGAGCATGACTGGCATTGAATATCAGCCCTTCGTCAATCATGATCAGGTTCTGATCCACATTACCACCTCGCACATTAAATCCACTACTGCCCTCACCAATGGTACTCACCCCCGGTTGAAGTAGTAGCCCTTTTATCATATCAACTTCTCCAAGGAAGCTTGGTAATTTTTCGATCTCCTTAATGCTCAAACGGGTCACTCCCACCTGAGCGGCCTGCACATTGACATCACGAGATTTTGCCTGCACGACCACCTCATCCAATAGCACAGCCGATTTGGTCAAAGCAACATCAAGCCTTCCTGAACTGATGACTTTCAAAGGAATGCGCTGCTGTTGATATCCGACATATTGTACTGCCAGCATGTAGGATCCGGCCACCAACTCTAAGACGTATGATCCATCTGCTTCGGTCGCAGTCCCGTTATTGGTACCTTCTATTAGCAAGGTTGCCCCAACCACTTCTTCGCCCGTTTCAAGATCGGTGACGGTACCTCGCACAACCGTTCTTCCGCTCTGGCTTATTGAATCTACATTTCCAACGAGTCTTTCACTGGCATCTTGCTTCTGCCCGGCGATAATACTCTCTTCTAGTGCTTGATAGTATTGGTCAGTGTAAGTGGTGGTAAGGTCTGAGGCCGGCATAAGTACCGCAACACTCCCTCGATGATATAAGACACCAAGCTCCGAAGCCCGCAACAGGTCCTCTAGCACTTCGCCTAGTGGAGCATCCACTGCACGTATCGCAGGTACGGGTATGTCCGCCAGAGTGGGTTCGTAATAAATGGTGCCAGAGATCAAACGATTCAGCGATGCCACTGCGTCCGAAAGTGTCCCGGCATTCTGTTCGATGGAGATTTGCTGATCGGAAAGAGACGTTGCACGCTGAGCGCTCAGCGTCCCAGACATCGCCAACAGCAATGTGCTTAAGATCAAAATACGTGCAACGGCCTTCACCATCACAAGATCCACATTTTTTTTGAAGGCGGTCATGGAGGGCATTCAGCATAAGTCCATTGCTGATCTACATCATAATCGGTCTTTTTCGATGCAAAGATTCAGGCATATGCTCCCCTGTAGCCTGCTATCAGAAGGAACTCAGCTCTGGTAAATGCTTGCGGACGATGGCACTCTTCGCTCCGATACCCTTGCCTTCGATGCTGCGGCTACCGGCAGCAGAAACACTTCCCGTCTCTAAGTACTGGATGGCATCAGACAGCATTTGTTCTTGCGTGTCGCCAAAATTGCGTGTTAGATCATCATTGCTCTCAAAATCCTGTTCGATTCCATCAAAGTAGTCAGAAATTCCATCTGCATTGGCCACGCGAAATGCGATAGGGCTGACGGCAAATTCTCCGCCGCATTGAAAGCCGTACGAACCCACTGGTTTGCCATGGGTGGGGCCTCCAATCAGGACGACATCCATATATGGGCGCAATCCATTTATCATCAATTCACTGGCAGAAGCAGTCCCGTCGGTCGTCAAAATGACCAGTCTAGAGAAATCCAATGCTCCTTGTTTGTCAATGGTCACAGTGCTGTTCTCCGATTGCTTGTCCTCATTATGCAAATACTGAAGCAACACCTGGTTGTCAGCAGAGAGCGGGGCAATATGCCCTGCAAGCAGTGTGGCAATGTTTACTCTTCCTCCTCCGTTGTAACGAAAGTCAAGTATCAACTCATCGATGCCCGCCGCTTGAAAATCAGCAAATGCATCATTAAGTTCTGTTCGGCTTGTCTCGATAAAATTTTTGAAGACCAGATATCCTACCTTTCCAGCACCAGTCGTGAGGACCTGTTGATGCAAAACCGTATTGATGTTGACTGTTGCTTTGGTCACTTTCAGGTCGTGGGCCATTCCATCTCGGTCAAGAAACCCCATATCTAAACTTATCCCAGCCTCGTCGGCCCCGAAAGCAGCATCTACATCATCGATCATCGTCACATCCTGACCACCTAAGGTCACCAACCGCCATCCCCGTTCTACACCGGCCTGCGCAGCTGGGGAGTCTTCATATACGTATGTAATCCAAATATTTTGCTCGGAATCATACTGAAGTCCCACGCCGATCCCAACGAATGTTCCTTCTTCAAAAAACTGCTGAAAGGCTTCCAAATCGGATACGCTGCTCCAGCGGTCGTCCTCTTTGTATCGCAATGCTTCCATTACGGCTGCAGGCGTTTCATAATCAGCTGGATTGAAGCTCGCTGGAAGGCGGTCTTTCCAGAGGTACCACTCTTGTACAATGTCATAGACTCCCTGCCGACAATCATTGGCTGATGGACCTGGTTCAGCATCTTTGTTACAATTACTAAATACGAGCAAGGAAGCTAATAAGAGGAAGGCCTGAATAGCCGAGGAAGAGTACTGCATGATCCTGTTCTTAATCTCGAAGATAACGAATGTACCCCTCGACATGTTCTGAAGATCCAAGTTATCGTCATGTTAAGTTCGACGATCAGGTAGTTCACAAAATCGAGCACTCCCACCACCAGTATCCAAAGCCTCTGGTAATGCAAATGACTCAATCTTCTGATCAGAACATTTCTCCTTCCTGAGTCCATCCATGCGCCTTCCGTACTTGGGGAGTCAACCGAGTCAGCAGCACCTTTCTACAAAAAATTCTTGTACTTTTTGGCGACGTAAAAGTTCTACCATGCAACTAAAAATGATCGTGGGGGCTATGACCCTCTGCTTCTTCTGCTTTTATACTGAAGGACATTCGCAAGAGTCAGAAGTTCCTTCCACTTACTATGAAAACCTCAGCTGGCGCAACATAGGTCCCGAACGAGGCGGACGCAGTCTTGGTTGTTCGGGAAGCCCAGGCCGACCCATGGAGTATTACTTCGGAGCGACGGGTGGAGGCCTCTGGAAAACGACAGACGGTGGTAATGAGTGGTTTCCTGTAACAGATGGGCAGGTCACGAGTTCGTCGGTAGGTGCTGTCGCGGTTGCGGAAACCAACCCTGACGTAGTATACATTGGCATGGGAGAGACCCAATTAAGGGGCAGTATCACACAGGGAGACGGAGTCTACAAGTCTACGGACGGAGGAAAAACCTGGCGGCATCTGGGACTTGAAGAGACTCAGGCAATATCCAGAATAAGGGTGCACCCCACCAATCCAGACATCGTATATGTAGCAGCTCTGGGCCATCCC
>JAHQVP010000005.1 GCA_019634275.1 Saprospiraceae bacterium
ATAAGCATGGTCTTCTATCAAAATATCAATGCTCCGAGAACGGGAGCATCGCCTGATCGTATGGCCATCAACCAACCCTTAGATAAAAAGATTAACGTGGCTCCCAATCAGGAGAGCACCATTGCTGAGACGGAGGATGATGGCGGCGAGGTAGTGCGGGAAGCAGATCCGGAAGAGCTTGTGGACGCAAAGGACAACCTTGTAGCAACATCGCCCCATACGCATGCGATCATTGTCGGCGCCTTTGCCATTCCCGGAAATGCCGAACGAATGAAACTGCAGATTGAGGCGCTCAATATGGAAGCCTTTTTGGACTCGACCGGTCAACTGACTAAGGTGGGCATATTATCGAATGACGATGACCTGGAAACCAAACTGCAACTTGCTCGTAAGGATTTTAGTACCGATGCCTGGGTGAAGACCTTATCGACTGATAGATAGTGATGACCTCTCTATTTGACATCCCCAACATTCGACCTGGAGGAGATCTCGTACTGATTGCAGGTCCCTGCGTGATCGAGGACGATCGCAGTCCCATAGCCATAGCAGAAGCAATATGCAACGTGTGTGATGCATTGAATGTCTCGTTGATCTTTAAAGCGTCTTTTCGAAAGGACAATCGGACGCGTTTTGATTCTTTTACGGGTATCGGGGACCGAAAGGCCCTAGCAGTCCTCCGCCACATTGGACAGACCTTTGGCGTGCCAACGATTACCGATATCCATAAGCCCGAAGATGCTGCATTGGCGGCGGAACACGTCGATGTATTGCAGATACCTGCATTTCTGTGTAGGCAGACATCGTTGCTGAAAGCCGCCGCAGATACGGGCAGCTGGATCAATGTAAAGAAAGGGCAGTACCTCAGTGCGGACGCCATGCAACATGTGGTGGAAAAACTGCATCACTTTGGAGCGGATAAGGTTATGCTCACTGAACGAGGGACCTTCTTCGGTTACCAAGATCTAGTAGTAGACTTTCGAGGCATTCCGATTATGCGTCAATTTGCACCCGTGATTTTTGACTGTACGCATTCGAATCAGCAGCCTAATCAAGCTGTTGGAGTCTCTGGTGGTAACCCGGAGATGATCCAGCCACTGGCCCGTGCGGCTGTAGCCATCGGAGTCGACGGATTGTTTGTAGAGGTACATCCAGACCCACCAATGGCGCTATCGGATGGAGCAAATATGTTGTCATTGGATTTGCTCGAGACGTTCCTCCAAAGCATGATTGACATCAAGAAATCAGCATCGCCTTGAGTAAAATCGTCGAGATTACACTATTGCCCGTTGAGCATGAAGACGAAGGGGCAATTAGGCGCAAGGTTTCCAAGAAAGCAAAGATCGCTCATGAAGACCTGGTCGGATACCGCATACTGAAAAGATCTTTGGACGCGCGCAAGCGTCCCGTGTACCGTTGCAGAGTCGAAGCATTAACGCGTGACGACCAGATTGCCGAGGAGTTGCTCATTGCAACTCGCTACCAAGATGTCCGTAAGGCACCACCGATACATATCATTGGGGCAGGTCCTGCAGGTTACTTTGCTGCATTGGAGTGCTTAGAACATGGATTGAAGCCGATCATATTCGATCGAGGCAAGGATGTGCGCAACCGGCGATTTGACCTACGTGCGATACAGCAGCAAGGGATCGTAGATCCCGACAGCAACTATTGTTTTGGCGAGGGAGGGGCTGGGACCTATTCCGATGGTAAATTGTATACAAGACTAAAGAAGAGAAGGCACATCGAAAAGATGTTGAAGATCTTAGTTGAGCACGGAGCCAAAGCAGACATACTGATTGACGCACACCCACATATCGGTTCCAATAAATTGCCACCGATCATTACCAACATTCGCCATACCATCGAGCGATATGGCGGTGAAGTCCACTTTGGCCACCAGTTAACGGATTTGCACATCGAGAACCAGCAGCTCAGAGCACTCGACTTTAAGGGCTTAAAGATCCCCTCAAATCTATGCGTCTTGGCCACCGGGCACTCCGCAAGGGACGTATATCGCCTTTTTCTTCGAAGAGGTTGGCAGATTGAACCGAAACCTTTTGCAATGGGGGTTCGAATTGAGCACCCTCAGGCAATCATCGACGAGATACAGTATAGTCAGCGACCTCGTGAAGCACAGCTCCCCGCCGCTTCCTATACGCTAAAGGCATCCCATAAGGAGCGCAGCATCTTTTCGTTTTGCATGTGCCCGGGAGGCCTAATCGTCCCCGCAGCTACTGCTCCTGGGGAACTTGTCGTCAATGGCATGTCTCCTTCCAGACGAGATTCGGCTTTTGCCAACTCAGGCTTTGTCGTCCAAATAGACCCTTCCTTGTTGGCTCAGAATGGCTACGAAGGAGTGATGGCAGGACTCGAGGCACAGCAAGAGGTGGAGCAGCACATGTTTCTCCTGGCGGGCAAGACGCAGAAGGCTCCAGCCCAGAGACTTACAGATTTTATGCGTGGTTCTGCATCAACCACTTTGCCCAAACATTCATATATCCCCGGCCTAACGGCGGCCCGCTTAGACGTGGAATTGCCACCTTATCTTCGTGAGCCGATTACCGAAGGGATCCGACAACTGGGCAATCGCATTCCCGGATTTCTCACCAGCGAGGCAATAGCGGTTGGAATTGAAAGTCGCACGAGTGCTCCCATGACCATTCCCCGTACGGCCACCATGCAACATCCACAGATTGATGGACTATATCCTTGTGGAGAGGGAGCAGGATATGCCGGTGGAATCGTTTCTGCTGCCTTGGATGGACAGCGTGTGATCCAGGCATTGTACCAAAACACCGGTTCTTGAGTATGCATCACCTTGTGTAAATTGCGGCATGAAGGACATCGTTGACTTAATTGGTCGAATTCTCATTGCATTGATTTTCATCTATGAGGGAATGGATTCGATGCTTTACTATCAAAAGAATCGAGAGACAATGGTGGACTACGGGCTAACCTTTCAAACGGATCTGCTATTGATCATCGGCATATTCATATTGTTGCTTGGAGGCACGTTGCTGCTGTTGGGCTATCGTTCTTCTCTTGGCTCCATACTCTTGCTCCTATATTGGATTCCTTTTACCTTCATCGTCTACGATTTTTGGAATGATGCAGCTGAGGACCGTAGGGTACAGGCGATCCTTTTTATGCGAAATCTCGCCATTGTGGGAGGACTACTGATGATTTTCGTGAATGGAAGCGGTAAGTATAGCGTAAAGACACTGCTGGCCAATACCAAGGTCCCCAAGAGATTCCGTTAGCCCAAGGATGCCTCCTCGTCGCTACTCTTGCCGCTGCCTGCATCTTCCACACGGATATCATTGAAGAGAAACTCGCCGCAGTGCTTGCAATACGTGGCATCATCATCGTGCCCTTCTTTGGTGCAGTGAGGACAGACCTGGGTGTTGTTCTTCTTTTCGTAAGAGATCAACTCGGAAGAGACAATGCCAGTCGGCACGGCAATGATGGCATATCCCATAACCATGACAAGGGCTGCAATAAACTGCCCAAAGTTGGTAGACGGACTGATGTCACCATATCCCACCGTCGTAATGGTCACAATGGCCCAGTAGATGCTGCGCGGGATGCTATCAAATTCGTCGGCAGAGGGACCATTGTGCTCAATTAGGTACATAAACGAGCCAATGATGATCACTAGAAGAAAAACGAAGTAGAGAAAAACCGTTATTTTCCTTCTGCTGCGCATCAGGGCGCTGCTGATCATGGCACCCTGGTACATGAAACTATTAAGCTTAAAGATTCGAAAGACGCGGAGTAATCGTAAAATCCGAATGACCGAGCCAACTTGAGATCCTTCTATAAGAAGACTTAGATAGGTGGGTAAAATAGACAGGAGGTCAATAACACCGTAGAAGCTGGTGACGTATTTGATGGGCTTCAAGACGCTGTAGATCCTGAGGATGTACTCAATGGTGAAAAAGATGGTGAAGATCCACTCGAGGATCTTAAATACATTTTCATACCGTGCATTGAGACTGGGGACACTCTCGAGAAAAACAGTGAGGACACTGGCCACAATCATGAAGAGGAGCCACACATCAAAAGCCTTGCCTTTTCTAGTATCTGCCTCGAATATGACTCGGTAAATATTCTCTCGCAAAGGAGAGAAATCTCGCGGTGTGCTCATCTAAGTGAATTTTTCCGCAGGTAAAAAAGAAATAGTCGTGAGGGGAGAGCTGTAAGCTTGTGGGATGGCCTCCTTCATTATATTTTAAGGTTCGCGCTCTTGATTCCCAATCACGACTAGATGCAAAATAGATAATTAAGGGGAAATCAAAATGTATAGACGCTAAAGGTAGTTTCCACCCTTCAGATTACAAAATGTTATGATGGGAATCTTTGCATGGATGTCTAGCAGGTAAGAAGCTAAACCAGATCAGAATCACGCCACTTCTGGCGCGGTTGAGCCGAGCGCTCTTCCATCTCAGGAGGATCTTCTAGATCCAGATGGTCATCATCTTCCCACTGTTCCATTCTCTCCATTTCTTCCTTGATCTTACGTTCTTCCCAGTTCCGGTCCATGCCGGGCAGACCGAAGACTTCAACCGCTTCGGCTGCGATGCCAACGCCCCATCCAGCGATCACCACCAGGGTAATCCAGGGCGGCATTCGGAGGAACAAGAACAGGACCATGATGAAGATGCTCGTGCTGATCCAACTCACCACATGCCGATAGAACTTCTTTTGTTTCTGTACACGTTCTTTTGCACGTTCGTATTTAGTCTTACCGCTCAATATTCTCCTTTATTACTTAACGTCATCAGCCCATATAATTGTTCAAAAATTGTCACATCACAAGCACTCATATCTGAATACTGGGATTGGCTGTGACGATGTACTGCCACGGATTTAACGCCACTTCGGCCCCTGCTACGACCGAAACATCTTTGCCGGTGTACAGGTCAGATCTGCTGCGTTCTGATGTTGTGGGCGTATAGGAGCGTTTTTCCCCACTTAAGTTGGCAATGAGCACCACCGTTTGGCCCGCATGCGTGCGTTCTATCCGTAGAATGCCTGGGGCAGGAGAGGTGAGGCTGCTTTGCCCCCCATGACTGGCATTCCACAATGATCGATTGTGCATCCGAAGGAACATTAGAGGTTTTACGACGGATTGATTTTGTGACAATACCTCGAGTGATTTTACCAGGGGGACGCCCGACATAATCGATTGAATGACAAGCTTTAGGGTGGAGGAGCCTTGGATGTTGCCTCTTTCTCTAGCGGGTTCCAGGTTGCGAAACTTTGCGTAGGTGGCCGGGTAGGTACTCATTTCCTTCTCATATTGTGCGATCAAGTCTGCAACTTCATTGTTACCTGCCAATACTTGATCGAGCTTGGCTTCAAAGTTACTGCCGGCTGTCAGTTCGAAGCACTCGAGATGATGCTCAACGGCATCGTCTGCATCAGAGATCATGAGCACGGGTTTAACCGCTTCCAGCGATGGTCGTGCAAGCTTCCAAAAAGACATGGGGACCTCTTTTGCATCGGTGCAGTAGAAGCCTGTTACATCTCCCGATCGCAGCCAAAATTTCATGCTTTCTACTAAGGTGTTCTGAAGGTTTTCATGCGAAAGATCGAGACCGTCACTTCCCTGGTCAAACCACTCCGGGTTATTTTCCTTCCACACATGCGATGGAGAAACCTGCTGGTGATTCCACTCGATCAAAACGCGCATTCTTTGCCTCCGTACTTCTTGCAGGAGCTCACGATATTGTTCAAAGGTTCCCAGACGTGGATCTACTTTAGTAAAATCGACTACACGATCCTGATCGTCAGTGGCGAAAACCGAGCTCAGAATGATGGCTTCCACTCCATTGTCTTTCAGCACCGGAAGAAGGGGCATCACATCTTTGAATCTTAGCGTTGGTTCGGCCCCAAGTGTTACTTGATAGAAGCTGATGTTGCGAAACCACAGAGGAGTCTTTAGGGAACGAACTTCAAAGGTTTTTGCTGGAGCACTTTCCGTTGGTGGAAGCTCTCGAGGAGATTCCTCGTTGGAGCAAGCGAGCAAGAGAATGGTCGAAATCAAAAGGGACAATGTAAAATTATGGTACAAGCGCATAGGTAACTGATTTCTCCAATTTTAATGTCTGTTCATCGATCTCAACTTGAAGCGGGGGGCCGTCATTCTTGATCTCAATCTTTTCAGCGTCAATGCGAAAATACATCATGTTATTCCTGAATCTTATGGCAAACGCGAACCCATGCCACTGTTGGGGACATCGGGGTCTGAGGGAAAGTATATCGTTGCGGATGCGCAATCCTGCAAATCCTTTAATGATAGACAACCATGTGCCAGCCATGCTTGTGATATGAAGTCCGTCACGTGTGTCATTGTTGTAGTCATCCAAATCCAGTCGAGCGGTTCGCAAGTACATCTCATATGCTTTGTCCATTCGATTGATGCTGCAAGCCAATACAGCATGAACACAAGGGCTCAACGAGGACTCATGCACGGTCAGAGGCTCATAGAAGCCGAAATTTGAGCTGATTTGTTGTGGAGTAAACTGCTCCTCAAAGAAATACAGGCCTTGCAAGACGTCTGCCTGTTTGATATAGCAGGATCTCAGAATGCGGTCCCAGCTCCAATGCTCATGCAAGGGAGTTTCTTCCGCTGGTAGTGTCGATGCGGGAATGAGCTCCTTTTCCAAAAAGCCATCGTGTTGAACAAAAATTCCCAGTGCAGGATCGGTGGGCAATACGATCTTATCCATGATGTCTTGCCACAACGCCACCTCACCAGGCTTGAGAGCGGTTTGTTTTAAGACGGTTTGGTAATGCTTGGGTGCACCTAGCTGCAGCTTTTCCAAGGTCTTGATGGTATAACGCAGGCACCAGGCAGCAATGTAGTTGGTGTACCAATTGTTGTTGACGTTATTTTCATATTCATTGGGACCTGTGACGCCGTGCATGACGTACGCTTCTCTTCGACTCGAGAAGTGGACCCGCTGAGCCCAGAATCGGCTTATCGCAATCAGAACAAAGATTCCTTTCTCATCCCGGTAACTTGAGTCACCTGTCCATCGGGTATAGTCATAAATTGCGTAAGCAATGGCTCCATTCCGATGAATCTCTTCAAAGGTAATTTCCCATTCATTATGACATTCTTCCCCATTCATAGTGACCATGGGGTATAAAGCGGCACCATGGTCAATCCCCAATTTAACTGCGTTTTCGATTGCTTTTTCAAGATGGCGATAGCGATAGGTTAGAAGATTTAGGGCTACTTCTGGTGCTGCCGTAGCCAAATAGAAAGGGAGACAATATGCTTCCGTATCCCAATATGTGCTGCCGCCATACTTCTCACCGGTAAATCCTTTGGGACCTATATTGAGGCGAGGATCAAGACCATGATAGGTCTGATGGAGTTGAAAAACATTAAAGCGAATGCCCTGTTGGGCGGCGATATCCCCCTGGATTTCTATGTCGCTCTCCTTCCACTTTCTCTGCCAGTTCTGACAGTGTTCTTCACAAAGCAGATCGAACTCAAATCGCTGAAGTGCGGCGAGCCGAAGTTTGGCTAGTGCTGGAAGTTTTTCGTGTGGATGGGCAAATGAGGTAAGTACGATACATCTCTTCTCGATCAATATTTGATCGCCGGTGCGAACGGTCGTAAGGAACCGATGTCCCGCCTTCATGTCCTCGGTCAAGGGCGCTCCTGTCAAAGGAACCGCATTCTGCGTACAATCGGTTGTCACTGTATAGTGGGCCTCAAACGCGGTTTTTTTCGTTTGGCAACTTAGGGTGGCAAACTCCTCCGACGCACTACTGGAATATTGATGCCAAAAGCGTTCGCCATAGTTGCTGTCTTCGTTGGTTACATCACCATCCACTAGCGAACGGATGTCAATGGTCCCTTCTCCTTCCAGCACCTGGATAGCGTATGAGAGCAGGCCAAGTTCTTTAAATTCCATGTGGCAAATTCGTAGAGACCGTATCTGAAGCATCACATTTCCGCAGGATACCTCAAATTCTCGTGTGAGCAGGCCATGCTGCATATCAAGTTCACGCCGGAAGTTCGTAGGCTTTGTTTTCGCCAGATCGAGTGTATGTCCATTTACTTCGACTTCCAATGCCGACCATCGTGGGCTGTTGAGGACCTTTGCGAAGTACTCAGGATATCCGTTCTTCCACCATCCGACTCTGGTTTTATCGGGATAGTAAACTCCTGCCAGATAGGTTCCGGTTAAAGATTCTCCACTATAGGTTTCCTCGGCATTGGCCCGCTGTCCCATTTGGCCATTTCCTATGCTAAACAGACTTTCGGATACCCGTTGAACAGTAGCATCGAACCCCTCTTCTATGATCTTCCAGGGATGGCGCCTAATGTAGTTTTTCACGCTCCGCTTGTGTTTCAGTACCCTCCTTATCCAAAAGAGTACATATGGATTTCCATGGCATATCCTCAAGAGTCGACAATACCAGATCCGCGCCCTTAAGTTCTTCTGGGTTTCCAACCCCGACGGTGTGCATGCCCGCTCTTTTTGCAGCAGTGATGCCTTTGGCGGCATCTTCAATCACCAGGCAACGCTCAGGTGCAATGTGGAGCCGTGCTGCCGCAAGTTGGAAAACCTCGGGGTTCGGCTTCCCCTCATGCACATCGTTACCATCTACTTGAGCGTCAAACAAGTGATCAAGTTCAAGAATCTGCAAAATGCGTTTCGCATTTCGACTGGCAGATCCAAGTGCCGTTTTGATGGATTGGGATCTAAGCTCTTGCAGCAGATTGAGTACTCCTGGCAATACATCGGCCTTAGTCAATTCGCTAATGGATGCCAGATAGTAGTCATTTTTAAGAGCGCAAATGACCTCCTTTTCTGCGTTGGTTTTCTCCACACCCAACATTTCAAGAAGGAGTTCAAGCGAGTGCATTCGACTGGCTCCCTTGAGTGGTTGATTTGCAGCACGGCTGAACTCAAATCCCCAGGAGTAGGCTATCTTTTTCCAGGACTGGTAGTGGGCTTCGGCCGTATCTACGATGATCCCGTCCATGTCAAAAATACAAGCTTGGAGGGTGTGCAACATCTAACTAGCGGGTAAACATTAAGTGATGTGGTCCCTTGGACAGATCTGCATCATATCGGTAACCTTCGAGATCAAAGCCAAGTAGTTTCTTGGGGTTGGTAATCTTTTTGCGCACGATGTATTGCGTCATAAACCCACGTGCCTTCTTGGCACTAAAGGAGATGAATTTGGGCTTACCATCCCGATATTCTCGAAAATCTATGGTATAAAGATCTCCATCCAGCTCTTTGGCTTGCACGGCTTTAAAGTACTCGTTCGACGCCAGATTTATGATCACCTTATGACGATGTTTAGCTAGATCCTTGTTGATGAGGTGTGTAATTTTTTCGCCCCAGAAATCATACAGGCTATTGCCCCGCTCAGTTTTCAGTTTGGTCCCCATTTCTAAGCGATAAGGTTGAATGGCATCTAGTGGCCGGAGGAGTCCGTAAAGACCGGAAAGAATACGTACATGCTCTTGAGCAAATTCAAGTTGAGCAGGGGTGAACTTCTCTGTCTGTAGCCCTTGATAGACATCTCCTTGAAAGGCAAATGCAGCCTGCTTACTATTCTTCTTCGAGTGAGAAGCGGAGAATTGCTGGAACCGTTCATGGTTGAGGTCGGCCAATTTGTCGCTGATGTGCATCATGTCCTTTAAATCGCCGGTCGTTTTGGATTTCATGATTTCTGCCAGTACAGCGGTGTCTTGTTTAAATCTTGCTTGGCTGCGATTGGTAGCAACAGGCGAAAAGTCCAACGATTTGGCAGGTGAAAGAAGGATGATCATTAGCTTAGATTTTTAAAACCACAAAGCTAGTACTTTGTGCTGAAGAACGGTTGTGGACGGCAGTAGCGAAGCTTGTTTTTTGGCTCCATGATTGACTACCTCGACCATCTTTGGGTTGAAATGAAAGATCATTGAGGTGCAATAAAAAACCCTACTGGGCTAACCAGTAGGGTAGTCGATTGTTTTGATTCAGCCTTTTATTAAAATACTGATTTCTCCTTTGCCGGAACGCTCTCTTGCTGAGGCAATTCCTGTACTTTTCCTTTTATGGTCAAGACCACTTTCTCCTTAGGCATATTGGTAGTCAATGTTACCGTCTTGGTGAAAGGTCCTATCCGGTTGGTATCATACCGAACCTCAATTTCAGCCTGCTCACCAGGCATAATAGGTTCCTGAGGGACTGTAGGCACCGTACAACCACAGCTTCCTTTGGCGTTCTTGATCACCAATGGCTCCATCCCAGTGTTGGTAAAAACAAACTTGCGCAGGGGATCTGCTCCTTTTTCGATTTCGCCGTAATCAAGTACTGTTTCTTCGAAGGTCATCTCCGGACCAGCAATGTCTTCAAAAGCGGGCATTTCAGCAGACTCTTTCTTTGCCTCTTTTGCTTTCTCTTTTTGTCCGAAAGCCACGGTGCAAGTCAGTGCAAGGGCCAGAAGACAGAATACAAACTTTTTCATTGTTCTGAACTTATTTTTCTGTTGTTATAAAGGTAATACATTTCTTGACCAATCTCTTCTTGATCGTACCATTTACAATTCATTAACGGACAATCGACATGCTCTCGTGTTGTTTAGACGCAGAACTTTGGCAAAGGTGACAGGGATTGGATCTATGGAAGGACTCACAGAGCTTTATTATTTGTTTACCTTCGCTCTTGATTTCACCCTCCCAAGGCCCTAACAAAACTTGCACCAGATGGAACTACTTAAGGATGTTTCTTCGCGCCCGCAAAAGGGAGATTTGCAAGAAGAAGATTCTATCCATAAGTTGGCTGTATTGCAGGATTACTATACCTGTTGCAAGAGTCGGGAAGCCTCTATTCTTTCCCGTCGTGAGGTGCTCAGTGGCAAAGCAAAGTTTGGGATATCTGGAGATGGAAAAGAACTCGCACAGGTGGCACTGGCAAAAAGTGTCAAAGCAGGAGACTTTCGATCTGGATACTATCGCGATCAGACCCTGATGTTTGCTCTGGGACACACGATCGAGTCTTATTTTGCGCAACTGTATGCTGATCCGGAGTTTGATCCTTATTCTCAGGGACGACAGATGATGTCGCATTTTGCATCCCCTTTGGTCGAAGATGGTAAATGGACCAATCACCTGGAACAGTTTAATAGCATATCCGATATTTCCTGCACGGCTGGCCAGGTCGGCAGAGCAGTTGGACTTGGTCTTGCATCTGAAAAGTACCGAAAGCTAGATCTTGAAGGGGGAGATTTTTCTCATAACGGTGATGAGGTGGTGATATGCACCATTGGAGATGGCAGCACATCTGAAGGTGCCTTTTGGGAAGCAGTCAATGCTGCGGCAGTCCAGCAATTGCCGATCGCTTTTTGCGTATGGGATGACGGATATTCCATATCCGTTCCCAAGGAATATCAAACGGTAAAAGCCAGTATTTCAGAAGCACTCTCCGGTTTTGCAACCGAAGACACCAAACCGGGGATTCGGATCTATAAAGGGAAGGCATGGAATTATGCCCAATTGTGCCAGCTCTTTGCAGAGGCAATACCGCTGATTCGTCAGACACACGAGCCTGCTCTCATCCACATCGAAGACATGACCCAACCACTTGGTCATTCTACTTCAGGGTCACATCAACGCTACAAATCCGCGGAGCGTATACAGTGGGAGGAAGAAAGAGATTGTCTCAAAGCATTTGAAAAGTGGATGTTGGCCACGGAGATTGCCAATGCAGAGGAACTGGATGAGATCCGCACTAAGGCCATCAATGAGGTGCGACAAGCAAAAAAACTGGCATGGGAAAGAGCTCGGAAGTTGCCTTTGAAAGTAATGCAAAATCTTCTGCAACACCTGACTGTCCTTGAGGAGAGTGGGGTGAAGGTAGATGATCTGAGGGAGGAGGTGCAGCGACTTCAGGACCCCGCCGTTAGCGAACTCTTGACCCTTGGCAGAAGAAGTCTCCAGCGGGCCCTCCTCGTAGATGAAAAATTGGCCTTGGAAAATGGTGAATGGATTCAGACTCTCAAAAGTGAGCTCAAAGCCCAATTGGGATCGAAACTTTACAGCGAAGGACCGGAGTCGGCATTGAATGTAGCGGTGGTGCACCCCAAATACGAATCAACGCCCCAGGAACTCAATGGGTACGAGATTCTTAATCAATTTTTTGATCATGTCTTTAGTCAAGACGAACGTGTCTTTGCATTTGGAGAGGATGTGGGAGCGCTTGGGGATGTCAATCAGGGATTTGCTGGCCTTCAACAGAAGTATGGCGAGTCTCGCATATTTGACACTGGTATTCGAGAGTGGACCATCATTGGGCAGGCCATAGGAATGGCTTTGCGTGGACTTCGACCCATAGCAGAGATTCAGTATATAGACTATATCCTATACGCACTAGCTCCCCTATCAGATGATTTAGCCTCCTTAAGTTATCGCAGTGCCGGGATTCAAAAGGCGCCGGTAATCATTCGTAGTCGTGGCCACCGCCTGGAAGGGATCTGGCACTCTGGGTCTCCCATGGGGCTTCTGCTGCATGCTTTGAGAGGGATTTATATCTGTGTGCCCCGAAATATGGTGCAAGCGGCGGGCATGTACAATACGGCACTGCAGTCTATGGATCCGGTACTCGTCATCGAAAGATTGAATGCGTATCGGCTCAAAGAAGAGTTGCCCAGCAACCTGGGAGAATATACCGTACCTTTTGGAGTGCCGGAAATTTTGCGAGAAGGAGATGATCTTACACTCATCTCGTACGGATCATGCATCCCTCCTTGCTTGGAAGCCTCTGCGCAACTTGCCCAGCTGGATATTGAG
>JAHQVP010000048.1 GCA_019634275.1 Saprospiraceae bacterium
ATGGCAAGGACGTGGTCCTAATTCGCGACCTTACCGACACCATGTACAATCCCAAGAGTTGGCCCTTTGTAGATCACTACTCCGGCACTGACCTGATCATTGAACACATCGAAAAGTTCGTCTGCCCTACCGTGACTTCCACCGTATTTACCGGCACCGCGCCGTTTCGTTTTGCTGCCGATACCCGGTAGATTTTTTTGAACACGGCTGCACTCCGGAAGAGGGATCTTGATGAATCTTTCAAGTCTTTGTAACCACTAGCCCTGTCTTGCGTCTGTATGGATGACCAAATCGAAAAGGCCATATGCTGCGCAATTATCTAAAACTCGGGTTTCGCAACTTAGTCAAGCAGCGAGCTTCCTCCGCAATTAATATTCTCGGGCTAGCGGTGGGACTGGCCAGTGCCATCTTTATTCTGCTGTGGATCCAACACGAGACCACCTACGACCAATTTCATGAACGCAGCGATCAACTGT
Organism: Saprospiraceae bacterium; assembly: GCA_019634275.1. Lineage (GTDB taxonomy): Bacteria > Bacteroidota > Bacteroidia > Chitinophagales > Saprospiraceae > CAJQNM01. The sequence continues at coordinate 477 of JAHQVP010000048.1, forward strand.
ATCGACTTACCTCGCACATGGGAAAATTTGATGCGGCGCTTACGCCTGCCCCCATTGCGACCGCCCTGCGCGACGAATTTAGCGAGGTAGAGTTGGCGACGCGAACCAGTCTCCATAAATCCCATCTGGTCACCTTCGAGGAGACCGCCTACGAAGAAAAGAACATCCTTTATGTAGACTCCAATTTTCTGGAAGTATTCAGCTTTCCGCTTCTAAAAGGAGACCCGGCATCCGTATTGGACCAACCAGAGTCCATCCTGCTGACCGAGACTGCCGCCATCAAATATTTTGGAGCGGAAGAACCTGTCGGGCAGATTCTGCAACTAGACGCCGAGACGCGGTTGTCGGTGACCGGTGTCCTGGCAGATCCAGCAGATCAATCGCACCTTACATTTGACATGCTGATCCCCATGGCCATACTGGCACGCTCCAACCGTGATCTGCAAAACAATTCCTGGGACAACTTTGACTGGTACAGCTATGTAGGACTCACACCTGGCTTGGATCAAGACGAATCTGCCATGCTCCACCTGGAGCAAGAGATAGATGGCTACTACAGGACGCGAGAGGAAGACATTGACATTTCTTTTCGTCTACAACCCATCACGGATATCCATTTGCGTTCGCAATTGATGGGCGATGTTGCTGGCCTGGGAAATGCTCAATATGTTTTCATTTTGTCCATTGCGGTCATCCTTCTGCTCCTGATTGCAACCATAAATTTTATGAATCTTGCTACGGCTAAGGCAACCGATCGGGCCAAAGAGGTGAGTTTTAGGAAGGTGGCAGGAGCACGTCGTCAACAATTGATCGGACAATTTTTGATTGAGTCTAGCATCATTGCATTCTTCTCTTTCTTACTGGCCATCACCGTGGTATTCTTATTGACTCCCTCCTTTGCGACCCTCACCGGGGTAGACATTTCGGGCCACCTCACGGATGGGCGTATCATCGCCATGGTTTTCGCTCTAACCGTGGGTATAGGCCTGCTGGCCGGAAGCTATCCCGCCTTTTATCTCTCCAATTTTAGTCCCAAAGCGGCTCTTCATCTTCAGCGCAAGGTCAAAGGACGTCACACGCTATTTCGAAATGCTTTGGTGGTCATCCAATTCTTCTTTTCTATTCTGTTTCTTACCGGCACCGCCATCATCTATCAGCAGCAAACCTTCATTCGGAATCAAAACCTGGGGTTTGAGCGCGAAAACCTCCTCTACATTCCTTTGAATAGGGACCTGCAGACCAATGCCGAGGCCCTGGGACAACGACTTCGAAACGATCCTGCTACCGCTAATTGCGCCTTTGCACAGGACCTTCCGACAGACTTAGTGTCGGGCACGATCAACATCAACTGGGATGGTAAAAATCCGGAAGAACAGATACTCTTTGCCACGTTGGCCATTGACGATAAATTTATTGAGGTATTCGACATGCAGATGCGCAGTGGTGGATCCTTTGACAAACTGATGGAATCAGACCTGGGGGGATACATCCTCAATGAAAAAGCACTTGGGATCATGGAGATGGATCCCGAACAGGCTGTTGGCAAGACTTTTAATCTTTGGGGTACCGATGGTCCTATAGTGGGTGTAGTCGAAGACTTTCATTTCAAACCTATCCGTCAGCCCATCGAGCCACTGGTCATGCGTTATCGGGAGGATGGAAATTATGTCGTCATCCGTACTGCTGCCGGTGCCACAGAAGATGCCATAGCCTCTCTGGAGAAAATCTGTCGGCAAGTGGCCCCCTCCTATCCGTTCGAATTTGGGTTTGTAGACGATGACTTGAATCAGCTTTATCAATCCGAACAACGTCTGGGCGCACTGGTCAAGATATTTGCCATGATTGCCATTTTCGTTTCATGCCTTGGGCTCTATGGCCTTTCTGCGTTTTTAGCCAACCAGCGCCGAAAAGAAGTGGGTGTGCGTAAAGTTCTTGGTGCCACCGTTCCGGGGATCGTTTTCAAGCTTTCAAAGGATTTTACCCGACCTGTTTGGGTTGCAATGATCATCGCATTGCCCATCGCATATATAGGGGCTTCTAAGTGGCTAGAAAATTTTGCCTATCACGTCGATCTTCATTGGCTGGTTCTAGTGGGCTCCTGTGCAGCAGCCTGGCTCATTGCCATGTTGACCACCGGAATAGAGACGCTGCGTGTGGCTCGCGCTGACCCTATTGCGGCCATCAAAGCGGATTAAGCTGCGGAAGGCATGGCCGCACGGCTCTTGAAGGCAATGTTTTGGTCAACCCACTAGGCAGTGCATTCCTCCTGGGCGCGATCGATTGGTGGGCCACCTTTCTCAGCAGTAATGAGTCCATACCACCATAGCGCTTGCTTGAATGCAACGTATTGCTGAATCGAGCCTACGACATTTCCATGTTGTACCCTTGAACGAATCCCCAACCACTTCAACAAAAGGCCGATAGGGTATGACCTGGTACACTTTTCATGCAAGTTTCTCAGCGAGACCCTGACCGCATCGCTTACATTCTTAATCTCAACCGCCCCAAAACCAGCCTGCTCAAGGTTTTGTTGATGTTCATCCGCCGTATCAATGTCCGCAATGGCCCAATTTTTTAACCACTTCTGCCTTAAGAGGAATTCTTCGCTTTCCGACAAAGTGCGGCTCCTTCTCAGATATTCTGCTACCACAATGCGTCCTCCTGGCTTAAGCAGTCGGGACGCCTCCCGGTAGAAATCTGATTTCTCAGCGGCATGACAAATGCTTTCGCAAGCCCAAATGACGTCGAAAGAACCCTCTGCAAATGGGGTATTGGTGAAGTCTGCCGTGACAAACGTAGTGGATCCCTTAAGCGCTTCGATTGCAGCTTTGCGATTGCACTGGTCGATTTGCCTGGAGGATATGGAAACGCCTACGACATCGACCTTAAAGTGGCGAGCCAACCAGAACGCACTGTCCCCAAGTCCACATCCAGCATCCAAAATACGCTGACCGTCTGCTACTCTTGCATTGGTTGCCAGCACTTGATTGGTATGACTTAAGGCCGGAAAATGAGTATCCGCTTCTCCTTTTTGGTAGAATCCAAAGTGCATGGCTGGATTATCCCGCTTATACCAAGCAATGCGGTAGTCGTATTCTGTCTGGTCGTAGTAGTCGACGACCTCCCTTGTCTTAACTGCATCGGCCATCTATTTCGTTTTCAGTCCCCAAATGAAGCTTGTGTCTTTCGCCTTGTGAAAGTAAGTGATTGCCACGGGGTTTCCTTCGATGTCAGACGCGACGCATTATTTGAGAAGGGCTGGCAAGATGTATTGCTCCAGAATGGCTTCAGGTTGTTGAAGCAGTTTCCCATTTCTAAAATTACCCGAAGTAATCGCGACTACAGATTCTAGCGCCGGAAGAACAAATATATATTGACCCCCGGCTCCCCTCGCCTCTATGGACTCAATCTGAGTATTGCCTACCCGATATGTTTTGTGCCACCATTGGTAACCATATTCGTTCTTGTCCTTGACGTCTTCGAGACGACTGTGCTTCTCAAAGGATGCGTAAACCCACTCTTCTGAAATGATCCGCTTGCTATTCCAAGTGCCCACATTGAGGTAGAGTTGACCGAATTTAAGCATGTCTCTAGGGGTGAGGTACATCCCGCCTCCGAAATAGGGCATGGTGCGGGTTTCCTCCGTTTGAATGATGTAGTTCGTGATGCCAAGTGGATTGAGTAGTCGCTGGTCCATGTAATGCTCAAGTGGCTGGTCGAGCTTCTCTGCCAAGCTTACCCCCAGTAAGAATGGATTGGCTGATCCGTAATCCGTATAGGTGCCGGGTTCGTGGGCCATGGGAGCTTCCACGACGGTCTTCAACCAATTATCGGAACTCTGATACCTTCCCTCCGATGCTGCACCACTTACATCAAGTCCTGCACTCATGGTCAAAAGATCGTGCAGCCGTATCTGCTCCTTCTGTGCGTCCCGCGTATATTGAACCGCATCCGGAAGACAATCATAGAGCTTTTGATTGACCCCATCCAATACTCCATCCTCTATTGCAATGCCAATCATGGCGGATGCAATGCTTTTGGATCCCGAGCGCTGATCATGGGGTATGCCTTCATGGAATCCAGAAAAGTAAGATTCAAAAACCAGGGAATTCTGGTGTGCGATGAGTACACTGTTGGTATTCTCCAATTCACCGGCCTGGATGGAGGCAATCATGCCCTCCAGGAGATCCTTTCGAATTTGAAATTTCTCCATGCTTGCGGTGGGCCAACCATCGTCTGTTTGCGGTGGACGAGCTGTACTTTGTCGAGATTCGGAGTCTACTCCAAATTTCCATTCGGTGGTCGACCGGACCATATCTACGGTGGCAACGATTGCATCTGCCATCAAAACCTCCAATCGAATGGTCGAGTGGAGGAGGTGGGCTTTAAACTTTAAACCCGTTTTAAAGTCTCGAAAATCGATGCCTCCATCACGCAAAACAAAATCGCTGGCCCAGGTACCGGTAAATCGCTGATCCTGAAAGAATGGATATGCTACCAGGTTTCCGTCCTCCTTATCGATATTGAGATAAATTGTTGGCGACTGCAGTCCATCCACCATGATGGGATTCCAGACTCCCTTATAGACCCCTTCTGCTGATTTTTCCAAGCGCGTGTGGTACATGAGGATGCCGGATCTTGCAAAACCGATCAGCGCATTGCTGTCCTCTGCATACGAGAGACTAAAACGCGTCTGATCATCAATCACAACTTCGATCTTATTGTCGCTGGTGAACGGGGCCCTTCTCCATATCTCTGTAGCTTGATTGGATATCGTCAATTGGACCTCGTCTCCCGAGAGTTCTTCGAGTACAAGCTCAAAATTCAAACATTTGTCGTGCGCTAATTTGCCCTCCCAGTTGCCCAGGTAGTCCTCAACTGGGGTTTGTGCATGACAGCTTAGCAAAGAGAGCAGCAACATCAAATACATGAATTTTCTCAACATGTTATCCATCGTTTAAATGGTCAAAAATACCACACGAGCGTCGCTCAAAATTGTATCAGATTAACCTTTCTCGCCGCCTTCCAAACTTCTACGGAACGTACTGGGGTTGATCCCAAAGTGGGATTTAAAGACAAGATTGAAATGGCTTTGATCTGAAAAGCCTGCTTGGTAGGCGATTTGCGTGAGGGATTTATCGGAATCGAACAACAGCGGGATGGCACGGCTCAATTTCATTTTGCGAAGGTATTCTCCGAGACTGGCACCAAGGTACTTTGGCACCGACCTCGAAATGTGCACCGGATGTACACCCAATTGCTCTGACAAGTAACGTAAGCTTAGATCAGATGGATCGTGGTGCAGCAGCTCTTTTAGTTGTGCGATCCACTTGGGTGCTCTTACCTCTTCCACTTGGGCCTTTGCCGATAATGCATCGGCAACTTGCAAGAGAATTAACTCGATAGCTACCCGGCTGCTGTCATCAAACAGCATAAACTCATGATAAAGTCTGGCAAACAACACGTGAATGTGGGGATGGTAGACCCTTGTACTGCCTTCGGGAATTTCCAATGAAATCTGGTTCTTCTCAAACCAGTTTCTCTCGAATTCCAAATGAAATCCGCCCGCTTTGTCCGAATGTTTGGCTCCGTAGTGGGCTTCTTCCCAATTGGTAAACATCAGACTTCCTGCAGGGCAAGGCGTCTCAATCTTGGCGTTGCCGTCCACCATGTTGCCGTACAGAACAAACATAAAGTAGGGGTTCTCATGAAAGTGCCATGCCGTTCGGTCCACGGTATACTCATACTTTGAAAGCAAAATACCATCAAGTGAGCATTGTGTATTTCTCTTCCCGAAGTAATTGCCTTTCTCTAAAATTTCCATACGCACGGGCCCTTTAGACGACCACAAAACCACCGATTTTGCAATCGTACCGTCATTCGAAGATTGTTAAATTAATCTTCATCGGGGGCTCGAGGCACCCCACCATAGATTCCTAGCATGTGTGACCGCAGCTCCTCTACCACTTCTCGAGCATCTGGAGAATTTGTATTCATCATAATTATGAAGGCAATAGACTTCGACTTATTGATCGCTGCGTTGGCCAAGAATGTACCGGCAGATCCCGCATGCCACGCAATCTCTTGTCCATCCTTCTCGAAATTGGCCCAGCCGTAGGCATACATTTGGTCACCGCTATCGGTAAGCAAACGCTCATAGGTCTGCGATTTCAAGAGGTTGTCGTTGCCCTCTAGGCCCCTCATGTTTTGCTGAATAAATTTGCAATAATTCGGCAGTGATATATTTACATCGCCACCCGGTTCCAGCCAATTTAAATCGTACTCATCATCGGGTGGGCAAGCATACAACTTTCCCTCCTCTGTCCAGTGACCCCAGGGTTGATCTTTGCCCATCGTATTGGGCCAGGAAAATCCGATATCCAACCCCAGATCAGCATTGAAAAGGTCCAACATCAAATCCTCCCAACTCCGACCACTTGCTTTCTCAAGCATCTGAGCAGCAATGGTGTAGCCGGCATTGGAGTAGCAATAATCCAGCGTATCTGGAGTGACCGGATCTTTGCTCAACGCATAGCGAATAAACTCATTTCTTTGCGCTGACTTCGAGCCACCATCGATCTGGATCGAATCAAACTCAGCTTCAGCCCAAAACCGCTGTATTTTTCCTCTATGACCGAGCAGATCTCCCAGGGTGACCGTCCAGTAGAGTGAGTCTATTTCGGCCTTCCAGTCTGGATACAGCTCAATGAATCGCGTGGACCAATCAATCATCTTCTTCTCCACCAACGTTGCTGCAACAAACGCCGTCATCGCTTTTGTATTGGATCCGATATGAAAGCGATCGCCTATCTCTACCTTACTACGCTTCCCCTTTTGACGATAACCTAATACAAACAATTCAAGAATGGTATCTGGCATCACCACCGCCACCGCCATGCCGGGGATGTTGTTCTGTACCCGCAATTGCTCCGCACGTCTTACGATGCTTTCCTCATTAGAGCATGACATACCAAAGAGGAAAAGGCCAATTACTAAGAAATTATAAATCCTACTATTGGTCCATGTAGTTATACGCAGCTGCCGTATAGACTTCTTAAATACTTTCCCACTTGCTGAGCATGAATGCAAGATAAGCACACACTAAATTTTGGTAACTTCTTAATCCAGTAGACGAATAAATTTCCCACTCATTGCATGAAAAGAGAACTCTTTTGTAGAAAACAATCATTCCTTCTGATCTCCCTCTTGTTTTGCATCCTAGGTTCTTGCAAAGTAGGCCACAGCCGGCTACATCATGGAGCTGCTTTTTCCTTCGGAATTATTGCCGACTGCCAATACTGCAAGGCGGCTACCCAGGGGCAACGTCAGTATGCAAAGTCGGATAAAAAACTCCATGCTTGTGTCTCCGATCTCAATGCCAGAGATCTTGCCTGGGTAATTCATTTAGGAGATTTTATTGATCGTGACTGGGCCAGTTTTGATGTGGTTGCCCCTATCTATGATCAATTGAAAATGCCTGCATTTCATGTGTTGGGAAATCATGATTATTCAGTAGCTGATTCTCTCAAAGCGTTCGTGCCCAACCGGTTGGGACTTTCAAATCCCTATTATTCTTTTGAACATCATGGGTGGCGATTTATTGTCCTCAATGGAAATGACATCAGCTTTCATGCCTATCCAGAAGGATCGCCCCAGTATACAATGGCAGAAGACTATTATGCCAATAACAGCATCTCCTCTCCAAAATGGAATGGTGCCATCGGTCGAGAGCAACTTTCTTGGCTGGAAGAAACGCTCCAGATGGCCAGGAGCAAAAGAGAGCACGTCATTCTTTTTTGCCACTTTCCCGTGTATCCTGAAGACGTGCACAACCTATGGAACGATCAGGAAATCGTGGATCTCATCGAAAAGTACCCTAACGTAAAAGGCTACATCAATGGCCACAATCACAAGGGAAATTACGGGCAAATAAAAGGAGTCCACTACCTGACCATGAAGGGCATGGTCGACACGGATACGACCTCCTACGGCATCATGCACGTCCGAAAGAAACGACTGCAACTCTCCGGTATTGGAAGGGAGGACGACAGAACATTTAAGATACGGAAGAACTGATCGGACTGGTGGATATTGTTTCTCTTAGCTAGTCGACGGCTCACCCTTTTCTCCCAGAAAATGACTTAGGTTTTCCATCACCTTGGTCGAGAGGCGCTGTTGGGCCTCCTTTGTCCACCCAGAGACGACCGCCGTCGATATCACCCTGTCAAAGCCGGAAAAAGCATGCTCAGCGCTGCCGATTCCGTCCGCATCAAAAATGGCGTAATTGCCTGGTGCTGCAATCCATTGCTCAAATGCTGATTGCTCGAAGGTGAGGCCCAAGGACGTATTCACTAAAATCTTCCCATTGCCGAAGTGGGCAAATTCACTTTCGCCCAGGACCTGGGTATTGCGCGGAAGATGAAGGGAAAGAATATCCACTGTATTTAGTAGGTCCGCTAATTCCCGATACTTTATGCCTTCTTTTTCCGCAACAGGTTTTCGGCTACGGCTATAATAGTAGAGGTCTCCACCGAAAGCACGCAATCTGTCAGCCAGCAGTTTGCCCGTTGTCCCCAAGCCGATAATGCCAATCTTTTTGTTGGTCAGTTCCACCGGTTCATCCCGCCACTGTTTGTCGCCCAAACCCTTGAGCAGTCGAATCAATTCGCAAACAACGAACTCCACCAATCCCTCATCTCCATAATCCCGGATGCCTTTCACCACTATTCCATGTTTGGCAGCGTAGGCAATATCGACATTGGCAGATTCCTCATCGTACAGACTGCAGCACATTCCTACGTATCGCAATTGCTCTGCCTGCCGCAACACTTTTTCTGACAGCGGTGTATTCCACGAAACAAAAACACAGTCAGCGTCGTGTATCCTTCGAACTACCTCCTCATCAGTGTCCGGAAAGTCATCATAGGTCCGCAAAGGTTTCCTTGACAGCATCGCCAACTTTGCCAAAGCGTCACTTTGCAAGCCGGTCTTGTCTACCACCACAATTTGTTCAAATTCACCCTTCGCCATCATGTTCTACGTATTCTATCCCTGACAAAGTTACTGTTGGTCACACTTCTACCTTGATGTGTCTTTCATTTTCAGACTGTCCAACTCGACCAGTTCATCTGAAAACTGTACGTATTCGAAAAATCTGAGCCGGTTTGCGCCATCACGTTCTTTGACCTGGTCGACCACAATAACCAAATCTCCCTGGACTTGTATTTGATATTCTTCCTGCTTGCCACTGAAGTATGCGGCATTGGAGCCTTTATTACCGGTGATGTTGTTGTCCAGATGGTTGACTCTTATGTCCACATCATGACTTCCTATAAAAGCTATGTTCTTGAGGTATCTGGCGTGATGCGTATACGGCAATGATGGATCCAGCACCAGAGAAAATAATCCCGAAAAGGAAGAATCAATGCGGGCCTCGTAGGTCAGATAGGGATGAAAAAAGGCCTCATCCATCAATGCATGGCCCATGGAATCCTTGCTGGGTAACTCCTCCCGCACCTTGGCATCGTACAGGCCCCACATGCCCCCTTCTCCTTCCTCCCATGCACCCCACAATCCGTAGTAGGTATCTATAACCGAAGCCAAATACTCTTGTGACAGACTATTCTCCTCGGCAAGCTCCTTGATCCACTCCATCGCTCGCTCGTCATCCGCCCAAATGCCCTGACGCAGTCCATTTATCTGAGCCGCTCGAATCTCCTGTTGGAACGCTGATGCTGCGCCCGGCATGGAATTGGGACCATCCACCCCGATTCCAAAATCATGCACCAGATGGAGAATCTCTTCATAGGCGGCATCGCGATGCTCATAGTCCTGCCGGATGTACCAGGGGTGTCCTTCTACCTGAATTTCATTTTCGAACAAATACTGGGCCGGCACATCCGTCGTATTCTTACCGTCGTCTTGTCCATCCAACAAAGCCAAGATGGCATTGTTATCGGCCATCCGATTGGCAATGGCACTCTTATCATGTCCAAACCTTGATCCTGGATAATCAGTCAGGAAATGAGTCAAGATGTTCCTGCAGCGCACCATTTGTTCGTCGGTGATGTTGCTCTGGGCCACGATGTGTATGGGTTTTCCATTGGGCGCCATGACTTTGATGCAGCGGTCAAAGCGGCTCGTAAATTGCTTACCGAGGTAGCCGGGTACCTCGGCAATGCCCAGATTTGGATTGAGCTTCGAAGCAGAAGACAATTGTGCGTCAGGCGGCCCGCTGCAACCGACCAAAAGGCACGTTGCCCATATCCCAAAGCACACTAATCTTCCCCAAAGCATAACAGCAATATAGTGTTTGTGCAAACTACTCCAATCAAGTGTGCGTGTGAGCAGGGGCAAGAGCATGAGGACGGGTCTTGAGAGAAGAGCACGGATGTGAAACACATGTTTCCATTAGACAAAATGTTGACCGACGGAAAGAATGTTAGGATGGCGGTGCTGCGCTGACCGAGCCGCTCTACATCACTGATCCGTGGTACTTTCCGTGTCGACTAAAATGAGCGTGGTTCCCGTCTTGCAAAGTGCTTCTCGCCAATGGGCTCTCCACCGATTGTAGCCGTATCCCAGTCCTGCGTGATCTTCCAGTGTCCATCAATGTGCTTTAAGACAATGTGAAATTGGCCATAGTGAGCACTGCTTTGCCCTATGGAGTCGGTAGATAGTATGCGGTAGAAACCCACCTCATAGGAAGTCGTACTATTCGTATGTCGGCTGTCAAACCAAAAATCAAGATCAATCCGAATTCCTTTGTCTTTGTTCTGCGTAAAGCGTTCGACATTGGCAGATTTGAAGTCTCCCCTGGTATCTATACCCCCTGGGGTCACCCTCAAGACCTGATCTGCATACGTCGCATTGAGTGCATCAGCGTTAAGCGATTCAAAGGCATGCTTGAAAGGCTTCCATACCGTGCGGTCAATTTCTTGCTGGACGGCAGCGATATCCGTTTGTCCATGCATAAAGGAAGCCAGGATCAGGGCACATACCAAAAAGAGCGGTCGAAGTATTGTCATCATCGGAATCAGATGCCGTTTGAGTGGGTAAGTTAGGGATTCTTAATTCTGGGAGTATTCAGGATTGATCTGCGGCATCGGCGCATCCATTTCTTGACGCCATACAGCCAACAGTTCCAAGAGTTCTTTTGCCTTTTCAGGGTGCACCTTCTCTAAATTATTCTCTTCTCCAATGTCTTCCTTGAGGTTGTATAATTCTATACGATTATCCTCAAAATATTCCAGCAATTTCCAATCACCTTGACGGATTGCACTGACCGGAGTAGTCGTTGGATAGTAGTGGGGATAGTGCCAGAAGAGGTTGCGGTCCTGCCAGCCTTCATTAGAAGCTTTGAGTAGAGGAGTCAAACTAACTCCATCAAAATTGGCCAGCTGCTCATGGTCCTCTTCAGGCTGTACCATATCCATGATGGTAGGATAAAGGTCCTGGGTAGAGATTGGCTGCCGGGTGCTTGTTCCCGAAGTCGTGACGCCTGGCCATCGAATGATGGTAGGCACTCGAATACCCCCTTCGTATAAGGAGCC
>JAHQVP010000049.1 GCA_019634275.1 Saprospiraceae bacterium
CCACCAGGATGACATCGACATCCGGAGGAGGGATAATGCCTGTACGATCCTTATAGGTTACACCAAACCCGTGAGAAAAGTAGAGGGCTTTTCCCGGAGTCAGCTTTGCTTTGAGTCGATCCCACAGTGCGATCTGTGCAGCATCGCTCAGCAGATATTGGATGATGGTGCCACGCTCAGCGGCTTCGTCTATGTCGAAGAGGGTTTCTCCAGGCACAAATCCATCGGCGATGGCCTTATCATAGGAGGCAGAAGGACTGCGTTGCCCTACGATGACATTAAACCCATTGTCGCGCAAATTTAGTGCTTGTCCGGGTCCTTGTACGCCGTAGCCGATGATGGCTATCGTCTCGTCTTTCAGGGTTTCTCTTGCCTTCTCCAGCGGAAATTCTTCCCGGGTGACAACATTCTCTTCTACTCCTCCAAAATTCATTTTGGCCATTGGTCCAACGTTTATTTGATTTAAAATTAGTTAGCTGTCTCCAGCGATTTTAGATACTTATTAAGGGGCTCCATGGCCTTGGTGATGGCCACGCGCCCAGATCGAACAAATTCGTAAATGCCCTTTTGTTCGAGCTCTAAAAGTAGGGCTTCTGTTTCGCTTTGATAACCCGTTTTTTCGATCACGATGTATTCGGGTTCAATGGACAAAATGCGTGCATTGTGACGCCGTACCAACTGTTCCATGTCGTCTCCTCCGGAAAACGCCTGGGTGGGTACTTTGTACAGGGCGATTTCCTGGTATACCACCTGGTCTGCTTCATAGTAGAAGGCCTTGATCACATCCACCTGCTTATCCAGGGCGGCGACCAGTTTTTCGATCTGGGTGGGCGTCACTCGGATCACGATCGTAAAACGATGGATGTCCGGCATCGAGGACTTAGAAGTCGTCAGGCTGTCTATGTTCAAGTTCCGGCGGGTAAAGATGGTGACGACCCGCTGGATCAATCCTGCATAGTTTTCCGTGTAGACGGAAATGGTATATTCCTTGCGTTCGTCCATGATTATGCGCTATAGGGTTCCAAGATGATTTCGTTGGCGGCCGCTCCCGAGGGTACCATCGGAAAGATGTTCTCCTCTTTTTCGACCATCACATGCAACAGGTATGGACCATCATGTCGGAGCATATCGGCAATGCCTGCTTGCAATTCATCCGGCTCCGTGATCTTTTTACCCGGGACACCAAAGCCATCGGCTATCTTGATGAAATCCGGGTTCTGCAGGGCAACCGAGGAGTAGCGATGGTCAAAGAAAAGCTCTTGCCACTGTCGTACCATGCCCAAATACTCGTTGTCAAGGAGTACGATCTTGACGGCCACATCCCACTGACTGAGCATGCCCAGTTCCTGTAAGGTCATCTGAAATCCGCCATCCCCAATAAAGGCGACTACTTCCCGCTCAGGCTGCGCCAGTTTGGCTCCAAAGGCTGCTGGCAGTCCAAATCCCATGGTTCCAGCACCTCCCGAGGAGACCCATTGGTTGGTGTCCTTGTATTCGTAGTAGCGAGCGGCCACCATCTGATGTTGGCCAACGTCGGTGGCTACGATTGCTTTGCCGTTTGTTTGATCCGAGACTTCGCGTACGGCCATTGCCATTTTGATGGCATTGGCCTCGCCCGGTCGGAGATCTTTCTGAATTACTTTTTCATACTCGATGTCGGCGCAATCTGTAAAACGCTTCAGCCACGCGGGGTAGCGCTTTGCATTCGCCAGCGGCGTGAGTGCCTCCAGCGCTTGCTTGGCATCGCAGAGAATGGGCACCGTGGTGCGTATGTTTTTGTCTATCTCAGAAGGATCGATCTCAATATGGATCACCTTGGCCTGGGTGGCGTATTTTTTCACGTTGCCGGTCACCCGATCGTCAAACCGCATGCCGATCGCAATCAGCACATCACATTCTGCGGACAGGAGATTGGGTCCATAGTGTCCGTGCATGCCCAACATTCCTACGTTGAGGTCATGTCCGGCTGGCAGGGAGGACAGGCCGTGAATGGTATGGGCCACCGGGATTCCTGTTTTTTCGACAAAATCTAGAAAGGCTTGCTGCGCTCCACTGATCTGGATGCCATGGCCCGCCAGGATAAAAGGACGTTCAGCACTGTTGATCAGCTCGGCTGCCGCTTTGATTTGGTTGGTTGGCACGCGGGGCAAGGGCCGATAACTGCGAATGTTGGGGTTGGACCGGTAGGTAAATTCCAGCTCACCCAACTGGGCATCCTTGGTGATGTCGATCAGCACAGGACCCGGCCTGCCTGAATTGGCAATGTGGAAGGCCTTGGCAAATATCTGAGGAATGTCTTCCGCACGGGTGATTTGAAAATTCCACTTGGTCACGGACATGGTACAGCCGATCACATCGGTTTCCTGAAAAGCATCGCTGCCGAGCAGATGGCTAAACACCTGCCCTGTGATGCAGACAACAGGGGTCGAATCCAGAATGGCATCGCCCAGTCCGGTGATCAGATTGGTGGCTCCAGGACCCGAGGTTGCCATCGCCACTCCGGTTTTGCGGGTCACCCGGGCATAGCCTTGTGCTGCATGGATGCCTCCCTGCTCATGCCTCGGCAAGATGTGACGAATTTGATCCTGATAGTGGTACAGTGCGTCATAGACCGGCATAATGGCACCTCCCGGATAACCAAAGATCGTATCCACTCCTTCCTCCAACAAGCATCGAATGACGGCTTCTGAACCGCTGATTTTAGGTTGTGCTTTGTTTTGGCCTTTGGCGGCACCCGGCTTCGCTTTCGTAGACATAGGTTGTGAAATTTATTGATCAGTGACGCATCCTTCCGATGCAGAACTTACCGTGCGTGCATATTTGTATAAAGTGCCCGAGGTAACCGGCAACGGACGCTCTTGCCATTGGGCGCGTCTGGCCTGCAGAGCTTCGTCGGAGAGGTGTACTTCTAGGGTATTGGTCAGTGCATTGATGGAGATCTTGTCTCCGTTTTCCAATAAACCGATCGGTCCTCCCAGCTGTGCTTCGGGAGTAATGTGGCCTACCACAAATCCGTGTGTCCCTCCTGAGAAGCGACCATCCGTGATAAGTGCGACACTTTGCCCCAACCCAGCGCCCATGATGAGCGAGGTGGGCTTCAGCATTTCGGGCATGCCCGGGCCCCCTTTCGGACCACAGTAGCGTATGACGATGACATGTCCGGCCTTAACGGTACCATCTGAGATGGCATCATTGGCAGCCTGCTCACTGTCAAATACGATGGCCTCACCCGTAAAGGTTTCGCCCTCTTTGCCGGTTATTTTAGCCACCGCACCATCAGGAGCAACATTGCCATAGAGGATGCGCAAATGCCCACTTTCTTTAAGCGGTGCCCCTGTTGGTTTGATGATCGATTGTTCCTGTGGCAGAGGAGGGACATCGGCCAGATTTTCTTTGAGGGTTTTGCCGGTGACGGTGAGGCAGTCGCCATTAAGTATGCCTTCATCCAGCAGTAGCTTTTGTACCGCGGGTATGCCTCCGATGGCATGCAGATCTTGCATCACATATTTACCGCTGGGTTTGAGGTCGGCCAGCAACGGGGTCGCGTCGCTCAGGCGGGTAAAATCAGCCAGTGTGAGGTCTACCTCAGCGGCACGGGCCATGGCGATCAAATGGATGACTGCATTGGTTGACCCGCCCAGCACAGTAATCAAACGGATGGCGTTTTCAAAAGCGGTCTTGGTCAGAATGTCTCTTGGGCGAATGTTTTGTTCCAGGCAGTGTTTGATGGCCTGCGCTACAGCAGGAGCCTCATTTTTCTTGGCGTCGCTGACGGCAGGGTTAGAGGAGTTAAAGGGAAGGCTCAATCCCAGGGTTTCGATGGCAGAAGCCATCGTATTGGCCGTATACATTCCACCGCAAGCCCCCGCTCCGGGAATGGCCTTTTGTACTACGGCCTTGTATTCCTCAATGTCGATGCCTCCTTTAATGCGCTCACCCAGCGCTTCGAAGGCACTGACGATGTCCAGCTTCTTTCCGCAATGATGACCGGGTGCCGTGGTGCCACCATATACGAGTACCGCGGGGCGATTGAGCCGTGCCAGTGCGATCATCGCTCCAGGCATGTTCTTGTCGCAGCCTACAACGGTAACCAGACCGTCGTACCATTGTGCTCCGGCAACCGTCTCGATGGAGTCGGCTATCAAGTCGCGCGAAGGCAAGGAATAGCGCATGCCGGGAGTGCCCATCGAAATGCCGTCACTTACGCCAATGGTGTGGAAGACAAGGCCGACAAGCTCGCGTGCATTGATCTCGGTGCGGATATCAGCGGCGATGCCGTTAAGGTGCATGTTGCAGGGATTGCCTTCCCATCCGGTACTGCATACCCCGATCTGCGGTTTCTTTAAGTCTTCGGGTGTCAATCCGATCGCGTGCAACATGGCCTGTGCAGCCGGTTGCGTATCATCCTGAGTTACCCTTTTGCTGTAGTTGTTTAACGACATCCTCTAAAGGTATCTCACCAGGACGTAATGGGAAGACCATTTCCCTTCTTTAATTACAATCCACATGAGAAGATATTGGGATTAAGTACCTGATAAACAGGTTGTTAGTGCATTTGCTTTTACGAAACGAATCTTTGGCGATTTTCTGTACAAAAGGGGGAGAAGGAGCAGAATTCCCTAAAACCGCCGACGGTAATCTGGCCGAAAACTGGCGCGCAGCCCAAAATGCCAGTTCCGATCGAGTGTCGGGGTGGCTTCGGAGCGCAATAAACGGCTGTATTGCACGAGCGGGGACAGGGTGAGCAGATCATTGATTCCGATGTCAAATCCAGCACCTACCCCCAGCTCCACAGCCGACGACTTGGCCGGATGATTGCTGAGGTCAAAAAAGTATCCGGGACTGGCCATAAGAAAGAATCCCTTTTGGAAAGTGCGTGATTGCTTCGAGAAGGTAGGGCAGGAGCAATCGGAGATGAAGTCAAACGGATAGAATTGGACCGGAAGGGCCACTCCCAGTAATTGACTCTGGTCTTCTAAGTCGGCAGACAAGTCGCTCCCCAACGGCTGCTGATAGCGAATTTCGGGAAAGAACTCGATGCGAATGTCCTTCAACCGATACCAGTAGTTAAGTCCCACATGCAGGGCATTGATCTGGTTTGTCTGGTCCGCTTCGGAGTTCATGTAGGGCAGTTGCGTATACCCCGCCCGGATGCCAAACTGGGCATCTGCGGGCAGGCCCAACAACCCCACCATCAGCACCACGATCCATTGGCGGATGGACGTTGTGCAACGGTCTGATTTTGTGTTCGTGATCTCGTACATAACGTCAGGACTTACTTCCTTCTCTTCTCCACGGTATAGTTACCATTGTTTGCTAAATGTGCTTGGTCCCTTTGTCTATTCCCATATACCAATACGCTTTGTTCATCTAAATTATTCCACGTCATCGTCGTGTAAGCCATATTTTAACCATGTGAAACGAGCACTTTGGTGGATTTTTCGTGGCCTGATCATCTTGGTGTTGCCATTTGTGGCCTTGATTCGAGGTTCTATTTTCTGGCACGAGCGCTACAACATGGAGCCATACCTGGCTTTATTGGGAGGACTCCTCATCACCTTTGTCCTGCTTCTCCTTTACGTGTCTTTTGTCTTGAAAAAGATATCGGCCAGATCCAGTCTGCGCTCGCGCATGGTCATCGTGGGTTTGGTTTTGGGCAGCTATGCACTCTATGGCCTGTTTTATGTGTCCTCCAGCAACGTTAAATCCAGCGAAATTCAATCCGAGTATCGATCCCTGCACCCCATCCTCCGATTGGCCGTCAGCTCCCTGATCATGGCAGATCCTCAGTTGATGATCACCGATGCCAATCGCTCGCAGCAAGACTATACCCGCTGGGGATTGCCGGTTAATTCCCGCTCCCTGCACTACCGGCAGCAGTCCGGATATGTACATGCCATGGATCTGCGCAGTCGAGACAGAGGAAGTGTGCGCAATGTCCTGGTTAAGAGCTATTTCCGTTTGATGGGATTCAATGTACTCCATCATAGTGGCACCGCCGAGCACCTGCACATTTCCCTGATGAGCCATGATCAGCCCTGGTCCAAGTAGCAGGTGTAAGAGTCTATCTACTATCTACTGAGTACTATCTACTTTCTTCTCCCTACCAAGTACTATCCCACAGTCCAGAAGTCCCGATGTCCCTCCGTCTATCTACTCAATACTAACTACTCCCTACTAAGTACTATCCCACAGTCCAGAAGTCCCGATGTCCCTCCATCTATCTACTCAATACTATCTACTAACTACTATCTCCTCCTACCCCCTTGACCAAAGGTTGTACTTCAGGATGCAGTAGATGGCGCGGAAACCATCTTTCCAATTGATTTTCTTGCCCTCGTCATAGGTGCGACCGTAGTAGGAGATGCCCACCTCATAGATGCGTACACCCGGAACGCGCGACATTTTGGCGGTCACTTCGGGTTCGAAGCCAAAGCGTTTTTCCTTGAGGGTCAGTCCCTGGATGATCTCGCTCCGAAACATTTTATAACACGTCTCCATGTCGGAGAGATTGAGATTGGTAAAGGCATTGGACAGGAAGGTGAGAAATCGATTTCCGATCGTATGCCAGAAGAACAAGATGCGATGGGGTCGGCTGCCCTTAAAACGAGAACCATAGACCACATCGGCATGCCCGGCCAGAATGGGCTCCGCCAGGATGTTAAATTCTTGAGGGTCATACTCCAGGTCTGCATCCTGAATCACCAACAAATCTCCCGTTGCGTGATTGATTCCGGTATGCAGGGCAGCTCCCTTCCCTTGATTCACGTCATGCTGAAAGAAAGCAATCTCGGCTTCCGGATGCTCCGCCATGAAGTCTTGCACCACCTGCGCGGTCCCATCCGTGGAAGCATCATTGACGATGACGAGTTCCTTAGACAGCCCTCCGTCCAGTTTTACTGCCAGGACGCTGGCAAGCAGTCCCGCAATGGTGCGTTCTTCATTGTACGCCGGTATGATGATCGAAAGTTTCACAGAGCTCAAGTATAGGGTATTAGGGGGACTTTCGTACGCCGTTTGAGATATGGGGCACAACAAACGCTCCTCTGCAGCCGCGGATTGTTACCCGATCCCCTTCACTCGGGGAACCCCAAAAAAGAACCCTATCTTCGCCGCCAATCTAGGACAGCCTATCGGTGCGGACAAAATCAACAAAATCAAGATCGGCCAAAGTGATCACCTTAGGGTGCTCTAAGAACCTGGTGGATTCAGAAAATTTGGTCACGCAACTGCAGGCAGGAGCCGTATCCGCGGAGCATTCTAACGGACCGGTGGAAGCAGATACGGTGATCGTCAACACCTGTGGCTTTATTGATTTGGCGAAAGAAGAATCTGTCAACACCATCTTGGAGTGCGTCGAGCTAAAAAAGGCAGGAGCGATTGAAAAAGTGTACGTGACCGGTTGCCTGTCCGAACGCTATCGCGACGATCTGCGCAAAGAGATCCCGGAAGTGGATGCCTACTTTGGGACGATGGAGTTGCCGGCCCTGCTCGCGGAATACGACGTAGACTACCGTCACGAATTGATCGGGGAGCGGCAGAGTTCGACTCCGATGCATTATGCATACCTCAAGATCTCGGAAGGTTGCAACCGCACCTGCTCCTTTTGTGCCATACCCTTGATGAGGGGCAAGCATCGGTCCAAGCCGATCGAAGGGATTTTAGAAGAGGCCAGGGCATTGGTGCGGCGCGGGGTCAGAGAGATCATGTTGATCGCACAGGAGTTGACATACTACGGTTTGGACATATACAAACGCAGGGCATTGGCCGATCTGTTGGACCAACTGGCGGCCGTGGAGGGCTTGGATTGGATCCGCCTTCATTATGCGTATCCCACTAAGTTTCCGCTGGACGTACTGGATGCGATAGCCCGCAATCCCTCCGTTTGCAATTACCTGGACATGCCGCTGCAACATGCCAGCAATACCGTCCTGGAGCGCATGCGGCGTAACATCACCCAGGAGGAAATGCGCACCCTTATTCAAGAGGCGCGGCAGCGGGTTCCGGACCTGGCCATCCGCACCACCATGATGGTGGGTTTTCCGGGAGAAACCGACGAAGAATTTCAAGAGTTGCTGGACTTTGTGCGCGAGATGCAATTCGACCGACTGGGCGTCTTTGAGTACTCTCATGAAGAGGACACCGGGGCTTATGTGTGGCCTGATGACATCTCGCCTGAACAAAAAGCAGCTCGCTCGCGTCTTCTTATGGAAACACAGCGTACCATTTCTTTGGAGAAGAACGAACAACGCATCGGGTCGACCTTACCGGTGATCATTGATCGCAAGGAAGAATCCCATTACTACGGCCGTACGGAGTATGATTCGCCCGGGGTAGACAATGAGGTGTTGGTTGAGACTCCGTATGCGCGCATTGGGGACATGATCCCGGTGCAGATTGAAGACGCTACCGAATACGACCTGATGGGGACCCCGGCATGAAACTTAAATTAAATTACGAAGAGCCCTTTAGCCAGTTGGCTTTCCTGGGACTGGCTTGCTTGCTCGTGCAATTGTGCGCATTGGCCCTGCTGATGCAGGGAGAGGATCCCTACGGGGAGAGCATCTGGATCATCTCGGCCACTTTTTTGTTGCTGTTTGCTTTTCTCAATGCCACCATGCAGCTGAAGACCGCCAATTTGCAGCGCTACCTGACTCGATCGCTTTACGGCTTTATCCTGATGGTTTTGCTTACGGCGGGACTGGCCTGGGGATTGACTGTCGGCCAGGAGTCACCTACGGACATGATGCGTTCGATTTACATGGTGATTTTGCTGTGCTACGTTATTTTTCTGGTAATTGTTTTTCTCATGCGTAAAATCATGGACTATGCGCAACGTCAAGATCAAGAGTTTAATCCCTAGCATCTTCTGCTGCCTGATGCTGAGCTCATCCTGCCAGGTCAGAGGACAGGTCAATGGAACCGCCAAGCCCTTACAATCGCTGGAGACCTACCCCTTTGAGGAAGTCGAAAGAAGCGATGAGGAATGGAAGTCTTCGCTTTCGGAACAGGAATACTATGTGTTGCGACAGCATGGTACCGAGCGTGCTTTTACGGGCGCTCTTTGGGACAATAAGGGTGACGGAGAATACATTTGCCGAGGCTGCGATTTGCCACTTTTCAACAGCGATACCAAGTATCGTTCCGGCACGGGATGGCCCAGTTTTTTCCAGCCGAAGTACAGCAATACCGTGGAGGAAGAAGTGGACAATTCACATGGTATGGTACGCACAGAAGTGCATTGTGCCCGTTGCAAAGGGCACTTGGGTCACGTTTTTAATGACGGCCCTGCACCGACAGGATTGCGCTACTGCATGAATTCTGCATCGCTAAAGTTTGTTGCGGAGGACGAAAAATAGATCACCTTCTTAATCAGCGTGCCGCCCGTTTGATGGGCAGACTATTAAAACCACTTGATGGCGCAGTGGGGTAGTGCCACAGTGAGTTCCTCTTTGGCTTCGGCGGACGGTACCTTTCGAATGATGAGGCAGCTGGCACAGCACTTGAGGAAATACGTCAAATTCTCCACCTTCAGCGGGTGTGCTAAGGCTGCTTCCAGATTGGTGTACTCTTGTCCGCGCGCCAGTCCGGTGGTAATCCATTATCCGATACTGCATACCAGGACACGATTTACGAAACAGCACATGCGAATAGAGTGTATTTTTTTCCTATCATGAATGCCAAGTTACAACATACCTTTAGGATGGGGATGGCGTTTGACTAGCAGAGGCAGAGGAGCCACCTATGGAATATTTGACCTCTAGTTTCGCCAATGAGAAAGCATGACACGAGAACAAGCGGACCGCATGGGCAAATCAAAACGGAACAGATCAAGGTGAAGCGATGGGTACACTTACGAGCCATTCAGCCGGGGGACTGCCCGGTCATTTGCAAGGCCTTCGCTGACCAAGGTTGGCATAAGCCAGTGGCCCAATATGAGCGATATGTGCAACTGCATCGACAGAAGACCCGTGACGTGATCGTGGCCGAGTGGGAACATGCTTTTGCAGGGTATGTGACCATTCAATGGCAATCCGACTATGTCCACTTCCGCAGCCAGCAGATTCCAGAGATCGTAGACCTCAATGTCTTGATCCAATACCAGCGCAAGGGCATTGCCACAGCCATGCTGGATGAGGCAGAACAGCGCATAGCAGAGCGCTCCCCATGGGCAGGCATTGGCGTCGGACTGCTGCCTGACTATGGAGCAGCGCATCAGTTGTATGTGCAACGTGCATATGTACCCGATGGCCGGGGACTCGCAGCCGACGGTACCCTGCTGGTACCAGGTGCCTCCCTGGCCTATGACCATCGTTTGGCCATGTATCTGGTCAAGGATTTGCGGGCAAAGTGATGGACCGCTGCAGGAGAGCTGGCTGTGGCCCACGCTTCCTGAGTTGCTACGTTATTCCTATGATGATGCTTAGACAGTGTAGAAATAGCAGTAGTATAGTATGCTGAAACACGATAGGTCATGTGCTGTTTGGAGCCATAGCTATCGCTTCGATATGAATAATTTGACTGTCGAAATGAATAGAAATTGTTGTTTACAAACTGCAGTGCTGTTCTCCTTTGCGATTCTGCTCTTCTCCGGGGTCTCTGCGCAAGAATCACGCCTCGATTTAAAGGTCATGACCTA
>JAHQVP010000050.1 GCA_019634275.1 Saprospiraceae bacterium
CGTGTTGCTGCTGCCAATGCGAGCTCCTAGCCGCAGATCAAGAACGTCCTTCTTTAAATTATCAAAGCTGAGATCCAACGAAGTATTGTTTCGGGAAGTAAAGTCCTCGACCTGATTAATGAAGGCCACACTGCGATTGTAGCTATAGTTTGCATGGAGGTTGAGTCTCGAACCGATGGCCTTGATCGGTGTGCCAAATCCTACGAAAGCACTGGCTCTATAGGTATTGTCCACATTGACGGGCTTGGTGATTTGAGTCAGTCTTTCATCAATGGTACGGGCATTGACGATGGCATTATTGGTATACGTTCCAGTAAGAGTGGCGAAAAAATTCGTCATACTAAACTGAGAAAATGAGAAGTAACGCAGTTGCAGGCGATGAGAATATGCCGGGACCAGATCCGGGTTGCCTATGTAAATATTGAGGGGATTGCTATTGTCCGCAATGGGCTGCAGTTGTTCCAATGAGGGCTCGTTTACACTGGTCCGATATTGAAGTAAAATCTTCTTAGAGCTCGCGACATCAAAATTCCATCGCAACGAGGGCAAGAAATTGAGATTTTTCTGACGAATGGTCGATTCATTACTCAAGATTTCACCATCAAGTTTGGACTGCTGAATGTTAAAGGTTGTACTAAGATTTGACTTTCCTTTGAGCCATCGAAAAGAGACACCAGCCCGATCAAACAGATAGTCGCGATTATAATGATTGCTCAATTGCTCTATTAGCTCTCGATCATCCAGTAAGTCATAGACGTCCCGCTTCAATTGGGTGGCATCATTGGATCGTGTATATTCCAACCCCATATACGTATTCTTGCCAACGGGTTCCAGGTAGTTGACGGTCCACCCATATTCCTGCAGGTCATTGGTCTGTTCTTGATCTTGTTCTAATGCATCAGAGACGGCTGGTTTGGTAGGTGTGGCCGCCAGTACATTTAAAGATTGAAGCAAGATCATCTGTTCATCCTGGCGGTTGCGCAAATTGGCCGACAATGAAAGTGAACGGCCGCGTTTGGCAAACTTAGTGCGATACGTAGCGGACAAGTTGTACGCGAGATTGTCTCTACCCATTTCATTTTGTCTCTCCGTACTGTTGCGAAGGTCACCCAATGAAGTCAGGGATTCAGAAACGGCCGTATTCTCGAATGCCGAATTATTAAATGCGAGTGATCCGCGCACCCTCAGATTCTGCATGGAATCAATCTTCCACTCAAAGAAGCTGTTGAGTCGGTGGTTGCGATTCTCGGTAAGTTGATTCTCGTCCTCGGCAGTATTGAACGAAAGAGCCGAGGACAGGATGTTTTCGCGGCGTATTTCCTGTTCGACCTGGTTTTCAATCCCACTGTAAAAATAACTGAGATTCAGATCTGCTTTCTTACCAAAATCACGGTTGAGATTTAGACCGAAAGCCGCTGTCTCCACAAATCCATCACTTAGGCCATTCGAGATGGCCACCCCATTACCGCCGAGCTGAACCCGGCCACCGCTGCCGCTGTTGCGCATCAGACTGGCCATTCCCCCCGCAAACTGTATGTAGTCATCTGGCGAGAATCCCTGTTGATTGACATTGTTAAACATTCCCAAGATGGAAAGCTGTGTATTCTTATCAAACCGATTGATTTGTGCCTTGCTTTGATAGCGTTCTTCGGTTCCATAGCCAGCAGTCAAGGAGCCAAATACGCCTTTCTTATGATCTTCCTTTAATTCCAAATTGATGGCTTTCTCATCCTGGCCATCGTCAATGCCCGTAAACTCGGCCAGATCAGACTTCTTGTCAAAGACTTCGACTTTATCTACGGCGTTTGCGGGTAAGTTTTTGGTGGCAATAGAAGCATCTTTCCCAAAAAATTCTTTGCCATCCACCAAGACCTGAGTGACCTCTTCGCCCTGGGCTTTGATGGTCCCATCTTGCTCTACTTCGATGCCCGGTAATTTTTTTAGGAGATCTTCTACGACATCATTGGGCTGTGTCCTGAATGCGGCCGCATTGTATGCCACGGTGTCTTTCACGATTTGCATCGGTATTCGATCAGCTGTCACCGTAACCCCATCCAATGCTTGCAGTTCCAGTGTGATGAGATCCAGTTTTAGTTCGGCCTCATCGGCGGGAACCTCCAAGACTTCGGAATGGGTGGCCAAACCCACATAAGATACTTGCAGAACGTAAGATGCCGGCTGAATTCTCTTTATAGAAAACGCTCCCTCCGCGTTGGTGATTCCAAATCCCACAATGGTGGAATCCTGCACATCCAACAGTACTGCGGTCGCCGTGGCCAGTGGGTTTCCATCGGGATCCTTGACCAAACCCAGCACATGGACGTGCTTGACATCCTGCGCCAAAGCTCCTGCCGCCATCAGCAAGGCAAATGAAAGACAAAGTATCTTGTTCATGATTCTAATTGCCCCTTCGAATAATGGTACGTGGGCCTCCCTGACGACTGGCTCGCATCTCCCTCATCTTCTCCCTGGTAATCTTGCGAAACTCCTCTTGAGTGACCTCCTTGCCTTTAGTGGGCTCCGAGATCTCAGCCGTATCCACCTCTTCCAGATTGATCTCAGTAGCGGTTAAGGTGCGCTCCCCTTCGTTGATGTCCACATGCAAAATAAGTCCGGGAAGTTGACCGTATCGGCCTGGTCCCAGTGCGACCGGTATTTGTGGTGTAAACCATGCCGTTATCTGGGTTGTACTGTCTTGGAATGTCGCTTGCTGACAGTGATATGAGCCCACTTGCATAGATTCGCCCGTTAGTTTCCAGGCAAACTGCTCTGGCTCTCCGGTGATCAGGAACTTCTTATCCATAAATTCTCGCTGCTCTACTCGTTTATTCTGATCCAGGTCACGATACACAATGCCATTGGCTGCTCCCATCATACGCATGCGGAATCCTCGACGCCGACCTGCTTCTGGGGGAGGAGCGGCTGCCTCTTCCTCAGATTTCTTGTAAATGCTCTCTGCCCCCGAGTAGAGAAGCAACATCTTTGACGTCCTGTATTGCGGTACCATTTCTTTGAATTGAGCACGATCACCAGTCAGCCTTCGGTGAAGGTCAATTTTCTCCTCATAGACAATCTGTCCTGCATCTTGGGCGTGCAAAACCCCTGTCCATAGCAACAGGACAACAAACAGAAATTTATTCATTTGTATTAACACTTTTGTTGATCCAAAGGTATGAGTAACGCGCTGGAGCTTCTGTTAAACAATGTTTAGCACCGTTAATTAAGGTTAATCCGCAGTTATGGTTGCTCTACTTCGCCATACATTTACCGTGCGATGGGAAGCAAAGACCAACAAAGACTCTTAATGCTGCTGAGCATGGTGCTTCTGGTATGCATAAGCATCTTCTGGATTAAGGCATCGTGGGAAGACGAACGCACCAATCTGCAGCGAGAAGCGACCATCCTATTTCGCAATGCTGTTCATGATGTGGAGGACTCGCTGCGGAGTGTTGCTCTCGAAACAGGCATCTGGCCAGGACCTCAGGCGGGGCGCAGGACAAGAGTGGTCATGATGGACAGCACTCAAATGGATTCTACTAGAATCAGCATTCGGGGAGCGCGAGGACAAAGACTGCGACGTCGACCCAATCGCGACCCTAGTGACCAGTCATTCGAAGGCGCACTCTCCTTACATTTTATGATGGCCAATGCAGACTCATTGAGTCAGGGTATTCCCTGGCAAGACACGGTATCTCGCGCATATGTACTGGCACGACTGCAGCGCAAGGTGTGGCAACTACAAGAAAATAAGGATTGGCAACTCCAGCTTTTCCTGGCTGACTCCTCCTCCCACACCCGTACAGAACTTATGTCGCGAATGTATCGCGACCTCCTGACAGGGAGGAAGATCGGCGGAGAGATCCGGGGCGCTCAGCGTCATATCTGGAAGAATACACTCCCAGAAGTTCTTCTATCAGCCCTCATGCTTATCGTCACCGGACTGGCATTTTGGCTAACACATAAGAACTCGATTCGGCAAGAAAAACTCGCCATACTTAAAGACGAACTCATCAGCAACATCACTCATGAACTGCAAACTCCGATTGCAACGGTTAAGGTAGCATTGGAAGCGTTAAACGGCTCAGAGGACCTGACGCAAACAAAGGCATCGGAGTACCTCTCCATCACCCAACACGAAGTGGATCGGCTCTCTCAATTGGTGGATGCAGTTCTGCAGAACTCGAAGGGCTCCCCTTTAGAGTCCGCACGACTGCCAGTGGACCTGCATCAGCTGCTCCTGGACATCCTGAGTCGAATGTCCCCATATCTTGAGGAGATCAATGCTCGGATCACCCACCAAGCCAAGGGCCAGTCGTTCCTCATCAATGGAGATCGCAGTCAGTTGGAGAGCGTATTCTATAATCTAATTGACAATGCTGCAAAATATGGCGGCAAAAATCCGGTCATTCAAATCGATTTAGAACGACACGACAACAACATTTGCATCAAGGTTCGCGATCAGGGAATGGGAATTCCCCTTTCATATCAAAGTCAAATTTTTGATCGCTTTTTTCGGGTGCCTCAGCATGATCGCCATGACACCAAAGGATATGGACTGGGTCTAACTCAAGTCAAGAGAATTGTGGAAGCGCACGACGGCAAGGTGACCGTGCAAAGCCGAGAAGGTGAAGGAACAACCTTTTCGATCACGTTTCCTGTCGACAAGAAGCAAAGTCAAGAAACCACATGAGCAGAATCTTATATGTAGAGGATGAAGTCTTCCTGGCCAAAATCGTAAAGGAAAGTTTGGAAGCCCGAAACTATGAAGTCCTCTTGGTCCCAGATGGCGCTCTTGTGATGGATCAACTCAGCGCATTTCGGCCAGATCTCTGCATTCTGGATATCATGTTGCCTTCTGTAGATGGCTACTCATTGGGTGAATCTATTAAACAGGCTTCTCCCACACTCCCTATCATCTTTGTGTCCGCCAAGAATCAAACATCAGATGTGGTTAAGGGATTTGCAGTGGGTGGAGACGACTATCTGCGAAAACCCTTTAGTATGGATGAACTGGTGGCCCGCATCGAAAACCTCCTGAGACGTAAATCTCGTTTTGCCGAGGATCATCTTGGCAAAACGATCACCCTCGGGCAGTTTGATTTTTTGCCCGAAGAGCTCAAATTGCAATTCGGCGAAGAGTCGTTTGATTTGACCCACCGCATGAACGAGGTTCTGCTGTACATGGTCAAGCATCGTATGGAGGTCATCGATCGAAGAGCATTACTTAAAGAACTGTGGGGAAATGACTCCTACTTCAACTCCCGCAACCTCGACGTGTACGTCAAAAAGCTAAGAGATGTCCTTGCCCACGATCCCTCGATAAAGATTATCACCTTGAAGGGTGTGGGCTATCGACTTCAAATTAGCTGACTTGTTTTTGCGAAGAGGGATACATTTTCTTAAGGTCGTTCCCAAATTGGTCCCGAAATTGGTCCCATCGTTGCTGCATCCGCAGTGCATCCTGGTCGTATATCGGGGCCTTTGTCTCTTTGCCCGGAAAGTTTTCCACATGTAATGTTTGAGTTGGAAAGGCAAATTGTACGCCCAACTGCTCGGCCCAACGAAGAATGGCCAGATATAGCGATTCCTTAACTTGAAGCTCTGAAGCATAATCTTCAACCTCCAGGTATGCCCGCACCAACACCTCCAGCGAAGATGCACTCATATTCGACAAGTTGACCAGCCATCCATCATTAGAAATGTGTGGATGCATAACCAAAATCTCTTTAAGGCCAGCCATAAACTGTTCGATCATTGCAGGGGGCGTATCATAGGTCAAGCCTACTTTGGTGGAAAAGAGTCGATACTCTCTCACGCCCATGTTCTTGACCGTAGCATCTGCCATGCGCCCGTTGGGCACGGAAATAATGCTGGTATCTGACGTTTTGATACGCGTGCTTCGAAAGCCCACTTCCACCACAGATCCGGAAAAATCACCTCCTTCAACCCAGTCGCCAATCTGAAATGGCCGATCTACAAAAATCATAATCGACCCCAATAAGTTCTTGACCGAATCTTGTGCTGCTAACGCCAGTGCCAAACCACCAATCGAGACCCCGGCAATGAGTGCAGTGATATTAACATCCATCAACCGCAGGACATGAAGAGCAGTAATGATGATGACCACGATCTGCAGCAACCTTCGTAGAATCGGAATGATCTGATCGTCCATCCGACTGTCTGTACTCGTGACTACACGATTGAGATAGGCCGTAAATAAATTGAGCAGTGTCAAGAAAAACCACCCGGCTAAAACCGTCAAGATGACGCGAAAGATCAGAATGGCGGCAGTATTAAAATTCGGTGCAAACTGCAGGACGGGAATAAAAGTTTTGATCAGCCACATGACCACGATCGTGCTGATGATCTGCGCCAGGCGGGATCGATACTGCTGATAGCCCTGTACTTCCTTTAAGCCTGTCTTGCCAAAGTGCGAAAGCAGCCAGCGGAAAATCGGATTCAAGAGAAAGTTGACCAGAAAAGCCAAAAGCAAGAGTATCCCAGTGCCCAAGATCTGCCATGCCGATACTCCCAAAAATTTTTGTTGACCCCTGGCGGAGAACAGACGCACAAGCCGAGCGGTACCATACGGAAACACCTCCTTGTGCAGTGTTGCAATCGTCTTTATTGATTCTTCGCTATACCGCCACTGGCCATCTGACTTCTCCAAATAGATTTGAGGAAGCGCTTCTGGAAAAGGCGTGTAGTAGCTTGCGTTCGTAACCGTGTCTCGATAGTCCTGATCCTGCGGCAAAAGATTCATGTGGACATAGAGCCCTTTCCCATCAAATACCTGTTTGAGTCGGATGGCCGCCTGCTGTGCAAAAAGCGAGTCGCTAATCGGCATGACGGTACCAGCGATTTCCGCATCATAGGAATCAGGTTGAAGGTGGTACAAATGCACCCACATCGCATCGTAGGGAGTAGCAAGCTGCAGGCGACTGTCCTGGGCGGATGCCGACGCAAGGTGCAATGCTACACACAGCAGCAACACCCACCATCTCCATACTTTTGTCCCTGTCACTTACTCCAGTAGTCCACTACCAGAACCTTATCCAGGTGAGGTCCCAATGCCTTGCCAAACAACTTGTGATCTGGATGAGGCAGATAGGTAGCCCGATCTTCTTCTGAATGAAAGGTCAGGAAAAAACAGTGCGTAAAACCCTGATCCAAGCCTTCCGGGCTATTGTTTGTACCCCACTCAAAATCTCGAATCTCCTCTATCTTGCCCGGAAGTGCAGCAAACGCTTCTTCCACACCTTGCACATCCTCTGCTGATGCATCATCCTTAAACTTGAATAGAACGACGTGACGGAGCACTTCTTCACCGGCAACTTCCTCTGCTGGCTTAGCAGCAGCGTGCTCACCGATTTTTAAACCAAATAACCCGCTGATCACGCTGGCCAGTACAACACCCAATATCTGATACTTCATTTGACTTCAAATTTGCACTAAGATAGCGCATTCATTTCAGCAGCAAATCTCATAGGTCGTATCCGGAATCATCTTTCAACGTACCCACTCAGGATCCAGGGTTGTCTTTTCAGTTAAACATTTTTGCTCTATTGCTAGACTCCTAGCATCAGCACGCTTAATTTTGCAATATGGCTCTTTTCAATAAGGTAAATAAAGGGGAACTGAAGGCTCGCCTACAGGAGAGTGATGTGATTCGCACTACATTGTCCTTCTACCGCTATGTCACCATCGAAGAACCCGCCTCATTTCGAGCGATGCTATTTAAGCGTCTCGAGGAGATGGCCGTATACGGCCGCATCTATGTGGCTAAGGAAGGCATCAACGGTCAGATTTCCGTACCCCAGTCCAATCTAAACGAGCTGCACGACTATCTCGATGGGCTGCCGCTCCTGACTGGGATGCGACTCAACATCGCAATCGATGATGATGGAAAGTCTTTTTATGTCTTAAAGATCAAGTTGCGCGAGAAGATCGTGGCAGACGGTCTTCCAGAAGGCGCGGTAGATCCTGCCAAAGGAGGTACACACATCGATGCGGAAACCTTTAATCAGATGACCGATCGTGAAGACACCGTTGTGGTCGATATGCGCAATCACTATGAGAGCGAGGTGGGTCATTTCGAGGGAGCCCTTTGCCCAGATGTTGAAACTTTTCGTGAATCCTTGCCGCTGGTACACGACCTTCTGGAAGAACATCGCAGCAAAAACATCGTCATGTATTGCACAGGAGGTATTCGTTGCGAAAAAGCAACAGCCTATTTTCGTAAGCAGGGGTTTGAAAACCTCTATCAACTTGATGGTGGCATCATCGAATACGCCCGACAAGTAAAGGCACGCCGCTTGGCAAACAAGTTCAAAGGCAAGAACTTCGTATTTGATGAGCGATTGGGCGAGCGCATCACCGGCGAGGTCATTGCCCAATGCCATCAGTGTGGCACTGCATGTGACGACCATACTAACTGTGCCAATGATGCCTGCCATCTCCTGTTTATTCAGTGCCCTACATGTGCAGAAAAGTTTGACCAATGCTGTTCTTCCAAATGCAAAGACTTCATCAGTCTTTCTGCTGAGGATCAGGCAAAGACTAAAAAGGACTTGCAGTTCAATGGATCAAAATTTGGAAAAGGTCGATACAAGGCTCATCATGATGAGATGGGTTTGGATTTGGGCTAGGCATCACCCCTCTTTCCAACATGTCCAAGAAAAAGAAGAAAAAAAAGCGATCTCTTTCCCCTATCCAGCATTGGATCCACCGGTGGGGCTCGGTGACGATCGTCATTTTGGCGGCTGGCCTCTACTTGAGTACGTTACGCTATGGGTACGTGTTGGACGATGCCATCTTGATTACGGATAATGCATTTACAAAAAAGGGACTCGATGGGATCGGCGACATCTTCTCATACGATACCTTTCGTGGTTTCTTCCAGACCGAAGGCAAGGATCAACTGGTAGCGGGCGGACGGTACCGACCCTTGACACATGCCATGTTTGCCATCGAATACGCCCTTTGGGGTCAACAAGCCATGCTTGGTCACCTGATCAATGTCCTTTGTTATGTCCTCCTATGTCTAACCCTCTTTAAGGTGCTGCAGGTGCTGCTTCCATCATTTGGATCGAATGCGGGCGTTATCGCTTTCACCACAACGCTGCTATTTGTCGCACATCCTGTGCACACCGAGGTGGTAGCCAACATTAAGAGCCGAGATGAAATTGTCGCACTTTGGGCTGCCCTAGGCAGCTTCTATTATTGGCTCCAATACCTGCGCGTGCCCAGCGCCAAGAGCTTTCTGCTTACATCTATCCCCTTCTTACTTGCATTATTGGCCAAAGAGTCGGTGGTCACTTTCCTGGCGGTTATGCCATTGGCTGCTCTCATGCTCTTTAAATCACCTTTTACAAAGGTTGTTAGGGCCAGCGTGCCTATTCTAATTGGATTTATTCTATACATGGTGATCCGAATAAGCGCCTTGGGATGGGGAGGGGAGACCGCTGCACCTATGGAACTGATGAACAATCCATTCCTCGTATATGAAGAGGGTGTTTATCGGCTGATGACCCTGTCAGAAAGGATCCCATTGATCCTTCTCGGCTTGGGAAAATCTCTGCAACTCACCGTCTTCCCGATCACCTTGACGCACGATTACTATCCTCGATATTTTAATATGGTCTCCTTTGCCGATCTCCGTGTTTTGGCAAGTGCCTCAGCATATATTCTCTTATTCATTCTCATTTTACGGTTTAGGAAGAAGAAAGCGCTGCTGGCTTATGGCATCGCCTGGTTTCTGATCACCTTGGCACTGACTTCCAATCTGTTCTTCCCGATCGGCACCCATCTCGCAGAAAGGTTCCTTTTTATTCCCACTGTTGGTTTCAGCCTCACCATTGCTTTCCTACTTCATCAATGGTCCAAGCATAAGAGTGGGTCAGTGGCAGCAAACTGCGTATTTGCATTGCTGATCTGCGTCGGGATGGTACGAACAACCTTGCGCAATCCAGCCTGGAGAAGCAACTACACCCTCTTTACAACCGATGTCGCGCATTCGCATCGGAGTGCCAAAGTGCGCAACTCAGCAGCAGGTGAATTAATCGGCCATGCCCAGACGCTGGATGAACCATCGAGGGGAGCAGTATTGTCAGAAGCGATCAAGTATCTGGACGAAGCCATTGAGATCCACCCTCACTATAAGAATGCCTTCCTCCTCCGCGGCAATGCCGAGTTGTATCGCGAAGGCTTTGCAGACGCCATCGCGAATTATGAACAGGCACTCCTCATCGATCCCCAGTATCAGGATGCCATTCACAATCGTGCAATTGCACATCGCACATATGGCAAGTACTATGGCGAACAGCTCCACAACATTCCACAAGCACTGACACACTTGCTTGAGGCCTATAAGCAGTTGCCGAGAGATTTTGAAACATTGCGCCTGCTGGGTGTCGCATATGGCAATTTAGGTGATCACCATAAAGCCGTTGAGTTTTTCGAATTGGCACACGAGATTGATCCTGCGAACGTTTCTCTAGTACGGAATTTGCAGGCAGTGTACTCCATACTAGGACAAGCAGAAAAATCCCAATATTTTCGTCAACGTGGAGATGAACTGGAGTCGAATTAGGAGTATGAACACAATAGTCAAAAAAGCAGCGCTTTTAGTCGTGGGCTTGTCCCTCACAGCGGCATTGCATGCTCAAAACGCAGCCGAGCTTGCGAAACGAGAAGCCTGGGTGGATTCCGTAATGACATCCTTCTCGCTGGAAGAGAAGATTGGCCAACTATTTACGATTCGTGCCCATTCGAACCTGGGGCCAGAGCACATCGCAAAGGTCAAAAGAGAGATTCAAAAATATCACGTAGGTGGACTATGCTTCTTCCAAGGGTCTCCTATCAAACAGATCAATCTGATCAACGAGTATCAAGATCTTTCGAGATTTCCTCTACTAATCAGCATGGATGCCGAATGGGGCCTAGGCATGCGCTTTAAGAAAGACGTTGTCAACTACCCTCGCCCACTCATGCTCGGAGCGATTCAGGACAATAGCCTCATTTACAATTTAGGCGCGCAAATTGGAGATCACCTTAAATCAATAGGTGTCCATGTAAACTATGGTCCGGTCGTGGACATCAACAACAATCCCGACAATCCGGTGATCAATGATCGATCATTCGGCGAAGACAAATACAACGTATCCACGAAGGGGTACATGTACATGAGGGGACTCCAGGATCAAGGAGTGGCGGCGTGTGGAAAGCATTTTCCCGGACATGGTGATACAGATGTAGACAGTCACTATGACCTGCCAGTGATCCCACATACGTCAGATCGTTTGACTGACATTGAGTTGTTTCCCTTTAAGACACTGATTAAACACGGACTACAGGGAATGATGGTTGCCCACCTTAATGTTCCTACGCTGGATCCGGAAGGCCTTCCGACAACACTCTCCAAACCTGTAGTCACCGATCTCCTGCGGGAAGAAATGGATTTTGATGGTGTCATCTTTACGGATGCTATGGAAATGCAAGCAGTCGCTGGTCGGTATGAAAACGGGGTGGCCGAATCCATGGTGCTGGATGCAGGAAATGATGTAATCCTTCTTCCGAATGACCTCCCATTGGCATTTGAGACCATCCTTAAAAAAGTCCGTAACGAAGACATTCCACTGCCACGGATTGAGGCCTCTGTAAGGAGAATATTGTCCATGAAACATGACGTGGGTTTACACGCGTATACTCCACTCTCCAATGCCAACCTTTATCAACGACTCAACTCGCCGGAGGCCATCAGTCTTAAGAGTGAGCTTATTCGAAATTCCCTGACACTGGTACGCAATAGCCGCAATTTGGTGCCAGCACGCCACGCGTATCGCAGTTTTGGAGCACTCGCCATCGGCTCCAAAAGGTTGACCCATTTCCAATTGATGCTGGATAAGTATGAGAAGATGCCTCGTTACTATGCTCCGCATCAGATCAGCGCCAAGGAGTCACAGCGACTGCTCACCAATCTCGCTCGAAAAGACGTGGTGTTGATCAGCATTCATGACATGAGTAAATACTCCTCTAAAAATTTTGGGCTCGATCAGACAACACTGGACCTTATTGATTCGCTGGCCAGCAGGACGGAAGTCGTGCTCAGCATTTTTGGGAGCCCCTATAGCCTAAAGCATTTCGATCATATCGAGCACGTCTTAGTGGCGTACAATGACCAAATTGAAACGCAGCGTCTGGCAGCTCAAGCGCTTTTTGGGGCGGTGGCCTTGAGAGGGCGTCTTCCCGTCACAGCATCTCCAAGATCCACGTTTGGTACCGGTATTGATACCAAAGAGTACTTTCGAATTGGCTATGCTACACCGGAAGAGGTCGGCATGAGCGCTGATTCCCTTCGTGAGGTGGATCGATTGATGCACGAAATCATGCGCCGAAAGGCATCGCCGGGGGGACACGTACTGGTTGCAAAGGAAGGCAAGATCGTTTTCAATAAATCGTACGGGTATCACACCTACGAGCGTAAACGTCCAGTGCAGAGTCATCATCTTTTCGATCTGGCCAGTGTCACAAAGATCACCGCTGCAACGATGGCGGTCATGAAGCTCTTTGACGAGGGCAAACTAAAATTGGACGTGCCCATTGCAACATATTTACCAGAACTCCAGGGCACAAATAAAGCCGGGATGATCTTACAGGACATCATGTCGCACCACGCTGGATTAATGCCTTGGATCCCCTTCTATAAAAACACGTTAGATCCTCAAACCAATAAACCGGCTGACGCCTACTACAAGCCCAATGCCTCGCAAGACTTTAATGTACCGGTTTCAGAAGATCTATATCTCCGAAGCGATTACCCAGACACGATTTGGCACGCCATCGTTGATTCGGAATTAAGAACCCGACGGGACTATCGTTACAGCGATTTAGGATTTTACATCATCGCCCGCATTGTGGAGCGCGTCAGCGGACAACCGATAGATGCATATCTCCAGGAACACTTCTATGGACCCTTAAACATGCGGTCCACCTGCTACAATCCCATAGATCGATTCGATGCGAAAGACATCGTTCCGACTGAAAAGGACAACTACTTTCGTTACCGTACCATTCAGGGTGAAGTGCACGACATGGGAGCTGCGATGTTGGAAGGCATCAGTGGGCATGCCGGGTTGTTTTCGAATGCAGAGGACCTGGTCAAAATCTATCAAATGATGCTGAACAGAGGCTTCTATGGCGGTAGACAGTATTTAAGCAGCAGTACCATCGACTCATTTACCACGCGTCACAAGCGCTCCACCCGAAGAGCCGTTGGATTTGACATGAAGGAATTAAGAAAATCAAAACCCTGCAACATCTCCGAAGAATGTTCGAATCTAACCTTTGGGCACTATGGATTTACAGGGACGGGAGTCTGGATCGACCCCGCTCAAGATCTCATATTTATCTTTCTTTCCAATCGGACTTTCCCTTCTATGAAGAACAATTTGCTTCATAAGGAGGACTACCGTTCAAAGGTGCAGTCTGCCGTCTATCGCGCTATTGTGGACAAATCGCCTTTCACACAATCATGAGGCTGGGCTTTCTCGTCGCTTTGCGATACTTGATCTCCAAGAAAGGCACCAATTTTATCAACATCATTTCGGGCATGACGGTAGCGGGACTTTCCATCGGAACCGCTGCACTCATCATCGTCTTATCGGTCTTCAATGGATTTGAAGACTTGATTGCCGGAATGATCAATACGTTCAACCCGGACATCAAAGTCTTGCCCAAGGAAGGAAAGTACTTTGATGGAGATCAACTTCATCAAGAGCTCATCCGATTAGATGAGATCACTGCCGTTTCCCAAACGATAGAAGAAACCGCCTTTTTTGAATACGATGATACTCCCAGTCCTGGAACGCTTAAAGGCATCGACCGATCCTTCGTCCAAGTCAACAACATTGACTCGAGTCTGATAGAAGGGATCTTTCTTGATCATGATGCCCCTGAGGGCGTCGAAGCCGTGGTGGGGTCCGGACTGTCTCGCATTCTCGCAATTGATGTCTTGAATGTTTTTAAGTCGTTGACCGTATTCATGGCTCGGAGGAAGCGCTCTATAAGCAAGCCCTTCAAAGAACAACAGCTAAGAGCCGTAGGGGTCTTCAGCATACAACAAGAGATTGACAACGAATATGTCTTTGTCCCACTGGAATTTGCCCAGGGTCTACTCGATCGCAAAGGGATGATCAGTGCATTGGAAATCAAAGTACACCCCAACATTGACTCCGATGATGCCAAGGAGAAGATAGCTGCAGTAGTAGGCGATGAATTTCACGTATTGGATCTCTACGAACAAGACGAGGAGTTCCTAAAAATCATGAACGTAGAGAAATGGATGGCCTACGCGATTGCCAGCCTTATGATTTTACTCATCTCTTTTAATCTGGTGGGCTGCCTCTGGATGATCGTACTCGACAAACAGAAAGACATTGCCATCCTACGTGCGATGGGTGGGACACGCTCTTTTGTCCACGGAGTATTCGTACGACTCGGTTTGTTGTATACCGGGTCCGGCTTGATCGTGGGAATCGTGTTGGCCGTAATACTCTATGCATTGCAAACATCGCTGGGTCTGATTTCCATTCCGCAAGGTTTTGTAGTCGATGCGTACCCGATTCGGATGAAGGCATCTGATGTTCTTATTGTCGGGGCCACGGTAATCGCCATTGGATGGCTGGCTTCTCTTCCATCAGCACGACGCGCAAGGGCAATTGGCACCTCTATACGAGACCAATAGTGCCTTCGTTATGTATATTTACGGGCACTGTCGGTAGGCAACAGATCATGAGATCAGTACACAAGTATTAAGCGTCATCGTACAAAAAGCATCAATGGAAAAATGGCAGTTAGACTTTGAATGGCTGCGCGTACAACATTGGGTCAAAGAGACAATGGGGCATGAATCATTGCCAGGACTGCAGGGAATTTTGATGCTCATAGGAATGCAAGAACTCGGGTTGGTACAGCACAAATTTTCTAAAGAGGAGAAACAAGATCTGATGCACATTGCGGTGTGCACCGTTTTAAGTACAGATGGCTACTATGACTTCAAGGGACTCGATCAGGATGGCTGGCCTCATTTCGACTTAGTCCGTCCGGTTCCAAAATTGTCCACCGATCAACAAGAAGTGTTCTTAAAAGAAAAAGTAATCGCCTACTTCCAAGAACAAGGGATGGAGGCGTTTTCGGAAAACTAGTGATATGAAAATGTATATGCGAATAGTGTTATTGACGCTCGTCCTGTTCCTGGGACTGACCTGTCAAAAAGGAGAGCAATTGATTACGATCGAAACGGAATACGGCGATATGGTAGCAAAGCTCTATGACGCAACTCCGAGTCACCGTGACAATATGGTCAAACTGATCAAAGATGGATTCTATCAGGACTTGTTGTTCCACCGGGTGATGCAAAACTTTATGATCCAGGGTGGCGATCCAGAGAGCAGAGATGCCCCAAGCGAAAAACGTTTAGGGATGGGTGGACCTGGATACCAGGTAGATGCCGAAATAGGGGCACTTCATTTCAAAGGTGCATTATCTGCTGCCAGGCAACCTGACCAGGTAAATCCCGAGAAGAAGTCCTCGGGCTCCCAGTTCTTCATTGTGCAGGGTTATCAAGTACCAGCACAAGAACTTGATCGTTGGCAACAACAAAAGAACATGGTGTATTCCGATTCAGACAAAGAGCGATATCAGAACATAGGCGGATATCCATTTCTTGATGGAGACTACACGGTCTTTGGCGAGGTAGTGGAAGGCCTGGATGTCATTGACAAGATCGCCGCACAGCCCGTTGACGGCGCCAACCGACCTACGAGTGACATAAAGATGAATATTCGCCTGGGAAGATGATCAGAAACGTATCCATACTATATGCCATTGGCATGGTAATCCTTTTCGGTGCTTGTAATGCACCCAAGGCGCTTTTCCTGATTCACCAGGAAGAGCCCGAAGCCCCCTCTAAGGTGGAGTTTATCAATCGATCCGAAAACGCTGAAAACTATGAATGGGACTTTGGGGATGGCACATATTCTGTCGAATCGAACCCAGAACATCGATATAGGAGGTCAGGTACTTATACCGTAAAGCTCAAGGCATTACAGGGAAAGCGCACTCGAGATCTTGAAAAAGAAATTGTGGTCCAACCTCCATCCAGTACAATAGTGGAAGTAGAAACGGATCATGGCACCATGATGATCGAGCTATTCGATGAGACGCCACTCCATCGAGACAATTTTATCAAACTGGTCAGCGAAGGATATTACGACAGTTTGCTATTTCATCGCGTCATGCAAGGATTC
>JAHQVP010000051.1 GCA_019634275.1 Saprospiraceae bacterium
CCACCCGGACAACGCTGGATTTCCACAGCCTTGGAGGGTCGATGGACAATTGGGAGTAGGCCCGGTTCGCGCAAGATTGGGGGACTGGAAGATCGAACAGGGAGAAACCGAAACCATCAAGCATCGCCTGTATTGCCACACGGGTGAGCTCAATGACGCCCATATGCTGGATCAATGGAAAGACTACATTGGAGGTGATGGATTCTACACCGATGCCGCCTTGTGGGGATTGGCTCAAGAAGAAGGTCGAAACGCCAAATTCTTGTCCCCTCAAGAGGCCGTTGAGGAGATGTCGGTGCAAGCGGGTTTTGCCGTGAATGCCTGGGCGGCCGAGCCTATGATTACTCAGCCTATGGCCTTCTGCTGGGATGATCGTGGCAGGCTATGGATCGCCGAAAATAGAGACTATGAATCGCGGGGGCATGGATTTTCTAAATATGGTGACAGCCGGATCCTTATTCTGGAAGATACCGACCGAGATGGCAAAGCAGATTCGAGAAAGGTCTTCTTAGAAGGCATTCCTTTTCCTTCCGCCATTGCGGTTGGTTTTGATGGTTTATTCCTAGGAGCCCCACCCAATCTGCTTTTTATTCCCGACCGAGACCAGGATGATAAGGCAGACATGGACGATATCGAAGTCCTACTTACCGGCTGGGGCATCCGCGATCGTCATGAGACGATCAATAGTTTTCATTGGGGACCCGATGGATGGCTCTATGGATTGGAAGGTTTTGCGACCCCTTCCAAAATTAGAAAACCCGTCAACGGAGGAAGAATATATCAGCAAGGTGAAGAGTTTCCGGAGGACCTGCTGGATGCAGAAGGGGTAGACATCGATGGCGGTGTGTGGAGATACCATCCAATCAAGGATCGATTTGAAGTTGTGGCTCATGGTTTTAGCAATCCATGGGGCATTGACTATGACGCAAACGGCCAGCTGTTCATCACGGCATGCGTCATTCCTCACATGTTTCACATCATGCCGGGAGGCATCTACCAGCGACAGGGCGGCAAGCATTTTAATCCCTACGTATATGACGACATCAAGACCATTGTGGATCATCGACATCGTTCAGCTCACGGAGGTGCTCGATTCTACCTGTCCGATGCATTCCCGGAGGCGTACCAGGGGCAGTTGTTTATGGCTAACATTCACGAGCATGCAGTGCTTTCCGATATCTTGAAGGTAAAGGGATCTGGATTCGTAGCTTCTCATGGACATGATTTTGTCAAAGCCAACAATGCACAGTGGATCGGATTTAGCATGGAGCTGGGTCCAGATGGGAGTCTCTATGTTCTGGATTGGCATGATGGCGACATCTGCGGAAAGGAAGTATTGGATAAAGAAACGGGCCGGGTTTTCCGAATAGCTCCCAAGCAGAGTCTCGCGGATCAGTGGGACCTTCGCTACTCCGATCTAAAAACACTAGACGATGTCGCCCTCGCGCAACTTCAAAAATCGGCGAGCTCCTGGCACGATCGACGGGCCAGAATTCTATTGCAGTCACGGGCTGCCAAGCGTGCCATTGATGAGAACGCCATTGCACTTTTGCACGACATGTTCCAGGCTGGGACCATTGACGTGCGACTTAAGGCACTTTGGACACTACATGTGATCAATGCGCTGGAAACACCGCAATTGCTAGCAGGCCTCGAAGATCAGGAAGAGTATGTACGCGCATGGTGCATTCAATTGTTGACCGAAGATGGTGCACCTTCTAGAGCGACCCTAGACCGGTTTGTGTCTATGGCTAAACAAGACCCTTCGGCGGTGGTGCGCCGCTATCTGGCCGCCGCATTGCAGCGTCTACAAGCAGTTGATCGATGGGCGATCGTGGAGCACCTTTGCACACATCAAGAAGACCAGG
Source organism: Saprospiraceae bacterium (assembly GCA_019634275.1). GTDB lineage: Bacteria > Bacteroidota > Bacteroidia > Chitinophagales > Saprospiraceae > CAJQNM01. The sequence goes on from JAHQVP010000051.1 coordinate 1,869, forward strand.
AAGATCAAAATATACCACGCATGATCTGGTTCGGAATGGAATCGCTGGTTCCAACCGATGTAGAGAGAGCCATGAGCATCAGTACGGAATCAAACTTGTCCATGATCTCGAATTTCATTGCCCGCCGAGCAGCTGCTACCGAGCCCATCGAAGAGGTCCTCGCGACAATCGATCCAAAAGCTAAAAATGTCCATCATCAATTGGAAGGGATACGGAATGCCCTCCGAGACAAAAGCAATTTGCAAACACCTGATATCTGGCCGGACCTCGCAAAGGAGCTACAAAAAGACATGCCTGATCTGGTCTTAGAAATTGGGCAAATGTTTGGTGATGCGGGAGCTTCTGCCGCCTTATTGCGAAAACTGCAAAATCGACAGACCCCCATTGACGAAAAACGAGCAGCCATCCAGGCCCTGTCCAAAGAACGATTTGTTGCACTCAAACCCTTGCTGCAAGACTATGTCTACGACAAAGAACTATCCAGTACAGCCATAAGTGCCATCGGCACTTTTCAGGATCAGGACCTAGCTTCATTTTTGATTGACAACCTCTACGACATTGAGGCTCCTCAGCGGCCGGTGGCCATTCAAGCCCTGGCATCCAATGCTCCTCAAGCCAATCTTCTCCTCGAAGCACTCCGGTCGGAGAAAATTGCGAAAGCGGACATTCCTCAATATTCCGCGAGGCAGATGAGACGTGTCTTAGGAAGCGGATTTTTGGAATTTTGGGGGCCTTTGCAAGAACCCCCAGAGGGAAAACAACGGGACTACGAAAAGTATCGGACCCTACTCAGTGCAGACCGCATTGAAGCAAGTGATCTCCATGCCGGCGCGATTGTATTTGAGCATTCTTGCGCCAATTGCCATCAACTTTTTGGCCGGGGAGGACTCATCGGTCCCGACCTGACCGGAGCCAATCGGACGGACGTGGAATATTTGCTCAGCAATCTGATCGAACCGAGTGGCGACATTCAAGATGCCTACAAAATGATGGTCATCACGAAACATGATGGACAAACCATTGTTGGCAACCTGGCCTCCGAATCTCCCTCCTCCATAGCCATGCGGGTGGTAGGCGAATCCCAGGAAGTGACCATACCCATCAGCACCATTCAATCGCGAGAAGTACTGGATGTTTCGCTTATGCCAGAGGGTTTACTGCGGACCTTGGATGATGATGAGGTCTTGTCACTGGTTAAGTTTTTACGTTATTCGGACGAATCAAATAGACTGCCCGATGCAGAATGACACCAGCCAAACACCCATCTTGGGACTACGGACGTGCATCTTCCTGGTGCCCAATTTAGAGGAAGCCCGCAGTTGGTATGAGCAGGCATTTGTCCAGGAGCCCTACTTTGTCGAACCCTTCTATGTAGGTTTTAACATCGGTGGCTATGAACTGGGCCTTCTGCCTACCGATACCCCTCGGGCCAGCGTTGTAGACAACGTACAGGTTTACTGGGGTGTTCAAGACATTCATGCTGAATTCGATCGCTTGACGGCCCTTGGTGCAAAGATTCATCAACACCCGGAAAATGTGGGAGGTGAGTTGATGACCGGTACCTTGATCGACCCTTGGAACAATGTATTTGGTCTTATTTACAACCCTTACTTCAAACTGGATTAAGCCATGTCATACTGTGCAACACGTCGTCCCATCCGACAAGCCCTGTTCATCTTACTGAGCATCTTCCTGACGGGTAGTCTCTCCGCTCAAGAGTTGCTGCGGTACAAGACCGTAGACACTACCGAGCTCTACTTAGAGGTGCTGCGGCCTCCTGAAAATCTTGTGGGTGATGCACCACTTCCCGCCATAGTTTTCTTCTTTGGCGGTGGTTGGAAAAACGGAAATAGGCATCATTTCCTTCCACAAGCTAAGTATTTGTCTCAGCGGGGCTTGGTTTGCTTCTTGGCAGACTACCGCACGGCGTCAAAACACGGTACGAAACCCTTTGCATGCCTTGAGGATGCCAAGTCCGCCATTCGATATATTCGCGAAAATGCCGACGGTTTAGGGATTGATGCCCACAAACTGATCGCCGCCGGGGGCTCTGCCGGCGGGCATTTAGCAGCCGCTGCGGCACTCATTGAGGGTTACAACGCAGAGGAAGACAATCTGGAGATTAGCGCCCAGCCTAATGCGCTCGTCTTGTTCAACCCCGTGATCGACAATGGACCTTCTGGCTATGGCCACGAACGGATTCAGGAACACTATGCCTCATTTTCACCCTTGCATAACATACGTGAGGGAGCTCCCCCTATGCTCTTCTTACTTGGTACCAAAGACGATCTGATTCCGGTAGAAACCGCAGCGTATTTCCGCATGTCCATGGAAAGAGTGGGTTCTCCATGCAAGCTCGTGCTATACGAAGGGCAAAAGCATGGTTTCTTCAACCATCGAAATTTTGAATACTATAAGCAAACCTTGCAAGAGACAGATCGATTTCTAACATCCCTTGATTATCTAAGCCTACAACCAATCGTCAAGATAGACTGACAGCATCTCTATTTTTGCATCCAATTCTTTCTGCTCACTAGGGAAGAGAAAAATTTTGGTTAACATAAAGTTATAGCACATTTAATCCCTCCATCACGGTTAGGTAATGTTACTGCCTTAGATTAGCATTAGTTATACATACTATTCTCAGGTAATATGTGCAAATGCGAAATCCAAAAATTGTAATCCTTTCGGATCTGCATCTCGGGACCTATGGTTCTCACGCTGCAGAACTCGTCTCTTATCTCAGCGAGGTCAACCCAGAAATTCTCATCCTTAATGGAGACATTATCGATATCTGGCAATTCAAAAAGAAATATTTTCCGCCTGAACACTTCAAGGTATTGCAATGCATCTTAAATAAGATTCTATCTGGCACTTGCGTCTACTACTTGACCGGAAATCACGATGACATGTTACGTCGCTTTGGGAACATTTCGCTTGGAAATTTCCATCTCCGAGAAAAGCTGACGCTAATGCTAAACAATAAAAAGTATTGGATATTTCATGGAGATGTATTTGACAGCTCCATAAAGCATGCACGGTGGATCGCAAAACTAGGGGGCAAAGCATATGATCATCTAATTAGGCTAAATCGCCTTGTGAATAGCATTCGTTCTCGCTTTGACTTACCACCTGTTTCCATATCGAAGAGAATAAAATCCAATGTCAAGGAAGCAGTAAAGTTTATTGGTGACTTTGAAGAGACAGCCTTGGATCTGGCCATTAAGAATGGGTATGACTACGTTATCTGTGGGCACATCCATACCCCAACCATCCGAACACATTATGATGGCCAACATGCCATTACTTATATGAACTCAGGAGACTGGGTCGAAAATCTAACCTCCCTAGAGTTTGAGAATGATGAGTGGACCTTGTACGATCACTTAAGTCAACAACACCGCATAGTCCCCTTGAACAAATCTCTTGAACTAGAAAAAGCTACGGCAATATGAGGATACTGTATGGTATACAAGCGACTGGCAATGGACACCTTGCCAGAGCAATCGAATTGGTTCCAGCGTTACGTCAATTTATGGATGTTGACCTTCTTGTAAGTGGGACAGAAAGCAGCATCGATTTTCCGCTGGAAATCAAACATCTGCGACATGGATTGGGATACTCATTTGGGACATCAGGAAAAGTAGACATCGCAAAGTCGATTCGAAACCTTAAGCTAGGTCGATTCGTACGGGATGTCACAATGTCGCCCGTCCGAGGCTACGATTTGGCGATTAGCGACTTCGAACCCATAACGGCATGGTCTGCCAAATTGTATGGCATCCCTTCCATTGCTTTGTCGCACCAAGCCTCCTTTCTCTTTAAGAACTCGCCTCGTCCTCACAGACGCAAAAGGTATGCAGAATTTATACTCAAAAATTATGCACCAGCTGATCGACATATAGGCATTCACTTCCAATCCTATCATCGGCAGATCCATGGACCAGTAATTCGACAAGAGGTTGCTTCACTTGAGCCACAAAAAGGTGACTATATCGTTGTGTATCTTTCTGCATACTGCCCAACCTTTCTTGCCGATCTCTTTCGGAGTATACCTCAAATACAATGGAGGGTATTTAGCAATCACGTTAGTCAACCCTACCGCATCGAAAACGTACAGGTTTATCCAATCGCCTCAGCGCTTTGGTTGGAGTCTCTCGCCAACTGTGGCGCAGCCTTAATGGGTGCCGGATTTGAAGGACCTAGTGAGGCC
>JAHQVP010000052.1 GCA_019634275.1 Saprospiraceae bacterium
GCATTGATCATTATGGTCGCATTGCTCGTCACCCTGCTCAAGCTCTACTTCTCCATTCGGTCGACCAGAACGAACTCCATTCACTATTGGATAGTCGCCATCCCATTCAGCATCTATACCTCCTGGATTTGTGTTGCTTTAATTGCCAATACGAGTGCTGTGTTAGTCCACCATGGTTTTTCTGGTTGGGGTGTTTCGGCAGCGCACTGGACCGTGATCATGATGATCATTGCCTCTCTGCTATCCTCCGTTTTTATTTTACGAGAGCGCGATATCCCCTTTGGCCTGGTGACCATATGGGCGCTGCTAGGCATCTACATGAAGCGAGATCCATTTCGATTTCCTGACGAACAAGTGATTGTATCCACCGGACTTGTATTGATGATCGGACTTGGCCTTCTCATCGCGTATCGAATACTTCGTTCAAAGGCCCCGTTGTCGACTTAGAAAGCAATACTGTGGCATACATAGTCTGGTTGGATTCCGGTAGAGCCAATGGCCACCTCGAGCGACTCTTCCGTTGTATTTCCGGTCAGCACGAGCGCCGTATCAATACCAAATTTAATGGCTCCCAAAATATCCGTATGGAGGGTATCCCCAACCATTAGTATGTCTTGCTTCTGCAAATCCGGATTGCCCTCTTGAAGATCTGCATATGCGTGAGCAAACATCTGTACGTCCGGCTTTCCAAAATGGATAAATTTTCTCCCTAGCACTTGCTCTACAAGCCTGGCTAGGGCTCCAGTGGCTATCGACACTTCATTTTGACGAACGGGATAAAGCAGATCCGAGTTGGCAACAATCGTAGGAATCGATCGCTTCCTCAGTATATTGACAACTGTATTCATCGCGTGATGCCAATCATACCCCTCATCGTCCAGAAATACAATACATCCGATTTCATCGAGCATATCGGGTGCATAATCCGCCGCCGATAATCGCTCCTTGCCTGCCTCCAACACATAGGCGGATGAACTTTCTGTTCCGAGATACAGCACTTTTCCCTCTATGGTCTTAGTAGACAAAAAACTGCGCGCCATCATGCCAGAAGTAATGATGCGATGGTCGCTGATTTCCAGGCCACCTCGCTTAAATTTTTCGGAGAGCCTCCCCGGGCTAGAAGAGGCATCATTGGTTAGAATTCGATAGGTATTGCTGTCCGTCCTAATGTACTGCAACGTCTCCGCCACGCCATCGATGATGCCTTCATAATTTTTCAGCACTCCGTACGAGTCAAAAAGGACAAAACTATACTGATCCAAAAGTTCTTTAAACGGCGTAACCTTCATTAGCATATTTCTTTTAGTAGACGCTCCTCATCAAAATCATCGATGGTTGCAAAATGAGTTTGAAGCACGTCTTTCTGCAATCGTTCAGCAAAATAATCTCGGAAAAATGTCTGGCCAAATTTAATGACGTAGTTCAGCAGGAAGAAACGGTAAAGTTCTGGAAGCAATCGAATTTCTCCCGGTGTCAAAGGGAAGACCTCGTGATAGGCGCGCAGAAAATGGAGAAAACGTTCTTCCTGCATCACCGTGATCTCATAGGTAAACGAACTGCGATCTCCTGCAGCAGAAACCACTCTTGCAAAGAAGTAAAAATCCAACATCCGGGTACTGACTCTAAACCAATCATAGTCCCAGCGAGAGAAAAAATTGCCATCCTTGTCCACGGAAAAATTGCCAATATTCCAGTCCACCATGATCGGCATGATCGATAAGTCCGCCTCCTCTACCCGGGAATTGAAGCTTAAGAAAGCATCACACTGCTGAAGGATCAGTGCACTTAAGCCAGGATCAATGTCTGTACTTTGTTGAGTTGCCTGCACCAATTCCAATACGTCCGAACGAGTCGTCTTGGAAGACGGACTTACATCAGCACCAATCTGGGCACAAGAACGATGGAAAAGCGCCAATTGCTCCCCCATCTTGGTAATCAACGAACGTGGTAAAACCTTTGGCAGCGTAAGTGCATGTTCAATCGGATCATAGAAGGCAACCCAGGAGTCCATATCAAAGCGGGACGATCTATGTATGGCCAATTTTCCTTCGACGGAAAGTGGGGGACTCAGGAAACCCTGGTGCACTTGGGGAAGTTTTTGGATCATTTCAGCAATAATCTGGTGATCCTCTAGAAAATGTTCATACCGTCCAAAACAAGTCCACTTAGCGATGGTGTCTGTGCCGTCGGCAAGTTGTAGTCGATACACGTAGTTAGAAGAAACGCCTGGACTTAAATCAACAATCTCGCTGATGGGTGCCAAGCCCAATTGGAAGCATGCTTCTCGGAGGATAACCTGTACATTCGTGCTTGTCAGAACCATATTAGTACCAATGCTAAAAGCTACAAAAGGAATTTCATCGATGAGAATAATTTATCTCCTGGTCGGCTCTCTTCTAGGATTCTACATGACCGACGCCCAATCAGAGTTGGATTTGGATGAGATCATGCAAGGGCATGACTTTGCTGGCTACTCCCCCACATCTGTACGATGGTCTCCCAATAGTCAGGACATCTATTTCCGCTGGAACCCTGACAACCAAATGTTGGCATCATTATACAAATCCAACAGTCAGGCTATTGCTCCCATACAAGTCAAGATAGCGGAGGAGAGACAACAAGTACGCATGACAGATCGCACAAAGGATGGCAAACGATATTTAGGGACCAGGAATGGTGATGTTGTCATGGGTGATTTAGAGACAGACGATCTCCTCCTGATCACCAATACCGTAGCCCGTGAAAGCAATCCGATTTTTTCAGGGGACGAAAACGAGGTGATCTATCAAGTAGGAGACAACCTCTTTAGCTGGTCAATAGCCGACGGTGCAACGTCGCAATTGACCAATTTCAAAAAAGGGTCAGCACCTATTGAAGACAAACCAGAAGCCGCACAAAAGAAATGGTTGAAACATGATCAACTTGAGTACTTTGAAATTCTAAACGAACGGGCGGCAATGGATGATCTTAGGGAAGAACGCAGCGATCTGTTGGAGCCCAGCCGTCCCAAAGCAGTTTATTTAGGAAAGAATCGAATGTCAGCCCTCAGAATAGAACCCTCGAAACGATTTGTCTTTTATCGTTTGACGCCTGCAGCTTCATCCAACGATGGCACCAAAGTGCCAAACTTTGTCACTGAGTCGGGGTATCTACAGGATATCAGAGCCAGGCCCAAGGTGGGGAGTGCTCCGTATAAAAGTTCTGGATGGCTGTTGGATCTTCAACGGGACACCGTCATTGAAATCAAAGTAGACTCCCTTACTCAGGTCAGGCAGAAGGCTCCTTTTCTTGCCGAGTATCACCAGCAGGATACTGCTTGGTCTCCACTGCTTAAGCGGGCCAAGCCTACCATCATCCATCCCCCCATATTTAGTGAATCTGCTGATCACGCAGTGGTGGTAGTGCGTTCTCTAGACAATAAGGATCGATGGATTGCCCAGTTGAATTTAGCCACGGGAGTACTGTCCGACATGGATCATCAGCATGATCCGGCTTGGATCGGAGGTCCCGGAATAAGCAGCTGGAATTTTTCTAACGGCTCCCTTGGATGGCTTGACAATCGTACGATCTGGTTCCAATCGGAAGCAACCGGATACTCGCACCTGTACCGTCTGGATATAAATTCTGGGAAGAAGAAAGCACTGACTAGTGGCAGGTTTGAGATACAGAGTGCGGAGCTATCCCACGATGGGTCGACCTTTTATATCACCAGCAATGCCAAGCACCCCGGTGAGCAACACTTTTACCATTTGTCCAGTGAGGGTGGAGAAATGAAACGCATTACGACTTTAGAAGGCGCACATCAGGTATCCATCTCTCCCGATGAAACCCAACTTGCGATTCGATACTCCAATAGTACTACGCCATGGGAATTGTATGTCATGCCCAATCAGGTAGCGGGCAAAGTGCAACAAATTACCCAATCACAAAGTGATGCCTTTCAGCAGTATCCCTGGAGGACTCCCAAGTTGATTTCTTTTACTGCCAGCGACGGCACCGCGGTGCCAGCCCGTTTGTATGAGCCGGAAGGTGGTGCTCAGGGCAAACCCGCCGTGATTTTTGTACACGGAGCAGGTTACTTGCAAAACGCACACAAGTGGTGGAGCAGTTACTTCCGTGAATACATGTTTCATAATTACCTGGCCGACCATGGCTATGCGGTACTAGACATTGACTATCGAGGCAGTGCCGGGTACGGCCGAGATTGGCGAACCGCCATCTACCGGCACATGGGAGGCAAAGACCTCTCGGACCAAGTAGACGGAGCGAAGTATCTATCTGACGTGCTGGGCGTTGACGACCAACGCATTGGCATCTATGGAGGTTCGTATGGAGGATTCATAACCTTGATGGCCCTGTTTACTTCTCCACACACTTTCGCCTGCGGCGCAGCCCTTCGATCGGTGACCGATTGGGCGCACTACAATCATGGATACACATCCAATATTCTGAACACACCCGTTCAAGACAGCATTGCATATCGAAGAAGTTCTCCGATCTACCATGCCGAGGGGTTGCAAAAACCACTGCTGATGCTTCATGGCATGGTTGATTCAAACGTCCAGTTTCAAGATGTGGTTAGGCTTTCACAACGATTGATCGAACTCAAAAAGGAAGAATGGGATCTTGCCGTGTACCCGATGGAGGGGCATGGCTTTAGAGAAGCAAGCAGCTGGAGTGACGAATATCGCCGCATCTTCAAATTATTTGAAACACACCTAAAGTAATGATCGGGGGCTTGCGTTAGGGACGCCTATAGTGCTCTATCCGGAGCGTTACCGAGGTGCCCTCCTCCGCATCGATGTGCATCGAAGCCTTGAGTTGTTCGCTCAGTACTTTGATCAGTCGATAACCGAAGGAGTCGCCCAGCTCGGATAGGTTCTGCTTCATTCCTGGTCCATTATCCGCTACTTGAAGTAAAAGAGCATCTCCTTGCTCTCGCAGGGTGACGCCAATCTTCCCACTGCTTTCCGGGGAATTAAAAGCATATTTAAGACTATTGCTGATGAGCTCATTCGCAATGAGACCGATCGGCACAACCGTATCGACATCAAGATTGACTGCATCTACGTTCAGGTCCAAGGCAATTTGGTCTTTGCGGATGTTGTAGGAGTCAAAAAGTCCTCTGATAAGTCGAGTAAAGTAATCCTGGACATCAACACCGGTGAGATTATCTTCCTGATATAAGTTCTGATGGATTAAGGCCATGGACTGGACTCGATCTTGTCCCTCTTGCAGTGCTCCGAGGGCCAATGGATCCTGGATATGCTCCGTTTGGAGGCCGAGCAAGGAGGAGATGAATTGCAAATTATTTTTCACTCGATGATGAATCTCTCTCAACAAGACCTCTTTCTCTTCCAAAGCCGATTGGATGATTCCATTCTGCTCCTTCGTCTTTCGAAAAAGGCGATACACCAGCAAGAGCAGTGAAGCAAAGATCAACAGTCCGATCAAGAGTCCTAGCCGTTGGTTTCTCACTGCCTTGAGACGAGCCTCCTGAAGGGATTTCTCTGTGTTCAGCAGCTTGATCTCCTGCTCTTTTTGCTCTGTCTCGTACTGCGTATTGAGGGTACTGATCTGCTGGGAGACTTCGTCATTTAGAATACTATCCTGTAGCAAAGCAAATTGTTTCTCCTGCTGATAGGCATGAGCAAAGTCTCCTGCCTCAGCATATGCCCTCGCACGTGTTTGAGCAATATCCCGTTGTACTTCCAAAATCGAGCCTTCACTCGCATGTCTGGCAGCAGAGTCCAGAAGTGTGAGTGCCCGTCTCGCTCGTCCAAGTTGAATCATGGCACCGGCCACTTTCTCGTAACTGACTGCTTTTTCATGGGCATTTGGCAGCGAAAGACGCATCTCCAAGGCCTTTTGATGTCGAACTAAGGCCTCCTCAAGTTTACCCTGCTTACCGAGTAAACTACCTATGTTTTCGTTGACATAAGCCAATCCGTACACATAGTTCTCAATGGAATCGAAATGAGCGGCTTGTTCGTATACATCTATGGCCTTTGCATACTGCTCTTGTTCAGCATATAGGTTTCCAAGATTTACCAGATTATTTGCTCGTCCTGTATTGGAATCCTTTTCATTCGCAAGTTCAAGAGATCGGAGATACAGTTCTTCAGACTTATCGTACTGCTTGATCTTACGATATATGCTGCCCAGATTTGTGAGTCCATGATCTGTATCGAGCCGATTCCCTTGGCTTTCATAGTAGGCAATGGACTGATACTGGTGTTCTATCGCGCCGTCGAGATCCCCTAAAGCTTCATTGATGATGCCCAGTTGAAAGTGTACGGACGCCAACTTAGCCGTATCCGCGAGATCTTCCATACGTTGTCTGAATGTCTCAAAATGGCCCTTTGCTTCAGGATAGTCGCCTCGCACTCTCTCGTGAATTCCATATAGAAAATGAGACTGAGCCATCCCCCATTCATCCTCTAACGCCTGGTATATTGCAAGGCAAGAATCGGCATAAGCCATGGACAGATCTAAATTCTGCTGGGCGGCCGCCCGAAAACTCTTAGTATAGTATTCCGATGCCTGTTCTCTCTTTAATTGATTGCCTGCTTGTGGCACCAGCAGGACAAAAATCAAAAGGCTACCGAATACTTGGCTCACGGTCATCATCGTCCTCTACCAATATTAGTTTCATCAGCAAAGGTAGCATTGACTTCTCCAACCCTTTCACTCTAAAGTGTGAATTGATATCGTGCGTAAATATGCCCGAAGTCATTAGGCCAGATCCAGATAGAGCGTCACAATGCCTTCCTTGGGAATACCCGGCACAAATCCACGCTTGGTCAACATGTGCTCAGAGTACACATTCTCGAGGTCAATGACACCGGCCAGTCTTGATACCTCAGGGATGGACTTCGCCAGCGCTATCATCTCCTCCATCATTTCTGCACCATATCCTTGGTTCCAGTAGGCAGGCAAGCTGCCATATCCAACTTCCGCCTCCATGCTGTTTTGAGAGGACCTCGTTACCTTGGCCACCCCAATAAATTGTTGGGAAGCCGCGATGTACACTAGGTACCAGCCTCCCTCCGGATCCTTATTCGTCTCCAGACTTGTTCTAAAGCGATCCCTAATGGCATCCTCTGATAAAACATCGCCGGTAATGTACTTAGTGGCGGCAGCATTGGAATAAAACGCATGATAATCATCATACAGGGAAGCATCAAGACGCCTATACAACAATCGCTCAGATTTCCTTTCGGTCATCACTCGACAATCGGTAAACGCACTTGCGAAGGATACTGCCTGGAGTGATGCACTACGTTGTGCGCAATCACCGCTTCCGCTTCGTCAAAGTTGTTTCCTCCCGTATTAAGATTCCGTGTAAAGCGTGGAAAATTGCTACTGGATACCTCTATCCGAATTTGATGGCCTTTCTTGAACACATTGGAGGTTGACATCGGACTCATTTCAATCTCATACACGTTTCCAGGTTCCATAAAGACTTCTTTATCAAAACCCTCTCGATACCGAGCTCTCAAAATTGTTTCATCAAGGTTGTATGCGGTTCCGTCGGGATGTACATCCACCAACTTTAGGGTAAAGTCGGTGTCTCGCGCATCACTGGACACATAAAACGTGGCCTCGATAAATCCACTCACTTCTGTATCCTTTTCCAGGGGCTCTGTCGAATAGACCAAGATGTCCTGCCGAGTCTCCAATTGCTTTTGATCATAAGCCCCGCCATCAATGGCCCCTCCCGTACAACAAACATTGCCACCTACTGATGGAACCCAATTCATTGGATCATACGTGTAGGCATCGGGTTGATCCGTCTCCGGGACATCGGAGGTCAACATGCCATCTCCAAACAAACTATTGGCTCGTCCACTGCTGTTTAGATAAAATGGACGCATCTCGACAGATTCTGGAGGCCAGGAAGATGACGATCTCCATTCATTAGCTCCCATGGTGTAGTACTGCACCCGAGGAATGTCTTGCTTCTCCGCACCTTTGAGCCAATGATCAAACCATCCATAGATCAATCCGTCGTAGTCGTTGCGGGCATCTCCGACACTCATCTGGCCTACCACGGTATTTTCCTTTGCACGTGTATATGCGCAATGTAAGGTTGGAGCAATCACCAGGTATTGATTGTCTCGAACTTCAGCTTCTTCGGCATGCTGTCGCACATGGTTAAAGAGCTCAAGATTAGGACTGATCGATACATCATACCATGAACAAAACCAGAAGCTCGGAACACCGAAGGGCATGTCATCATGATACAAGCCTCCTTTATACCAGTCTGGATCATTCGGCTTGCGCAAGATCATATCTTCGTAGATTCCCGTCGGGCCCTCCACATTCTTTATGATGTCCTTCACCGGGAGATGAGCGAAAGCCTCCTTCCAATCTACCCGCGGGTACTCGGGCGACATGTCGTAAAATCGCTGTAAACGAAGCAAGTCCTTCTGCTTCATGCCCTGGGGAAGTCTGGGACTCATTTCATCGTGTTGCGTACTGTACAACCAGGAAGTAAACAACATTTGTTGCGCTCCCCCTCGATACCAGTTGCCTTGCTCATAAAAGCGACCTACTCGACCCACACCTGCTCCAAAACCCATGGGCACCATCGCCGCATGTGCCGGATGATCCATCGCAGCCACGGCCATTTGCCATTCTGCAGTTGAAGAACAACCATAGGTACCGATCTTCCCGTTGCACCAGGGTTGATCTTCTATCCACGAAAAAGCATCGTACCCATCAGTAAGCGGCGTTCCCAAAATATCCCATTCTCCCTCAGAAAAATAGCGGCCCCGCTCATTCTGAACCACATAGGCATATCCACGCTTTACCGCTTCAAGGGCGCGTTGAAAAGTCCTCGTGCGCATCTCTCCATCACCCCAACTATTAAAATTGTAAGGTGTTCTGGAAAAAATTACCGGAACCTTTTCATCAGTCTTTGGTCTGTAAATGTCGGTGCACAATCTGATTCCATCTCGCATAGGCATCATGACCTTTTGATCAATGTGTGCGATCTCCTTGATCTGCTCGTAGGCATCCTGGGCGGTCACCAGGCATGCGAGCAGCGTGAATTGTAGAAAGAGTATAGAGGCCTTCATGGTAGCTTTTTTCTTCAGGTAATATAGTGAATCAGGGGTTGTCAATTGAAGGGCCAAGGCAACTTCAAATGATCTTTCTGAGTATCTTTCCAAGATGCAGCGCTCAAGTAGGAGGTCATTTGTCGTAAATACTAGTTTAGGAGCTATGGGTATGTTTCTTACACACGTTTTTGGTAAAGAAAATCCGCTGGAGATCTCTTGCCAGCAGTATCCATGGCAGACTTTTATGGAGCGATCTGGTCAGAATTGGTATGACGACCTATCAACCTCTATTGAATTGGTTAAAGCAGCCGGTTTCAATAGGTTTGAGCCGTTGATCGAATCGAAGGAATATCTCCAGGATTTGATGCCCTTGCTGAAAAACTTGATCTGCCCCTCTATCTATGTAAACAGTGTTTTGCACACGAATCAGAAAAAGAATGAGAGCATAGCGGAAGTTCTCGAAATCGCCCGCTTATGCAAGCCTCTGGGTACAGAAATCGTGGTGACAAATCCATCTCCCATCCAATGGGGAGGTATGGAGGACAAATCAGACGGAGCCCTCATGATACAAGCAGAAGCCCTCGATCGCCTTGGTAGAGAATTGCGAAAATTGGACATGCAACTGGCCTACCATAATCACGATTCTGAAATGAGAAATTCGGCAAGGGAATTTCATCACATGATGTTGGCCACGGACCCGCATAATGTCAAACTATGCCTGGATGCCCATTGGATATACCGAGGCGCGGGCAATTCTTCGGTAGCACTGTTTGACATCA
>JAHQVP010000053.1 GCA_019634275.1 Saprospiraceae bacterium
ACACCAGTTCCCTTAACCAATGGCGATCCGGAACCGTATCATTATTCAGCAGTGCTATGTATGGATAGTCCTCATCAAGCAACCTCGGCAATATCCAATTATGGGCGCCAGTGAATCCCAAATTTGCCTCAAGCCGCAAAACTGTTATCTGGGCAATGGAGTGGAACTCGCTCTCCAGGATTGCCCCTTCACGGCCTACTGAACCATTGTCAATAAGGTATACTTGAAAGCGTGGATAGTCCAATTGCAGTAAGGCATGCATGCACTCTCGTGTGTCATCGAGTCCATTCCAATTCAGAACAATGATGGGTATGTTGGGCCAATGCTTCTCCGTTTCCTGACTTCGATCACCCGCAGCATTCATCGCTCCACAAATTAGCACTTGCCGAATGGATTGTAGACAAATAGAGCATATGTTTATCATAAAATTTAAGGCATGTCGAAGCGCCACGATATCGGTATCTTTCACCTCCAAGAAACACTTTGTGAGTATCGAAAATGCAGACATTGGAGTCGTCCTCATCAATTGGAATCACGCAGCAGAGACTGCACAATGCCTGGACATGCTGCGGTCATGGGCGCGACTCCGATGCCAGATCGTGATTGTCGATAATGCATCTGCCGATTCAGATCGAATGATGCTGAAAGACCTGAATGCAACCATCATTCAGAACGAAAGCAACAAGGGTTACGGTCACGCCCTGAATCAAGGACTTCATCATCTATTCTCCGGATCGCCGGAGCTTGCACTTGTCATGAACACGGATGTTACGATTAGAGAGCAAGACCTCATACAAATGATTTGGACCATCAAGTCTCACCGTGAAATCGGCCTCTTAGGGCCAGTTCTTGAAGAGAAATCGGATCAAGGGAGCCGATTCTCTCTTGGTGGCCTGGACATCGCACGAGAAGTGGATACCAGGCATTGGACACCAGCCTTGGAGGCATTGCCTCCATCGTCCCCCACAGATGCGATTTACGTGCCGGGCACCCTTTTTCTGATTGCCAAAGCTGCCTTTGCTAAAACGGGAGACTTGTCCACCCACTATTTTTTCTCCGGTGAGATTGCCGACTACTGCAAACAATTGCAATCTCAGGGATATCGGTGCGCAATTGATCATCAGGCAATGGCACATCATCTCCGTACCGAACGACCAGGTGGTGTACGTGACCATCTGTACATCTACTACACCTTAAGAAACCGCTTTCTTTATATCGAGCGACACGGCCCCTCAGCACAACGAATGCGATGGATGTGGCACGGTTTGCGGCAATACCTCGGCGCCATAGTGCGTGGTCGGCTTCAAAGGGCGCGTGCCTTGCGACTTGCATTGATACATGGACTACAGCATACTTTCGGGAATCAAAATCACCTATTCCTTAGGCGATGAGGGCTGCGGCAACCATAATCATCCCCAATTGGAATGGCACAAGGTGGCTCCCAGGTTGTCTAAGTGCTCTGGCTCGGCAAACCGTCTCCCCTGCTGAAGTGATTGTCGTGGACAATGGATCGCAAGATGACAGTTTGGATACCATCGCAGCGCATCCCTTGACCACTACCATCATCAGCCTCGAGCAAAACCGCGGGTTTGCTTATGCTGTGAATCGTGGGATTGAAAAGGCACAAACAGAATATGTCGTCCTTCTCAATAACGACACAGCGCCAAATTCCACTTGGTTAGAAAAGTTGGTAAACTCCATGGAAGAGGCAGGACCGCGCGTATATGCTGTCGGATCACTCATGCTTAGCATGCAAGACCCTTCCAAGATTGACGATGCAGGCAATTCGGTGAGCTGGTATGGAGCAGCCACCAAGCGGTTGCATCAAGTCGATTTATCCAGTACAGTACCAGACACTAACCCATTCTCTGTGTCTGCGGGAGCAACCGTTTATCGGAAGGCGGCCTTGGCAGAAATCGGGCCATTTGACGAGGATTTTGAATCCTACCTGGAAGACATTGACCTCGGAATCCGTGCCAAGTTGCACGCTTGGACCTGTAAACTCTGTCCAGACGCTATCGTACTGCATCAGGCACACGGATCTGATCTGCCTCACAACACTTACATTAGGTTGATAACCTGCAATCGCCTTGCGCTCTTCTGGAAGTACCTTCCACTCAAGTGGCTAATAAAAAAATCACCGCACATCATTTATGGCCAGATTTACTTTCTTATCGCCTATGGTCGACCCCTTGCCTCCTTATCCGGATATCTGCGTTTCTTTCGCCGCGCATGGAAATTCAGAAAAAACAGAAGACAAGTGAGATCTGCAACGGACTGGGAGGTGCTCTTTAGTAAAGAGCCACTTGATCCTCCTCTCTCTCACTTTTTAAACGGATACTGGAGGTCATTGATCAAATGGATCCGAAGAGCATGAGAATACTTTATTTGACAACCACCGCTAGTGCCGCTATGTCAGGCACTGACGCACTGCACAATACGGTCGATTTATTATCAAAGACCTTTGCTTCGGAAACAATCAATCTCTATCCCTTTCGTACACCATCCTCCCGATATCCCCGGATGCTATACGGCATCCATAAAATGCAAACACTGGTTCGCCTGGCCCGGCATTGTGACGTCGTACATATTTTCAGCCCGACGGCCACTTGGTATCCAGTACTTCGCAAACTGACCTCAAAGCCTCTCATACTTTCGGTCGTCGCCACGGTTGGTCCAAAAATAGACCTCGAATCGCTGTCTCGATATGAACAGATCTTGGTCTCTGTGCCAAGACATAAACAGGAATTGAATGCACTGGGCACCAAGGTTAAGGTTGTGATTCCTGGCATCGACACCAGCCATATTGTCCCTCATCAAAGCCATCCATCATCTGAGATACATTTGCTTATGGCCTCAGCTCCCTGGACACTAAAGCAGTTCCATAGCAAAGGCATTATGTTGATATGTAAGGCGATGCAAACCTGCAAGCAAGTGAGGATGACCTTCCTTTGGAGAGGAATCCTTCATGAGGAGCTGATCGAAGCGATCGAGAATCAACCTCAGCATGTGCAGGACAGAATTCGGATCATTAATCGAAAAATTGACCTCAACACCATCTACCCTGAAGTGGATGCCGGCATATTGCTGGCAGAAACACCAGACCTGGTCAAAGCACACCCCCATTCTCTTGTGGAATGTCTGGCAGCCGGCAAACCGGTGATTCTCTCAAGTACCATTGGAATGTCGGATTATGTCCATCAGCATGAAGTCGGATGGGTACTCGAAGATTTTAAGATCGATCCCTTACAAAAACTCTTTTCAATACTACTCGACCAGTACTCCTCAAAGGAGAACAATGTGAAGAAAAGTAGAGCAAGCGAATTTTCAACATCGACGATGATAGGGCAACTCCGAGAGATATATCAGGCCTTTTTAGATGCTAGGTAAATCGTGGTCTCCGCAGATGCCTTACTGTGCTCGTCTTTATCTAGATCCTATGCATTTTATTCCTTCAACACAAGATTGCGCTAGTGGACTGTAACAGATGAAGCGGATACATAAATTTTAGAGATTTTGTATCAGGATGAAGAAGCGAAACCGCACGTAGCAGTAGCTACGTAAGGTTTTCGATGATGAAATATCTGGTGCAAAAGAATGAAATTGATGTTCTGTTTTTGTCTGTTACAGTCCACCAGTAATTTACCAGGCTCAAAAGGAAGGCCCGGCAACTTTGCCAGGCCCTCTAAGTGAAAATCCAGGATTCTCTGAGGTTATCTTACAATGATAAACTTTCGCTGTAGCCAACCACTATCGGAAAATATTTGAAAGGAATAGATGCCTGCCGGTATGTCACTTACGCTCACATTCCACTCCTTCCACTGCGGCTCTATGTCTACATTCTGCATGATCTGTCCGCTTGCATTGACGATACGGCACCCTGACCAATTAGCCTTTGCTACTTCCCCTAATTCCACCCTTAGAACATCACGGACTGGGTTGGGATAGAGGACTAGTGCGCTAGCGTCATCTGCGAAATGCACCTGCGAAGTCGTCATCTCTTCACACACATCGCCAATGCCGTTTCCATCAATGTCCAACTGATCAACATTGGTTGAATCGGGGCAATTGTCATCGGCATTGATAAAGCCATCGCCATCACGGTCACTGTCGCAAAAGTCTCCAATACCATCACCGTCCAAATCCGACTGATCTTCATTTGGTGTTTCAGGACAATTATCCACCGCATCACTAATGCCATCGCCGTCTGCATCGGATTCGCATGCATCCCCTACGCCATTCTCATCGGTGTCCAGCTGATCGGAGTTTGCGACCATGGCGCAATTGTCTACTGCATTGAGAATTCCATCGCCATCTGCATCTTCATCACAGAAGTCCCCGATTCCGTCCTCGTCCGAATCTGCCTGTGCAGGGTTTGGAGACATCGCACAGTTGTCTCGATCATTCGGTATGCCATCTCCATCGATATCCCCATCACACAAATCACCAATACCATCTCCATCCATATCAGCCTGTTCGCCGTTTGCCATGGAGGGGCAGTTGTCCAGTAAATTAATCACATCATCGTTGTCTAGGTCGTCGTCACAGGCGTCTCCAAGACCATCTCCGTCCAGGTCACCTTGATTAGGATTGGCAGCCAATGCACAGTTGTCGAATTGATTGGCTATCCCATCCTGATCGACATCGTTGTCCTCTAATCCACCTGCGGCCACCTTAAAGGACCATATCAGCACGGAATCTTGCATGGGGTTTTGCAGCTGATCTGTGACGCCACGCAATTCCACCACGATGTCCTCGTCGAGATGGGCACTGAGATTCCAAAGGGGAGAAATAATGAGCCGGTCTCCCGAACACCCAACTTGTACTGGATAGGTTTCACTATTCTCCGCATTGAAGAATAAAACATTCTGAGAGGATAACTTAGAACAATCAATCGCCTCATCAAACGTCACCGAGACTACATCCCCCAATACCAAATTCTGGTCTGCTGGTTCCGGAAGTCCAAAAACAGATGGTCCCTTCCGGTCTATTAGGCCCGTGTGAATATCACTGAAGACATCTCCAGATCCGTAGTCCACGCGTATCCTAAGATCATACTCTCCATCTGCATATCCTGATGCGTCCCACTCGCCGGTAAAATCGCCGCCGAGATTCTGCAGAGCTGATGGCAACCACTCGGCAACTGTCTCCCAGGCAAAAGCGCCTTTGGGTGACAGCTGAAGTTGGGCCTTTTTAAGTCGGTCGACATCAAAGCCTGCGTACCGAACCAACTGGGTTGCTCCATCCAGGCTGTTGAGTGACCATGTCCTATTGGGCTTGATGAAATTGACTGTCGGAAATTCGCTCTCAAAAGAAACAGACAGTGATACTGTATCCGCAATGAGTGCATCCTCGCAGCCTGACTGCAAGACAAACTGCAATCCAGCATAATCAAAGGAACGTGCTCCTCTACGCACAGTCACCGTCACACTTCGCTTACCTCCAGCAGGTATGGTATAAGGAATCGTTCCCTGAGCCTGACTTCCACCAATGGTCACCACTGCCCCATCGGGATTGCTTTCTTGTAAAAATCTAAAGAGGTACGTTCTTGGTTCATCAGACTGACTGATGTTGCCCAGATCGAGCTTAAAAACAGCTTCCCCATCTGCAGGGATATTCTGTTGAGAGAAAGCATCGCTCTGCAACTGAACCGACTCTCGCGGCTGCGTGACTTCCTCTTTGGGACACGAACTTCTTCCACTTACCGTTTCGAATACGGGGGTGCCATAGACAGGATCTCTTCGAATGTTGACGCTAAAAAAATCTCCTTGATCATCATCATTGAGCTCAAAACCAGTTGTGGTTTTCTGTTCCAAATCGGAGGTTAAAGATTCTCCTAGCTCAAAACGCACTCGGGTTTCCACCTTTCCCTGAACACCAGATCCTGCAACTTCAAACCCAGCTCCAACGGCGACACTTTCTTCTACAAATAAACTTGCCCCAATCGAAATGCTTTTATCGCTGGAATAACTGGCTTGCGACAAGTACCCCGCCCCAGCACTGAAGGAGATGTTTTCCACCAGAGGGGCGCGCTGCTTATTACGCCTGTTATTGTCAAGGACTTGCTGCCAAACTCGAATCTGATTCTCGTAAGTAGCGACCGAATCCGACTGCCGAGCAAGGTATAGGTCCCGAATCTGCTGAAGCTGCGGTATCAGTGAGTTTTGAATGTGGTCTTCTGTGTACATGAATGTTGTCGCAAAGCCATTGTTTCCCATAATCATATCCTGACTCAGGGAAAGACTACAGGTAGAAGGATCTACCGCAAGCACATCGGCCAAAGCATACAGAATGTTCATGGCCGCACCAATGTAGAGATCTCCTTCAGCCCCGGTAATGTCTTGATTCGAGGAGGTGGAAAAACGCTCCAGTACTTCCTGTTCCAGCACCCATTCGGCTTGCCCCTCTAATCTGGCTCCGATGCTAAATGATGTGCCCAATGTTCCCCAGTGCTCGGTAATGATCGTCTGTTCTGCCGGACCAAAATCGGTGGTAAGTTCCTGTTTGTAACCCAGTTTGACTTCAGCACTGGCGGTGGCGCTGGCTTCCGCTGTCCCAAAAACACGGAGAGCCAGGGAGGAAATCTCTTGCTGCTCTCGAAAGCTATAGCTGGCATCCCCGGGAGGATCATGCAGTACCATGAAAGGAATCTCTGGCATGACAGTGGCAAATGTCTGTTCACGTGCCCTCAGTCCCGTCACGATCATTTGAGACGTCCATTGCGAGGTCTCTTCTCCTACATATGCTGTAATTTCAAGAGTTTTCAAATGAGGAGCAATTAAGTTTGGTCGGCCGGGCCTGAGAAAATAGGTGGCTTTTCCATCCACCAATTCTATGGTGTCGGGCTTGCCATCACGATCGCCTACTTCATCTACAACCACAACAAAACCTGTCTCCACCAGGCAACCGTCATCTCCAAACATTTCTGAGACCGTAATGTCGAGAGGATATTCCTCTCTTTGCTCCACAACAGCAGCTTCCAGATCAGTACAAGGTTTCTCTGGGATGCCCGCTATCCGTATCGACGGAGGACGGCGGAAAACATAATCCCGGCGCTGAGGCTCATGAGTCAGATCTACAGATTCGGTTGCGAAATAGGAAAGGACTTCATCAGGATCAATAAGGAACTCGGACAAGGGTTCAAACTCAACAACCTCCATGTCATATGTTCGGGCAGGTATTAATGCCCGGAAGTATCCTGAGGTATCCGTGCGAACAATGGTATCAAGACATACTTGATCGCCACCTGCATAAAGTCGGACACCAGCAGATCCAATATAGATTTCACAGCCTCCCAGCAGGGTACCTTCTACCAATTGCATAGTGGTATCAACAAAGTCGATGTCGACCACATCAGCATTTACCATTACATTGCGATCAGCCGGCATAAATCCATGAAAACCAAGCCTGGGTCCTATTTCGTATGTGCCAGACTCCTCGACGCCCAGACTGTAAAAACCTCCTGGCCCGGTACGATCTCCATTAAAGGCCCCATTGACCCAGATCTCTACGTTTTCCAGTCCACAGGTATCTCCATTCATAACTTGAGCGACCATGCCACTCACCACAAAAGCAGTTGTATCAGCGAAATTTGCTGATAGACTCGGGACATCAAGCTCTAGCCGCTGACCTTCCAAAAATGCAGGGTCAAACGCATGACCTTTTTTATAAGGTGTGATCTTAAAGGTCGCTTCAGATCCATAGTAGATTCTCCTTATTGAATAATCTCCGAATTCATCAGTGGTATCACAGAAGGTCGTCCCAGCGGGCAGTTGATCCAGGTCATTTTCTAATTCAACACAGACTTCCACTCCTGCAATCGGGAGTTGGGTCAGCGGAGTCTTCACTGAGCCGCTGATGCGACCATTCGCTTGACTTGCCCCTTGGCTGCTGAGCGAATATTCTTGTCCCCCAGCGGTCCATGCCACGGTATAATCATACATCTTCCCGGGGATGAGTGCTGGATCACTGTCTGAATATGCAGTATCGGCCGCACTGTTTACGCTAAGTTCGGTAAGCTGCTCTCCATTGCGTCGGATTACAAGCTCATTGGTCGCCTCGGAAAGGTCATCCCAACTAAGGCTCACCTTTCTGGGCTGACCAACGGATGCACGCATGGATCTGGGACGTGTCCTTCCCCAAATCGAACGGGTAGATGACTGGTGACCTCCCCAGTGATTGGTTTTGGTGGAGATGTAGTAGACATGACTTTCGTCCGGACCCACACTGTAGTCGATAAATTCTTGCGTGCTCCCCTTTGAAACGCCCGAGCGTGTGGCAATGACATTCGAGGGATCATCTCTGGCAATCTCATAGGAATGATCTCGCGCCGGTATGTCTGTATTAGACTTCCAACTGACACGGACTCTGTCTTCGTCTTGCGTTGCCGCCAGACTGTGCGGAGATCTAATGCTGCTATTTCTCGCGGTATAGGAAGTACTGCCTTCCGGTTGGCAAGAAGTCACACAGCTAAACACCAAATTGTTACTACCCTCTTGTTTGGCACTCATTCTATAGGTAAAATTTCGAGAAGGGCCCACCGCGAAGGTCATGGTACCGGACCTGCTACTGCTGGTCTTTCTACTGCCTGTGCCAACTTGAGAAATATACGCCGAGAAAATGTATTTATCGGTGCAGTCACACGCGATGGTTTTGTGGTTAAAGTCCAGATACATGTAGTAGTCACTTCCACCGCGAAAGAGATAGGTATACGTAAAAGTTTGAGCAGAGGAGGTGAGGTAAGAACAGGCCAACACCATCAATGCAACCGGCTTAGCAAGGTTAATTATACGTTTCATTTGGATTGATTTTCACTGGACTAAAACTACGCTGGAGCCCTTGCGATACGAAAAAAGGAGGGGGGACAAAGGGGGGACAATTGGGTGTGAGTGTGAGTGTGAGTGTGGGGGTGAGGACGAGTAGAGTGCGTGGGTCTAGGGTATAGCCTTCCAACCACCATTTGCTTGGTAACACACCCCACGCCCGCTACCCAACCCCCGTCCTCACACTCCTGCACACACTCACACACATTACCCGATTGGGGGTGAGGACGAGGACAGTGCGTGGGTCTAGGGTATAGCCTTCCAACCACCACTTGCTTGGCAACACACCACACCCCCGCTACCCACCACCCGTCCTCACACCCACACCCACACTCACACCCACACCTAATTACTCAAGTGCCACCAAATTTTCTTTCATCTATGGAAGAATTTTCCCAACTTCAGCACTGCGAGAATGTCCTGTTCGAAATCAAAATCTATAGGGGGAGAAAAGTGGTCGTGTAGAGGAGGACTGCTTTCCAGTATTTTGATCATTTTGTTGCCCAAATGTCCCATCTGTCTAATGGGGTATTCTGGAGCGATCGCGATGTGTAGCGGCAAGATGTACTTTCCTCACAATGGTCGAATGGAACTGTTGATGACCTTGCTGTTGTCCATTGTCATCCTGACCAGTCTGGCCCTTAATTTTCGTGGTCAGCGAACCTATCTAGCCGCTCTGCTCGCCGTCACAGGAATAACATTTGTCATCCTTGCACAAACCTCTATGCGAGGGGCGGAAATCTACACCCTCGGTTCCATTCTGGTCGTTCTTGCCGTCTGGACCAATACCAGCCTATTCTACATCCTCTCCAAAATCAAAAACATCATTCATTCAGTTTTTATTCAAAAAAGTGCGCATACATGATACCGGAACATTTTGGCTATTCAGCACCCTCTTCCATTAGTGAAGCTCTGTCCTTATTAAAGGAACATGGTGAGGATGCAAAAATTCTCGCTGGAGGACATAGTTTACTGCCCATGATGAAGCTTCGCTTTGCAAGTCCATCTCACCTTGTTGACATCAACAACATACCGGGCTTATCTTACATTAAGGAGGAAGATGGTCGACTCAAGATAGGAGCAATGACGCGGGAGGTCGACTTGGAAGAGTCCGATGTTATTTCTACTCGCTATCCCATCTTTACGGATGCCTCCAAGTTAATTGCTGATCCGCAGGTCAGAAACTTTGGGACTGTGGGGGGTAATATTGCCCATGGTGATGCAGCTAATGATCATCCGGCCGTGATGATTGCTTTGAGGGCAGAGGTAGAGATCGCAGGCGAAAACGGATCGCGCACGGTGCCCATAGATGACTTCTTTTACGGATTCTATATGACGGCCGTTCAGCAGGGAGAAATTCTAACGGAAATCTCCATACCCTCCCTTGGTGAAAGAGCCGGATCTGCATACCACAAAGCTGAGCGAAAAGTGGGCGATTATGCCACCGCAGGAGTTGCCGTTGTCATCGAGGTGGATGCGGAAGGCAGCTGCACCAAAGCGGGGATAGGATTGACCAACGTAAACCCAACTCCGATGCGAGCAGCCCGCTCAGAAGAAGTCCTTGTTGGCTCAAAACTGACCAGTGAGGACATTGAGAAAGCAGCGGAGTATGCCGCAGCGGACTGTAGTCCTTCGCCGGATCTCCGAGGAGATGAAGAGTACAAGCGCCATCTGGTCAACGTGATCACGAAGCGCATGATTAATAAAGCAATCCAAAGAGCATCATAAACAGAGGGAACATGAAAAAGGAAATAACCGTAACAATTAATGGCACCCCCCAAACGCTTGAAGTCGAGAATCGCCTGCTTCTGGTCCATCTGATTCGTGAAAACGTCAGCCTTACGGGCACCCATATCGGCTGTGACACCAGCAGTTGTGGAGCATGCACTGTGCTCATTGATGGCAAGTCTGCCAAGTCTTGCACCGTACTTGCGGTACAGGCCGATGGTAAAGAAATCACCACCGTTGAAGGATTGGCCACGGCAGAAGGCATTCACCCCATTCAGGAGGGCTTCAAGGAGAACCATGGATTGCATTGTGGATTTTGCACTCCTGGAATGATGATGAGAATCAAAGAACTCTTAGAAAAAAACCCAAACCCTACAGAAGAAGAAATTCGCTGGGGCATTTCTGGCAATCTATGCCGTTGTACAGGGTACAACAACATCGTTAAGGCTGTTCAGTATGCCAGCGCCAAGATGCGTGGAGAGGAACTTCCTTCGACAGAACCTGAATTCGTATCCTAATTCTTTCATCCTTAATTTGAATCAACAATGATAAAGTGTAAAACATCAAGAGAGATCGGTGGAATGGGACATTCCATCAAGCGCAAAGAGGATGATCGATTTATTCAAGGAAAAGGCAACTATGTTGACGATGTCAAACTTCCTGGCATGCTCTATATGGACATTGTACGAAGCCCATACGCCTACGCAAAGATCAAGAACATAGATGCGTCCAAGGCACTGGAGATAGAGGGGGTGGTAGCCGTTGTGACTGGCAAGGACTTGGAGCAGTATAATCTCCATTGGATGCCAACGCTCATGTCGGACACCCAAATGGTCCTCCCTACCGATACCGTCATGTACCAAGCCCAAGAGGTGGCTGCTGTCATCGCTACTAGTCGCTATTTGGCCAGGGATGGCAAAGAAGCCGTACGCGTAGAGTACGAGCCCATGAGTCCACTGATGGATCCCTATAAGGCACTAGATGACGACGCTCCCCTACTCCGTCCTGACAAAGAAGGAAAAACCGATAATCACATCTGGCATTGGGAAGCCGGTGACAAGGAAAAGACGGACTCGGTTTTTGAGGCTGCAGACGTCGTCGTCAAAGAACAAATGCACATACCTAGAATCCATGTGGCCTCCATTGAGACCTGTGGATGCGTCGCATCGTATGATAAAGTGGAGAATCACCTCACCATGTACATGACCACGCAGGCTCCCCATGCCATTCGAACTGTGATCGCACTTGTTGCCGGACACGTAGGACTGACCGAAGAGAAAATCCGGGTGATTTCACCGGATATAGGAGGTGGATTTGGTGGAAAAGTGCCGGTCTATCCAGGGTATGTCATTGCCATTGCAGTCTCCTTCCTCACTGGTGCACCGATCAAATGGATCGAAGATCGCAGCGAAAATCTACAAGCAGACTCCTTCGCCCGGGATTACCACATTACAGCAGAAATGGCGGGCA
Source organism: Saprospiraceae bacterium (assembly GCA_019634275.1). Taxonomy (GTDB): domain Bacteria; phylum Bacteroidota; class Bacteroidia; order Chitinophagales; family Saprospiraceae; genus CAJQNM01. Next base: position 12,021 of record JAHQVP010000053.1, read on the forward strand.
CGAAAGAAGGAAAAATTCTGGCAACCCGATTTAAAGTGTTGGCCGATCATGGGTACACCGATGCATCTGCCAATCCCTCGAAATTTCCAACGGGTTTGTTTTCCATTGGTACAGGGTCGTATGACTATAATGCATCTTTTATGGAAGCCGATGCAGTATATACCAACAAGCCACCCGGGGGTGTAGCGTATCGATGCTCTTTTCGTGTGACTGAGGCTGTGCACGCCATCGAACGCATTACCGATACTTTTGCCCGGGAGGTCGGCATTGATCCAGCGGACCTACGCATGCAAAATTTCATCAAGAAAGAAGATTTTCCATGGCAATCTCCGACTGGATGGGAATATGACAGTGGTGACTATCATGCTGGCCTTGAGTTGGCTATGAAGACCGTAGATTACCATGCGCTTCGAAAGGAACAAGCAGAAAAAAGGGCTCAGGGCAAATTCATGGGCATTGGCATTTCCACATTTACAGAGATCGTAGGCGCAGGACCCTCCAAGGATTTTGACATACTGGGCATCAAGATGTTTGACAGCGCAGAGATTCGTGTTCATCCCACCGGAAAGGCGATTGCAAGATTTGGCACCAAGTCTCAGGGACAAGGACATGAAACCACTTATGCGCAAATTGTAGCGGAAGAATTGGGCATTCCCGCCGAACACATACAAATAGAGGAAGGCGATACCGACACGGCTCCATACGGATTGGGAACCTATGCCAGCCGAAGTACTCCTACAGCCGGTGCTGCAGCAGCCATGGCTGCACGTAAGTTGCGTAAAAAGGCGAAAAAGATTGCCGCTTATTTAATGGAAGTGAGCGAAGATGATCTGGAGTGGGAACCTGGTAAATTCTTTGTAAAGGGCGCTCCTGAAAAGAGTAAGACCATCCAGGAAATCGTATTCGCAGCATACACCAATCATCCTCAGGGCATGGAGGCAGGCTTTGAAGCCACTCATTACTACGACCCTCCAAATTTGACCTTCCCCTCTGGTGCGTATATCTGTATAGTGGACATCGATGAAGAAACTTGCGACATCAAGATTCGACGATTTGTAGCCATTGACGATTGTGGAAACATCATCAATCCCATGATCGTGCAGGGGCAAGTGCATGGCGGACTGACCCAAGGGCTGGCTCCGGCGATGTACGAAGAATTGATTTACGATGAATCTGGCAACATACTCAACGGCACGCTGATGGACTACCTGGTGCCAACAGCAGTAGAGTCGCCTTCCTGGGAAACGGGTCACACGGTGACACCCTCTCCTCATCACCCGATCGGTGCAAAGGGAGTAGGCGAATCCCCTACCGTGGGAGCACCTCCTGCTATTGCCAATGCGATCGTGGATGCAGTGGCTCATTTGGGTATATCTCATCTGGAAATTCCAATCACTCCTTTTAAACTCTTCAAGGAGTTAAAGAAAGTGGGGTATTTTAAATGATTTTCTGGCAACCTTTAAAAGGCAGATAAAAAGCGGATGAATACGAAAATTGAAAAGGAGTTTACATTGGATCAATCCATTGATCAGGTTTGGCTAAGCCTGAGTAATCCCGAGGAAATTGTAACCTGTGTACCTGGTGCAGCCCTCACTGAAAAGATCGATGACTCAAACTACAAAGGCGAAGTGGTGACGAAATTTGGCCCGATGAAAGTCAAGTATGACGGAGATATCGAAATTTTGGAGTTAAACGAAGCAGAACGAAAGATGGTCCTCAAGGGACGAGGTCTGGACAGCAAGGGAAAAGGCAGCGCCGATATGATCATGAACGGTACTTTGAGTGAGGCTGACGGCAAAACCACCGTCAATTTTAGCATGGACATCACCATTGTCGGTATGCTTGCTCAATTTGGTTCTCGCCTGATCAATGATGTTTCAGATCAATTGCTCAATCAGTTTGTGGACAATTTCAAGGCGAAACTCAGCGGCGAAGAAGTCGATAATACGATGAGTGCCGGAGGGATGATGGGTGCCATGGTCAAGAACAAACTGGGCGGCATCTTCGGAAAAAAGGATGAGTAGATCCTCGCTTGCATGGTCTTCTCCTCAGGAGCTGATTCCTCTACTTGACAATCTGGGATATGTCATTGACAAGGAA
>JAHQVP010000054.1 GCA_019634275.1 Saprospiraceae bacterium
GGCACCCATTCTTGATCACTTCTATTGACGTATAGAGGCCAGCAGGAAAACTGTCTAGCACAAGTCGTCCACTGGGATCAGCAAAGAGCAAGGTATCGTCTTGTTGCATTCCGTCCCAGATGTAGCTTAGCAAGTAACTTAATCCTGGATCCAATCCGCCCACTTCGAATGTGCCATCAGGAGGATCGCAGGACTGTAACGGAACGACCTTATCCAATATCGGCTGTGGCGCATCTACGCCAGAGTTTTGTATCAAAAATGTGGCGGGCAAGGATTGACACCCATTAAGTTCAAGTACGACAGCAGTGTAAGTTCCTGCGGGTAAGCCAGATAGCGCGATCTGCCCCTGAGCATCGGACCAAATGGATCTGCTGATGGGCACACCAAGGGAGTCAAAAGACAAATCAAAACGCGACACGGGAGGTAAAGATCCCGCAAGGATAGCACCGTTAGGGACAAGACAAGATGTTAAATCAGCACTTACTAGCATGGGGAACAAACGCCCTGAACTGCTCAGCGCAACCGATTGGCTTCTCGAAACACATCCATTCTCCTGTACCCTCAGATTTTCGTAGAGGCCGACGGGCAAGTTATCAATCGAAATTTGCCCTCCTACAGCCCCGATCTGCAAGGTGTCTTCTGTCCCTGCACTGGTATAGATCACTTCATAGAGTTCCTGGTCTTTTAAATCTGTGAGAAGAATGCTGCCGTCTGATGCAGCACAGTCAGAGGGGTCGGTCGGAAAGACGTTGAAAGAAGGGGCTTCCTGTGCGGTGAGTACTAGGGACATGGGATTGGAACTACACCCATTAAGTCTCAGTACGATGTTCTCGTAAAATCCCACCTCAAGATTCGTCACTGCAGCTGTGCCTGCAGGTGAAGACCCGATATTGAACGTTTGAATGGCTCCCCCATCCACACTGTACTCGATAGACAATGTGGTAGCCGGAGGAATATTACTGATTTGAATCTCTCCATTGTTGCTGCTGCAAGCAGTAGGATCCACGCCCGACAAAATCAGATCTGTCAACACCGGATCACTAAGATCTGCATCAAAGGTTTGTGAGCGACAACCATCAAAAACCACCGCAATCTGCTCGTATCTTCCCGCCGATAGATTCATCAGAGCGATTTGTGCAAAATCCTCATCACTGCGTAATACTTGAGTGGTCTTGACGCCCTCAAATACATATTCCACTGTGTATTCTACGTCACTAAATTCTACTTGCAGCACCAGGAAGCCATCCGACCCACCGCAGGAAGTAGGACCATTAGCTGCGGCGATACTAAGCGGCGGGGGATCGCTCTGCGTCACCATGACTACCTCATCGCTTACACCGGACACACAGGCAGTCATCACATCCTCTACACGAAAGTTGGAATAGCGTCCGGCAAGAGCGCTGATGGCAATGGCCCCTTCTGTATCGCTGGACAACACCGCTGATCGTTCTGCCCCTTCCTCTTCGTAACGCACATTGTATTCAGTGTTGGGACTCAGCTCGCTGAGATTGATCATCCCAGGGGCACCACAAACAGTGGCTGCCAGGGAAGACAACAGGAAGGTAATCGCAGCTGGTCTCATTAGTATTATCTCATCTGTGTATAACGCTGAGGAGCACGAAGTTACTCCATCTATCAATAAGAAATTCTGATATCTGCCATCAGGCAAAAGCAACTCGATCTCTCCCCAACCATTGCTTCGTCGCACCTCAAGGCTTTCACGACCATCATGCTGAAAATGAATGATAAACTCCCGATCTTCAGGAAGACCTTTCAACACCATACCGGATGGATCTGAACAGCCTTGCGCAACCATGGGCGAAAGATCGACATCGAATGGACCCACCTGTTCGAAATGTATGGTGGTATCGCGCACAGAGGATCGACAACCACTTTCGAGATCCATGACCTGGAAATCTGAATAACTTCCATGGGCCAATGACAGCTGTACCTTGCCCAGAGCATCAGCCGTTGTGTCCTCCAAGATCCAATCGTTACTGCTTTTAAAGCGTACTTGGTACGTCTTGAGGGCAACCAAGTCTTCGATGAAGACAATCCCTGTAGTACTGCAACCCTCGGGCGACATTGCTCGTATGGTGGGTGCTGGTATCTGGGGGGCTTCCAAGATAATTTCCTCTTCCATCAGTGGTGCCCGACATCCAGATCGCACCTGCAAAAGGGAAAAGTGAGAGTAAACACCTGCAGGAAGCGAAAGCATTATGATTCCTCCGCCGTTGGTTCTGGCCATGCTGCTTTGGTTGCGACCATCAGCCCTATACTCAATCTCATAGCTGGTATGACGTTCCAAGCCTTCAATCGCTATCGCTCCATCGGCCAGACAGGTGACAGGCCTTACACTTCGATACCGGGCAGTGATGGGTGCCGGTCCCTTCAATCGAACGTATCCTGCTCTGGTCGCAGAGAAACAAAGCGTGCCCTGGTCTTGCACATGAAAATCAGCATACGCGCCATCCGGGAGAAAAAGCGAAACGTTGCCATGGGCATTCGACATCTCGGTGGCGCTCATCCTGCCCCCGTCGGCAAGAAAATTTACACGATAGACTTTGTCGGCATCAAGTCCATCTAGCATGACTTGTCCCAGCGCCTTGCAGTTCTCCCGGTCAACCGCAATGATGTCGGCAATTTCTGGAGGGATGGGTTCCCCTATGGTATAAACTTTGGTCATCTTCTCTGATGAGCATTGTGTGGTCTCATGTGTAACCTGGATGTTTTTATAGTTACCGATGGGCATCTGTGTCAACTCCAGCTTTCCTCTTCGAGCACTTATCCCTTCCTGAGCATTAAACTTTCCGTTATGTTCGTAGGAGATGGAATACCTTTCGTTTCGACGCAAACCCGTCACCCGAATAATGCCTAGTCCACCACACTGCGGAGCATCTATGACCGCAATTGATCCTATCCTCGGCCGAGTCGGTCCTTCAATGAAGTAGGTACCTCTTTGAATCGGGGACGAACATTCTGTGGACAGGTTCATCACTTGAATGTTTTCATAGCGCCCAATATTCAGGCCCGATAGCTCCAGAGTCCCCTGCTTTGCCAGCACTTCATCCCTGGTCTTCTCGGCACCGTCATGATCGAATGTGATGACATATTGTCCATCCTGTAAGAGGCCCTGCAACAAGAGTGTGCCGGTTCCACCACAGGTCTCGGCATCGAATGGTACAATCTGGTCGATTTCGGGTGGCAGTGGTTCATTGATCTCGACGCGATGCGGCCACTTCGCCATGCAGCCCAAATCATCTCGCTCTCGTATCTGCACATGATAGGATCCGGCAAACACGGCTGGAAACACAGGAGACTCCTGCCAAGATGCACCACTATTGATCGAGTATTCGAGATTGTAACCACTTGCCAATATGGAAACCTGGGTCGATCCTCCGCAAATCATCGGGTCAGCGAGATTGGGAGCATCTAGAAACTTGGGCTTATAGTCGTGACGGCCCAAACCACTCAAATCATCACGACTGGAACCTATCCACTCACTCCTCAGCGTCGGAAAAGCACATGACTGGCCTGGATCCTGTGACACCCCTTCTCCCAGGCATGGCCTGCGTCGCAGGGTGCGGTCCACAGTACTCATCCCGCCAGAACTCCACCCTGAACCGGGGTCGCATCCAATATTGCCAAAGAGGTCAACCAGTCTATCGGTACTTCCCTTTATAATGGCAACTGCATCGTTGCCATTATGGCCTGCCGTAAACGTTTGATCGGCCCCAGAAAAACCCATTCCAGCTTCGCAGACCACATGCACATGACCAGGAGCGAGGGATCCCGACAAGTTGGATTTGACACTAAAAGTCTCGCTGCCATTGGCATAAATAACCAACCGGTAATTCGAAGCATCCAAATCAATGGAGGATGAAGTGGGATTGAATATTTCGATGCACTTATTCCTACCCGAACCTTCAACATACTCACTTATGATGAGGTCTCTCTGGCCGTGCAGTGGCAACTGGCACAGGAGTACTAGATAGATGGCATGTTTGAACAAGTACGATGGCATACTTTTCCAAGCAGATGGTGGTGTAGCCATCAAAATACATGATCCCCACGAAACCTTCGAAGATCTGGAAGGAATTCTCGCTAAAATCCTTGGGATAAGTATAGCAGTAAGGTGAAAGATCTATTTTTGCGCTCCATTTAAAAGGAATAGTCATGGAGCGAACCCTTAGTGAACAGGAGCTGGTGAGACGTCAATCCCTGGAACAAATACGAGCACTCGGCATTGATCCCTACCCGGCAGCATTGTTTCCCATTAGTCACCGGGCACACACCATCAAGGATGAGTTTACCGACGGCAGCACTGCTTTTGAAGAGGTCTGCCTGGCCGGCCGACTCATGATGCGACGCATTATGGGCAAGGCATCGTTCGCTGAACTCCAAGACAGCAGTGGACGCATTCAGCTCTATGTCTCTCGGGATGACATCTGCTCTGGAGAAGATAAAACACTCTACAATACCGTTTTCAAAAAGCTGCTTGACATCGGTGATTTCATCGGGGTCAAAGGATTTGTCTTTAAGACTAAAGTAGGCGAAACCACCATCCACGTCAAGGAACTTACCTTACTAAGCAAAAGCCTAAGGCCATTGCCCATTGTCAAAACCAAGATTGATGAAGAAACAGGAAAGGAGGTCACCTATGATGCCTTTACCGACCCGGAACTCCGTTACCGCCAACGGTATGTCGATTTAGTGGTCAATCCTTCCGTACGAAACCACTTTGAAACGCGCAGTAGACTGATCAAAACCATGCGCTCCTTTTTTGACCAGCGGGGTTGGATGGAAGTAGAAACCCCCATTTTACAGCCCATTCATGGGGGTGCAAGTGCACGGCCATTTGCCACGCATCACAACACCTTGGACATGCCCCTCTACATGCGGATCGCTAATGAATTGTACTTAAAGCGGCTCATTGTCGGAGGCTACGAAGGGGTGTATGAGATAGGCAAGATGTTTCGCAATGAAGGAATGGATCGCACCCACAATCCTGAATTTACGATGATGGAAATCTATGTAGCGTACAAAGACTACATCTGGATGATGGAAATGGTGGAACAGTTGATCAATACCATTTGTCAAGAAGTGACGGGTGGTGAGACCGTCCAGGTAGGTGAAGACAGCATCCACTTTACCCTTCCTTTTAGAAGATTGCCGATGCTGGAAGCCATCAAGGAGTATGCAGGCGTAGACATCAGTGATATGGATGAGTCAGCGATAAGACTTGCTTGCAAGGAACTTGGTGTCGAAGTAGAAGCTTCGGCAGGCAAAGGCAAATTGATTGATGCTCTTTTTGGCGAAAAAGTGGAACCCCACCTCCTGCAACCGACCTACATAACAGATTATCCGGTAGAATTGTCGCCCCTGGCGAAGAAGCACCGCAGTAAAGAAGGCCTTGTGGAGCGATACGAGCTCTTTATCAATCGTCAAGAAATCGCGAACGCATACTCTGAGCTTAATGATCCCATCGATCAGCAACAACGCTTTGAAGATCAGCTTCGACTCGCGGCAGGGGGAGACGACGAAGCCATGGCGATGGATCACGACTATGTCCGTGCTCTGGAATATGGGATGCCTCCAACGAGTGGCCTAGGGATTGGGATCGATCGTCTGGTCATGTTGATGACCAATCAAACCTCCATTCAGGAGGTTATCTTCTTTCCCCAGATGAAGGCCGAGTTCTAGACGATGGAGGAAACAGCGGCAAAATGAGCACCCGCAGCCGCCAGTACAAAAAGATGCCATATGGTGTGAAACCACCGACGATGGTCGTTGGCATAAAAGTATACGCCAATGGTATAGAGCAGCCCTCCGATGAGAATCAGGGTAAAGGTATATGCAGATAACTGATCAAAGATCAACCAGACCGTAACCAGTCCCAACCAACCCAGTAGCACATAGAACACGAGGGAGATCCAAGGCCATCTTCGCATACCACTAATTTTGTAGGCAGTTCCAATCAAAACAAGCGTAAACATCCCCATGAAGTAGGGAACACCTTCCATGCCCGGAAGGACACCAAGTAAGAAAGGTGCATTCGAACCTAAAATGAAATAGTAAATGGAAATGTGGTCCACCTTCCTCCAAATGGCTTTTCGATGGCCATGGGTAACCCAATGATATATGCTGGACGCAGCAAATACAAAAGCAAAAGACAATGCATAAAACCATATGCCTCGGGTCATCCATACGTCACCCTGCACTTTTTCGATCAGTGTGCTTCCCACCACCAAAATGAAAATGAGCCCAAGAAAATGCGTAAGAAAATGGGCTCGCTCTTCTTGGTGATCAAATCGACGCACCTCTTCTTCCCTATCCAATCCTGGCAATTTTGCTTACGCCGCCGATTAGCCGCTCATTGGGCTCTACCAGCACCTCCCAATGCAACGGCAGAAAAATATCTACTCGACTACCAAACTTTATAAACCCCATCTCTTGCCCTTGCGTTGCTTCCACATCTACTACTCCATAGTTGACAATGCGTCGAGCAAGGGCGCCTGCGATTTGTCTGACCAAGACCTTAGTCGAGTTCATTTGGTAGCCCAGACTCATACGTTCGTTTTCGCTAGAAGACTTAGGATGCCATGCCACCAGATACTTGCCTGGGTGGTGCATTTTATAAACCATTCGGGCGGAGATCGGATGCCAGTTGATGTGTACATTAAGTGGCGACATGAAGACACTAATTTGTCGACAAGGTCCTTGGACAAATTCACTCTCTGTGACCTTTTCAATAACCACAACCTTCCCGTCACAGGGGCTGATGACTGCCTCAGGTGCCTCTACAAAAGTGCGCTGAGGAATACGAAAGAAAGACAGGATCAGCAGCTCAAAGATAAGCGCCAATATCCAAGTAACAATCGCCCATTGCGGAGCAAAGACATACGTAAGAATAATGACCAGGACACTAGCAGCTACCGTATACATGATCGTCGAAAATCCTTCCTTATGTATGCCTCGCATCCTTAGTGAGGTTTAATTATCATCAAGTACAATCCAATCAAAGGTACACAGAAGAGCAACGAGTCAAACCGATCCAGAAACCCCCCGTGTCCAGGAAGAACGGATCCCGAGTCCTTTATCTTTTGCAGCCGCTTAAATTGTGACTCCAACAAGTCACCAAAAGTACCACCAATCCCAACCAACAGGCCCATACCCACGAGCTCCCAGAGGGTAAAATGAGGATTTAGGGCTGCGAATAGAACTCCCACCAGGGCACAGGACACCCAGCCACCTATTGTTCCTTCCCAGGTCTTGCCTGGAGAAATATTAGGCGACAATTTCGTCCTCCCAATAGACTTTCCGACAAAGTACGCCATGGTGTCATTTATCCAAATGAATCCCAGGACAATCAAAACGATAAAGGACTCATAAGATCCAAACCACTGTGCATAAATGAAAAGTAGTGCGAATGGGAACACGCTGTAGAGAGGATATAACAGAAAGTACTGCAACTTCAGTCCTGCCCAACCAAGGACAAATGCGACGATCAAATACAGTGAAAAGCAACTGGCCAAAAGGATCGAATAGCGAAGAGCATCATCATCGTCTGGTGCCAGGCTATATAAGGTCAGCGAGACATATACAAACAGCCCCCAAAGCAAAGCCATAGTTCTCCGGGCATCTTTTATCGAAAGAAGTCCCAAGTATTCGTATGAAGTCAACAGAGCAAGTGCACACAGCAGCAACAAAGCAGGAAAACGTCCAACCAGTATCGGCACCACTATGGCAATGGCAAAAAGTACTCCTGTTATGACCCGTTGTCTCAGTTCCGAAGGCATCCCTGACCAAGGTAGTCAAGTCTACCGACCAAGAAAAGAAATGTATGGGCGTGTCTCGGGAGCTAACGAAATATCCTGGACCCTTGGTGGAGACGCAGACCTCGTTAAAATCAGATATACAAAATTGAAAAGTCTAAACATTTTAACACATACTCTTGATCATCTTTGTGCAAAAAGAATGCCATCATCTGCAAAAAAAAGTTAAAGTGTCATGAGGGAGCATTTAGTATATTCATCCCCTAGTCAAGTCAGTACAATGAAAAATATGTTTATAGTTGCATCCGTGTTCCTGGCCCCTTATCTCATGGGTTGTGGCGGGGAAGATGCATCCAAAGATGATGCCTCTGCGAAAACACAAAAGGAAGAGCCCGTGGCAGATGCACCTGACGGGGAGAAGATATTTAGAACCTATTGCGTCACATGCCATGGTATCGATGGCAAGATGGGCCTCAATGGTGCCAAAGATCTGGGACTTGCAACCACCACGGTAGAAGAACGGATTGAGCAGGTGACCAATGGCAAAGGACTCATGACGGCATTCGAAGGCATCCTGACGCCAGAAGAAATCGAAGCCGTTGCTCAGTATACGCTTCAGTTTAAGACCGAATAACCTTGAACATCCTGGGCGTGATGTCCGGCAGTTCGCTGGATGGACTCGACATGGCGCTGATCCGCTTCGATCAGGGAGATGATGTACATTCTCCACACTGGACCATTCTTCAATCCAGCACTGTGCCCTATGATGCAGCATTGGTCAAACAGCTACGTGCAGCTCCCAATTCCTCTGCTCACGCACTCTACTTGCTCGAAGCTGCGTATAGCAGATGGGTAGCCAATGCCATCAATCGCTTTCTTGCAAGCAGTGACGATGGGCCCTCCTGGATAGGCTGGCATGGGCACACGATCTTTCATAATCCAGAAGAAGGGACCACCTTACAGATCGGCCATGGTGCTACCATTGCTGCGCTCACGGGCATCGCAACGATCTGTGATTTCAGAATGCAGGATGTTGCTCTTAATGGTCAAGGAGCACCTATGGCGCCTATTGTTGACTACCGTCTCCTGCGCAATACCCAGTATTTTCTCAATCTGGGCGGTATCTGCAACGGTTCTGTTCTAAGGGGCGACAAAATATTATCGGGCGATCTTTCGGTTTGCAACCAAGCCCTCAATCATCTCAGCGCAAAAGTGGGGCAGCCCTTTGACCAAGGTGGAGCCTTAGCGCGGCAAGGGCAATCGGTGCCGCAAGTATTGACGGCTCTCAATGATCTACCCTTCCATAGTCAAGCACTTCCTAAGTCCCTGGATAACAATTGGGTGACCAAGCATGTCTTACCGATTCTGGACCAATCCAGCGCACCCGTAGTCGACCTCCTGCACACATGCGTTGAGCACATCGTCATGCAAATTGTTGCTTTCATAGAAGAGTATCCCCAAAGCGAACGGGCACATGTACAGTGTGCGGGAGGAGGAGCGCACAACCGTTTTTTGATGGAAGTTCTGCAGCAGTACTTGCAACCTTTACAGGTGCATGTGGTGCAGCAGGATGCGACATTGATCGATTTCAAGGAATGTCTCCTAATGGCTTACATGGCGTATTGTTATCTTCTTGGAATTCCAAATGTGCTTTCTTCTGTAACCGGTGCAAAACATGACAGTATTGGAGGCTGTCTGCATCGAGGTGCAGCGAACATTCAAATCCATGCATAGAGACGACGCCATTTTGGTTACAGGAGGGACAGGCCTGGTGGGAAGCTACATACTTCGATACCTGAGGGCATTGGGGTTTTCCAATATCCGAGCCAGTAAGCGTGCCCATTCAGATCTGAGTCTGGTAAGGGATTGTGCCTCTGATATAGAATGGGTCGAATGTGACTTGCAGGATGTTCATGGGGTCTATGATTTGGTAAAAGGGCGCACACACATCATACATTGCGCGGCACTCATTTCCTTTGACCCAAGAGATGCAGAAGCCCTCTACCAGGCCAACGTAGAAGTAACAGCCACTCTCTGCAATGCTGCCCTAGATCAGGATGCCAATCGATTTGTCCACATCAGTTCCATCGCCGCTTTCGCAAGGGATCCTCGACAGGCAATTATTGATGAAAACAATGAATGGAAAGAGACCTCCCTGACCTCTAACTATGCCCGCTCTAAATTCCTTGCTGAAATGGAGGTGTGGAGAGCAGCACATGAGGGACTTTCTACTTTAATACTTAATCCCAGTTTGATCTTAGGTGCGGGTTTTTGGATTAGTGGATCAAGTGAGCTCATTTCGAAAGTGGCAAAAGGCCTTCGCTTCAGTCCCGCGGGAAGCACAGGCATAGTCGATGTACGGGATGTTGCCCGTGCCGCTCTATTGGCGCTCAGCGAACCTGTGGATCAAGAAAGGATCATCATCAACGCGGCGAATTGGTCTTATTCCGACATATTTCGTCAACTGGCCACAGCCTTGCAGAGCAAACCTCCGAGCATGGTACTAACGCCCTGGATGCAAAAATTGGCCCTTCCGGTGGCCATGATCGGATCCTGGTTCGGTGGGCGTAGCAACATCAGTGCAGAAAGTATACGGACCAGTAGCCAACAGTTCGGTTATTCCAACCTAAAATCCAAACGGTTGCTTTCTTTTACCTACCATGATCCCGAAAAAAGCATTCGAGAAATTGGGAAAGCATATCTCCAGAGTGTTGCACAACAAGACTCGTTCGGCTGCCTCCAATTGAACGGTTTGGACGAATTATTTGGCCGCCTGTTTGCTTAAATTTCTGGTTTTCAGGGCTCGATGTATGTACCTCAAGTACATGTATTATTGGCCTCTTTAGGTCGTAGGTTATTCCTTGATAAATCGCTAATTTGACAGTACTCAGGGTCAGCATGGTCCCTATCTTCTACTACTGAACTAAATAGAAAAACGCATGGCAATCACATCAAAGAACATTCGGAACATTGTACTGCTTGGACATTCAGGAAGCGGCAAAACTACTTTTGCCGAAACCATGCTATTTGAATCTGGTGCTTTGACCAGAATGGGTACTGTAGAAGAAGGTTCCACCATTTCTGACTATACCAACATTGAAAAAGAAAAAGGAAACTCCATTTTTTCTTCGCTCATGCATGCCAATTGGAGAGGCAACAAAATAAACATCATTGATACACCGGGGTCAGATGATTTTGTGGGTGAAGTCATCTCCTCTTTAAAAGTTGCCGACACAGCTGTCTTGATGATCAATGCAAAATCCGGAGTTGAAGTCGGGACCGAACTGGTATGGGAGTATGTAGAAAAGTTTCAAACGCCGGCCATGTTTGTCGTCAATCAGTTGGACCATGAAAAGGCAGATTTTGCCACTTCACTGGAGCAGCTGAAATCCCGGTTTGGCAGCAAAGTACTGCCTATCCAGTATCCGCTCAACGCAGGTACGGGATTCAACACCATTGTCGATGCGCTGCGCATGACCATGTACGTCTTTCCTGAAGGCGGTGGAAAGCCCGAAAAGCAAGACATACCCGATAGTGAAATCGGACGTGCCCAGGAAATGCACAACCTCCTTGTTGAAGCCGCCGCTGAAAATGACGAAGCGCTCATGGAGCAGTTTTTTGATCAAGGTTCGCTCACCGAAGAAGAACTGGCTAAGGGACTCACGATCGCACTTGCTCAACAAGAAATTCTTCCCGTATTCTGCGCGAGTGCCACCACAAACATGGGTAGTGGAAGAATCATGGGATTCCTCAACGACATTGCTCCGGCACCAACGGATCGCGCAGCGGCGACCCTGCAGGATGGCGGGACTCTCGAGTGCGATAGCAGCGCTGCCCCGAATGTATTTATTTACAAGACCTTGTCGGAACCTCGCGTAGGAACAGTCAGCTATTTTAAGGTATACTCCGGTACATTGAAATCCAGTGATGAACTTTACAATCCAAGGACCAGCACATCGGAGCGCTTTAATCAACTCTTTGTAGCCAATGGAAAAAACCGGGAGAGTGCAGACAACTTGGTTGCAGGAGATCTTGGAGTCTGTGTTAAGCTTAAAGATTCCCACACCAACGATACGCTCGGCACTAAGGGCGCTGTTCAGGAAGTAGAACGCATCCAATTCCCGGAACCCCGCATACGAGTGGCCGTCTCCCCACCGTCTAAGGCGGACATGGAAAAACTTGTAAAGGCACTGAATGGCATTCAGGAAGAGGATCCTACGCTTATCGTGGAGCAATCACAGGAACTCAAACAAACGATTCTGCATGGCCAGGGTCAACTCCATCTCGACATCATCAAATATCGCATTGAGAAGACACAGAATATCTCAATGGAATTTGACCGCCCAAGAATCTCTTATAGAGAGACCATCACGGGGGTAGCCAACGACTCCTATCGGCATAAAAAGCAGAGTGGTGGCGCAGGACAATTTGCCGAAGTGCATATGCGCATCGAGCCCTATTTTGAGGGAATGCCTGCTCCCAATGGACTTACTGTCAGAAATCAAGAAGAGACTGAACTGCCCTGGGGAGGAAAACTGGTCTATCTCTGGTGCATTGTGGGTGGATCCATCGATGCCAAATTCAGCAATGCGATTAAGAAGGGGGTGATGTCTAAGATGGTGGAGGGACCACTGACCGGTTCACCGTGTCAGGATATTCGCGTTTGCATCTATGACGGCAAAATGCACCCTGTCGATTCCAACGATATGGCATTTCAATTGGCTGGTACGATGGTCTTTAAAAATGCTTTTGGTCAAGCACGTCCGCAACTCCTGGAGCCTATCTATGAGGTAGAGATCATGTGCTCGGATGAGGTGATGGGCGATGTGATGAGTGATCTGCAGACGAGGCGCGCGATGATTTTGGGCATGGGTGCAGAAGGACATTATCAAAAGATCAACGCCAAAGTACCACTTGCAGAGTTGTATCAATACTCCAGCTCCTTGCGGTCGATCTCCCAGGGAAGAGCAAAGTTTTCACGAACTTTTAGCGAGTACCAATCCATGACTCCAGATCTACAGAAGCAACTAATCGATCAGTACCAAAGTCAGCTGGAGGAGGCCTAGTCAGGAAGATTTGACCAGGACTTTCTCTTGGAATCTACCCATTACGTGATCGTAACAGCTCATCTACAACACAGAGCGATATGTTTGCATATTGTATAAATGCAATCCCACCAATCCAATTGCGGGAATGTATAACAGTATGTGAGGAAGAGAAATGAGATGAAATCGGTGGTTAAACAAAAGACCTGCCAACAAAATCCAGCTCAAATACAAGGCCGCATTTAGCCACCTTTTGTTGTCTTGCTTTGCTGATCGCCAGACCGCAACGCCCGAAACTACTAGAAACAAAAAGTCAATAATTGACCACCACCATGGGCCTGCTTCTGCACAGGTGGCTCCTGCTTGCACGAAAAACAAAAGGGGCGTTGCCAGACAATGCACCATGCATAGTCCACTAGCCAGAGCGCCAACTGAATCTGCCTCAAGTAGTTTGCGATTATCTCTAAATACGGTCACTTCAATTTTATTAGTGGTCGAATAGTCAATGCCGTTACCTGCTCCATTAGGTGGTCCATGGTACTAAGCAGCTCTCGAGCATTCATTTCAATGAAGGTTCTTCCTGTGTTGTTTTTTATGCAACATTGTTGCAAATATAAAAATCTACCGCTGATTCAGATTCGACACCTACAAGGATATTCAGGATTACTGGATCCGACGTGAAAGGAATGAAGTCAAGAACATCCCCTCATGATCGCTGTCAAACAACCGAAAGTAGAGCTAAAGCGACACGGGCTTAATGATCACATCAGATCGACGGTTTTTTAGCCTTCCGATCAGATTCTTGTTGCTGTAGGTCGGATCGTTCTCGCCAAAATCTTTGACCTCAATGGCCAATGCATCAATGTTGTTGAATAAGAGTTCTTCAAATACAGATTCTGAGCGCATTTGAGACAGGTATTGATTGAAGCGCTGGCTGCCGATGTTGTCGGTGTGACTCTGGATGATGATTTCATACTGTTCGATTCGATCGAAGCTTTCCAGCCACTCTTTTAGTTCCTGTGCTTGATCCCGATCGATGTAGTAGCTTCCTCCCCCAAAATAAATGCTCTTGATGTGTATGTGGGTGGTATCCGACTCCTGCGACCAAAGGGCCACAGGCACCATAAACAGGAAAATGAATAGAATCCTTCGAAGCACCCTAGAAATTAGCAATATTCTACAGCAAACGCCAGTCATCTACATGGATTAACAGTCTCAATATTAAGAACTCCACCTCGAATATGTGACCTTTGTTAAGATGTCTTGTTTAGGAAAAGATCAACATAATTCGATCGTGCCGTATCAGGTGCTTCGTCAGACAATTGAAGCGCTGTGAGCAATTCCTTACGGATTGGTTTTGATGCCAAACGACTTTTTCATAACCGGACAGGCCTAGGGGTCTACAGTCGCTTACTCTTGGAGGAACTGGGACAACTGGCTCCCCACCATGACTATGTACTTTACGATCGGCGACCATCTAAGAGTTCTTTTCACGGACAGTTCAGAAAGCTTGATGTTCGCAAAGGCTCCGGACCACTCTGGCGCAGCTGGCGATTGTCCAATCAAGCCCTGAGAGACGGATGTCAGCTCTTTCATGGCCTTAGTCATGAACTACCACGTGGATCTGGACTCCGTAAGATGGGTACGATCGTGACCATCCATGACTTGATCTTTGAACGATTCCCTCACCTCTACCCTGCCATCGATCGGGCCATCTATCGGGCCAAGTGGAAGCATGCATGCAAAAATGCCGACGTCATCGTTAGCATAAGTCAGTCGACAAAAACCGATCTGGTGCAATTCTATGGAGTCGATGATCAAAAGATTAGAATCATTCCCCCCATGCATGATCGCCGGTTTGAGCAACGGCAAGATAGGTCGGCTTTGGAAGAAATCCGCAAGCGCTATAACCTACCCAAGGAATATCTTCTCTACGTTGGAGCCATCGTACCGCGCAAAGGACTGGAACGGATCATCAGGGCGCTAGCTCAATTAAAAGGCTCAAAGAGACCGGCATTGGTGATTGTGGGATCAGGAAAAAAATACCTAAAGCAATGCAAGCAGACGGCACGGGATCTCCGCATTGAGAATTGTCTTCATTGGTGCAATTATGTCGACAACGAAGATCTTCCACCCATCTACCAAATGGCCACAGCATTGGTTTATCCCTCGCTCTTTGAGGGATTTGGCATACCGGTGGTCGAATCACTTTATGCGGGAACTCCCGTGATCACCTCAAACACGAGCAGCCTGCCAGAGGCTGCAGGAGGCGGAGCCATACTAGTCAATCCGAAAAACCTGTCCGAAATCTCAGATGCCATGCGCCGGCTGCTGGAGGATTCTTCCTTACGAAAGGATCTCGTCACACAATCCGAACCACATCTACAACGCATTCAAAATCAGGCGCTTGCGCAACACATGCTGTCCCTCTACGAGGAATTGGCAGCTTCCCGCAACCTGCAATAGCAGATATTCAGGCTTACTTTTTTGACTGCTGCATGTCGACATCATGTGGGGGCATTTCGCAACAAGCTAGATAGGTAATTGTTACCTTTGCAGAAATTTTCAAACAGCAAAAAAGAGATGAGTCAAATCACTGAAAGATTAGCATACAAAGTAAAAGATCTGTCCCAAGCTTCTTGGGGAAGATTGGAGATCGAACTTGCAGAAGCAGAGATGCCGGGCCTCATGGCATTGAGGGAGCAATATGGCGAGAGCAAGCCGTTGACAGGTGCTCGCATTGCCGGTTGTCTGCACATGACGATTCAAACCGCAGTGCTGATCGAAACCTTGGTAGAGCTTGGTGCCGAAGTATCATGGTCCTCTTGCAATATTTTTTCTACCCAGGACCACGCCGCAGCAGCAATTGCTGATACCGGGGTTCCGGTATATGCATGGAAAGGCATGAATGAGGAAGAATTTGACTGGTGCATTGAGCAGACTTTGTTTGCTTTTGAAGATGGCAAACCACTCAACATGATTTTGGATGATGGAGGAGACCTCACAAATATGGTCCTTGATCGATATCCAGAACTGGTTAGTGGCATCAAGGGATTGAGTGAAGAAACCACCACAGGCGTGCATAGACTATATGAGCGGATGCGAAACGGCACCCTTCCCCTTCCGGCCATAAACATCAATGACTCCGTCACCAAATCCAAGTTTGACAATAAGTACGGATGCAAAGAATCTTGTGTCGATGCTATCCGCCGTGCTACTGACCTGATGATGGCAGGCAAAGTCGCAGTAGTTGCCGGATATGGTGATGTGGGCAAAGGCTCTGCCGCCTCTTTGCGAGGTGCAGGATGCCGGGTGATCGTAACCGAGATCGATCCCATATGTGCCCTTCAGGCAGCAATGGACGGTTTTGAAGTTAAGAAAATGGCCGATGCTGCTTCGGAAGCCAACATCATTGTGACCGCAACCGGATGCAAGGATGTGATCAATAGTGAGCACTTTAAGGCCATGAAAGACAAGGCCGTAGTCTGCAATATTGGGCACTTCGACAATGAGATCGATGTCGCGTGGCTCAATGAAACGCATGGTGGCAGTAGAGTCCAAATCAAACCTCAGGTAGACAAATACACCATTGAAGGAAAAGACATCATTTTACTGGCAGAAGGACGATTGGTCAACCTAGGTTGTGCCACGGGACATCCGTCTTTCGTTATGTCCAACTCCTTTACCAATCAGGTATTGGCACAGCTGGAGTTGTGGCAAAATTCCGACCAATACGAGAATCAAGTATACATGCTTCCTAAGCATTTGGATGAGCAAGTGGCTCGCCTCCATCTTGCGAAGATTGGTGTAGAATTGGACGAACTGAGCCAGGAGCAAGCAGACTATCTGGGGATCAAGTCGGAGGGACCATACAAGGCAGACTACTACCGCTATTAAATTCATTTTGAGGGAATCTTTCACCACGATGAGTAGTTAGCCAGATATGACCCATCTCGGTTTTCTATTCTGTTTTCTTTGGGGAAGCCTGCACACTGGACAGGCACATGAATTGCATCTGAGCAAGGCATTGGTCAACTACAATAGGGATGCTCAGGCTTTGGAAGTCAGTCTCCAAATTTTTATCGACGACTTGGAGCTGGCCATGAAGGCAGAGGGCATCGATGGTTTGCACATTGCTACGACCAAAGAGAGTGCCGACGCCGACCAGGAAATCGCTTCGTATTTGGAGCACTACTTTGCAGTTTTTGTGGATGGAAACAGAGTCCCCTTTTCTTTTTTAGGTAAAGAAACGTCAGAAGATTTGATGGCCATCTGGTGTTACCTGGAAGCCGAAGACATTGCACGTCCAGCTCAATTAGAAATCACCTATCGCCTCTTATTGGATGTGTATGATGATCAAAAAAACGTAGTCACTTTCATGGCCGATTCAACGCGTGAATTTTTTCTGTTTGATCAGAAGGAGTTTACTGGAATCATCGATTTATGATGCGTGCGTTTCTGATCAAAGTTTGGTTGTTGCCCGTAAAGATCTATCAGGCAACGCTCTCCCCACTGTTAGGTGCCAATTGTCGCTTTGATCCCAGCTGCTCCCATTATATGGTTGGTGCTGTCCAGGAGTGGGGCATCTTGAAAGGAACCTGGCTCGGATTGCGCAGAATTTTTAGATGTCACCCATGGGGTGGTCATGGCCCTGATCCAGTGCCCAAAAAACAACACAGCAGCTCCTCCTAAAGCACGCTTCCGGTTCCTAAAGCAATGAAATTGGGGTTAAGTAAATTCTCCTTATTGTAGCGCAGAGGTTCACGGGATTCAAAGTCAAGGACCGCTCCACCGGCCTCTTCGAGAATGATCTGGGCAGCTGCCGTGTCCCACTCCATCGTAGGTCCAATACGCGGATAAAAATCAGCCATTCCCTGAGCCAACTCAGTGAACTTAAGGGATGATCCTCGAGGCATCAAATCGTAATCTGCATACTGTGAGAGATAATCTTCCGTCTTGCTGTTGAGATGACTGCGAGAACAGACCACCGCTAAGCCTTTGTCACGCGGATCAAAAGTGCGGCTTCGAATGCTCTCCTTCTTTCCCTTTGCCATCAGATATGATCCTTCTCCTCTGGCCGCAAGATAGGTAGCACCAGTCACGGGTACATAGATGATGCCCAGAATGGATTGTCCTTGTTCCACCAAGGCGATATTCACCGTAAACTCGCCATTGCGTTTGATAAACTCCTTGGTTCCATCCAAAGGGTCGACCAGCCAACAAGATTTATATCCACGGCGCTCTTCAAAGGCTGCCTGCTTATTCTCCTCCGAAATGATCGGTATATCCGTACTGGCCAGCGCTTTGCAAATGATGTCGTTAGCCGCCTGATCGGCCGCTGTAAGTGGGCTCTCATCCCCTTTGAGTTCGACGTTAAATCGAGACGGATCTGCGTATATTTCCATGATGGCCTGTCCCGCCTCAATTACTGCATCCACCAATAGTGCTTCATACTTCTCAAGCAACATCTAAGTAAGGGATTGATACCTTTGCAAGGTAAAAGAATTCAAATGGACAAGGTGTTGGTAACGGGGGGTTGCGGATATATCGGCAGCCATACCTTGGTGGATCTGATTGAATCGGGCCATCAGGTGGTGAGTGTAGACAATCTGATCAATAGTGCTGATCATGTTTTAAAAGCCATTGAGAAGATCACGGGGGTCCTTGTTGAAAATCATCGCATCGATGTTTGTGATTTGGCGTCGCTACAAGATCTGTGTGCACAGCATGATTTTGACGGGATCATCCACTTTGCTGCCCTCAAGAACGTAGGCGAATCCGTATCGGAACCCTTGCTCTATCATCGCAACAACCTGGTGGGCATGATGAACTTGTTAGAGGTACAGAAGCAATTTGGTATCAGAAATTTCATTTTTTCAAGTTCCTGCACCGTCTATGGAAACCCTTCAACACTTCCAGTCACTGAAGAAGCTCCCTTTATGCCAGCCGAATCTCCGTACGGCCGCACAAAACAAATTTGTGAGGGACTTATTGAGGACATGTCCACGGCGCATCCCGATTTCCGCTACGTCAACTTGCGTTATTTTAATCCCGCAGGAGCACATCCTTCTGGTCTAATGGGCGAGAGTCCTGAAGGGACCGCCATGAATTTGGTACCCATCATCACCGAAACTGCGATAGGAAAGCGGACGTCTTTTTCCGTCTTTGGAACCGATTATGACACTCGAGATGGCAGTTGCATTCGAGACTACATCTATGTCATGGATCTTGCACGGGCACATACCCTCAGCTATGTACACGCCAGTCGAAGTCCTCTGGCCAAGAATCTGGACGCCTTTAACCTGGGTACCGGGCGAGGCACCACCGTTCTTGAAGCGATCGCTGCGTTTGAGGAAGTAAGTGGCATCAAACTGACCTATGAGAAGAGCGGTCGTCGGAGTGGCGATGTCGTATCAATCTATGCCAATTACGATAAGGCAAAAGAGCTACTGGGATGGCAACCCGGGAGCAGCATTGAGGAGATTATGCGCACGGCATGGCAATGGGAAAAAAATCGATCTCAAGTCGGCACGGCGTAGCCGCCGATCATGCGCGGTACTCCACAATGCCAAGCCTGGATCTTGACAAGTACTGACGTGCTACCTCGCTCAGTTTCCCGACTGGAACCTTACGATATCCATCCAGTTCTTCGTTTATGAGATTCGCGTCTCCCAGCAGCTCAAAGTAGCCCAGATTTATCGCTTTGCTAAGTGCGTTCATTTCGGATAAAATCAACGACGTCTCCATGGAATTTTTCAATCGCTCCATGACTTGACTGGACTGCTGTTTGCTGGAAAGCCCATCCACTACTTTCCAAACCGCTTCGTATGCCTGTTCAAAAGATACCCCCTCGCTCAATCTCCCTTCGATGACAAACAATCCGCCCTCCAACGCTCCTGACAGGTAGCAATCTACTTGCGAAAGAACTTCCAGTTCTTTGATCAGGGTTTGGTAGAGGAGTGCAGACCTGCCCCCTGCGAGCACCTCACTGATCAGGTCGATGGCTGCATAGTCCTGGTGGGTGCGAGATGGGATCGGCCAGGCCATGTAAAAACAGGACACCGGTACTTTGGATTCCAGTTGCCGAATGCCTGTCTGTTGAGGAAATAGCGGAGGCATAGAGGACGGTAGATCCGCTGGCTGGCTTTTCTGCCAATCTCCAAACCATCTTGTTGTAAGTGCACTGGCGCGGTCCGCAGTGATGTTTCCAGCCATGGAAACAATTACCCTAGATGGATGATAGTGCAAGGCAAAAAACGCTTGAAGATCGGTCAGCCCAATGGATTGAATCTCTACCGTATTTTTTCCTATGGTTGGATGCTGATAAGGATGATCGGCATACATCATCGGCAGCAAGTGATGCCAGACATCCCCAAACGGCTCGTTTACGCACGTTTCAAGATATTCCTCCAGTACCACCTTGTGTTCCAACGATACCTTATCCTCAGTCAAAGAAAGGTTCTTAAACCGATCTTGCTCCAACCAGAGATACGTCTCCAGATTCTGAACGGGACCAAAACAATAGTAGGTCGTGTAGTCTGAGTTGGTATAAGCATTGTTTTCAGCTCCGGCCAATTGCATCGGCTTGTCAAAGTCTGGCACCTTGGCCGTTCCTTTAAACATAAGGTGTTCGAGCAAATGCGCCAACCCACTCCTGCCAGCCGGATCATACTTAGAACCAGCATTCACGAGGACATTGAGCGCAACCAGCGGCGTGCTCTTGTCTTCGTGTAGTAAGACGGTCAGGCCGTTGTCGAGCTGAATTCTGGAGAAATCGATCACTTACGTAATATTGAGCAAAGGCCACAAAGCTACACTTACCGAGCCAAAGGATTACCCTTCTTCATAAACTTAGTCCTCCTCCGCATAAAAGAGATCAGCAGAAATGCGATCACATAGCAGACGAGCCCTTTCACTTAAGCAATACTGCTGCCCTTCCTTTATTATCTGTCCTTTCTTCAGGTAAGGTTCAGCGCTCTGCATAAAATAATCCACGTATCGAACTCCCAGTTTTGCTACCTCAGCCAAGTCACAGCCTTCAGCGGTGCGCATGTGGGTCATCACGTACTCATTGTATCCATCGGACCTGCTGAGGATTTCTGTATCCAGGGGCAAGTGATCTTCTTGGAGGGCAGCCACATACTGATGATTGTGTGCCACATTCCATGACCTGCTGGATCCGTTGAAAGAATGAGCCGATGGTCCTACCCCCAGATACCAGGCCCCGGACCAATAATTTGCATTGTGAATCGCCTCGAAGCCTGCCTTCGCCAAGTTTGATATCTCATAGTGCACATAGCCTTCCTCCACTGCGAATCGCTGAAGCAGTTCAAATTGCTCGGCAGCATGATCTGGGTCTAAGGGTTGAATCTGCTCCGTCTTTATTCTGTGATCAAGTACCGTTTTGGGCTCCACTGTTAGGGCATAGCAAGACAGGTGAGGAACTTCCAAATCGCTCACTGTATCAAGGTTCCTTTTCCAATCGAGATGCGAGGTAGTTGGGGCTCCATAAATTAGATCAACGCTCAGATTGTAAAACCCAGCTGTCTGGGCTTCTTCTATTGCCCTACGGGCCTCCCGGGCATTGTGGGCTCGGTTCATAAAGCGCAGGTCCTCTTCCTGAAAAGACTGCACACCAATGCTCAATCGATTGACCCCTGCCTCCGCCCATTTTTCCAGCTTGGCCATCTCCATATCATCAGGATTGGCTTCGAGGGTCACTTCAGCATCTAAATCCACGTCAAAATGGCCTTTGATCGTATGAATGAGCGAGTGAATCGCCTTTGGATCTAAAATGGAAGGCGTCCCTCCTCCAAAGTAAATAGAGCCTATAGATTGATTGTGTAAATAGGACTTACGCAAGAAGATCTCCCGCAAGATCGCGGATATTAAGACATCTTTGGAGGCCAGTGCTGTGGAAAAGTGAAAATTGCAATAGTGACATGCCTGCTTGCAAAATGGAATATGTACATAAATTCCTGCCATCTTTCGTTTCGAAAGATATGGTTTGGTCCGTGGAATGCAGAACGTATGTTGCTTATGCCCTAGTGCTTTGCTGGATCGTGCTGCCCAGCACCTTGCGTGGCCAGGACTCGATCACGATCCAATGGTGTACCCTTGACGACTGTCCGGCTGCTATCCAGGCAATATTGCCCATCCACCTTGACGGAAACTTCCAAGATATCATGGTCAAAACGATCCGAGATATTCACGAAGAATCCTATCTCGCCGCAAGCATAGATTCCGTAGAACTTGGCGCCGATACGCTCAGTTGTCATCTATACACCGGGCCCTCTTTTGCCTGGTCTTATCTAGATCTGACCCAAGTGCCGAAGTCGTTGAGTGATGCGGTGCGCTTGTCCGACCGCCGTGGCAAAGCCTTCTCTTATCAAGAGGTAAACGACCTTTTTGAGCGGATCTTGACCAAAGCTGAAAACAACGGATATCCATTTGCTTCGGTCCGTCTGGATAGCGTGCGCATAGAAGCCAATGCCGTTTCGGCCATTGTCCGGGCCAACCTAAATGACCGAGTGACCATTGATAAGATTCGATTAGAGGGAGACCTCAAAATCAGCCAAGAGTATCTACAGTATTTTCTGGGGATCGCACCCGGGGATGATTTTGATCGTTCGAAACTGCAACAAATCCGTAGCCGATTGGCAGAACGGCCTTTTATCAAGATCCTATCAGAGCCCGATGTGAGCTTTCTGGGCTCCTCCGCCACCATCAATTTGTCTTTGGATCGGAAACCGGCGAATCAATTTGACATCCTGTTGGGATTGTTGCCCAGCCCGATTGAAGGTCGGCGTTTCCAATTGACAGGAAACGTAAATGTTACGATGGAAAATCAATTTGGTGCTGGGGAACGTTTTCATATGAATTTTGAGAGTTTACGTCCACAAACACAGGAACTCGAATTAGACTTCAGTTATCCCTTTATTTTCAATTTGCCCTTCGGCAGCGATTTTGCGTTTGATCTTTACCGCAGAGACACGACTTTTCTTGACGTCAATTATGAAATCGGAATCGAGTATTTCATGTCTGCCGCCACGCGTCTTAAATTTTATGTGACGACATCCAGTTCCCGGTTACTTAGTGTGGATCGGCAGCGCATACAGACCACGAAGACCCTTCCTGAACAATTGGACTTGTCTCGCAGCACCTTTGGATTGGGCATCATCAATAGCTCTCTGGACTACCGTTTTAACCCCCGCAAAGGGCGCTACCTGGAAGTAAGATTGGGGGCAGGGACCAAGCGGATAAAAAGAAATGAGACCATTCTTAATCTGACCGATCCCAGTGAGCCCGAGTTCGACTTTAGCACTTTGTACGATGACCTTTCCCTTTCCAGTTTTCAGTACGACATCACCACGGAAGCAAGTTTCTACCTTCCCCTATTTAGTCAGAGCGCGCTAAAAGTGAGTAATCGGAGTGGAATAAGAGGATCGGGCAGTCCCCTATTTCGCAATGAGCTCTTTCGGATCGGCGGGACAAAGCTCTTGCGTGGCTTCAATGAAGAAGCCCTCTTTGTCAATCGGTACTCGGTCTTTTCACTTGAATATCGCTTGCTCTTTACCCAGAATTCCAACCTCTTTCTATTTAGCGACATAGGCATTATACAGTCCCGTCTACCGAGTAGTACCGTCAACGACACCCCGGTCGGAATCGGCACCGGCATCAATCTGGAAACCAAAGTCGGGATCTTTGGCATAAGCTATGCCATTGGTCGCCAGCGAGGTGTACCATTTAGCTTTCGAGACGGTCGGGTTCATTTCGGAATGGTGTCGCTTTTCTAAACTGTCCGCCTCTCGATTTCGATTGCTGGTAGCGAAGATTTTCGGCTATCTCCTGCTTAACCTTCTTACCATAGCCAACATTGCCTTCTCTCGTTTCACGGAGAAATACACTTTTTGGGTGGCCCCAAAATTTTGCCTGACCCGTGCGATTCCTTCGTCCATACTGCCCATGAAATCAAACTCTTCGATACCCTTCTCCTGAGCCAAGTGCTGAATAATGTTCCAAATCAGACCTACCCCAGCATACCCACTGCGGCCTGCGGGAGACTCCCCCAGGAGCAGGAGATAGCTTGTCTTTTCTTGCCATACCACAAGACCATTGGCAATGGCTTCTTGTTGATCATTTCGCATTACAAATATCTCTCCGGCACCGCGCTCTCTGACCCCGTTCAGCAAACGTTGAAAGAATTTGTGGCGCATCGGCACGACCATTGACTTCCTCTTAAAAGGAGCCTCAAAGCATTCCCAAGCCTCTTCGAGTTCTTGGCCTACTTCGAATGAGAGATGCATGGCTGATTTCTTCAATTTGTTGTTTCGGTAGTCTGTCGACATACCCGCCAAGACTTGATCAAGCTGCAAAATATTTCTGAGTACATATGAGTATCTCGACGTTTGCGCAAAACCAGACCAACTAAAAGGCAACCAATCAACAATCTGATAGTGCAAGGTCTGCTCTACTCCATCATACGGAGCTAGCGTCTTTATCAACTTCATGGAAATCTTTTGAAGCTTTCGCTCTCCCATCTCCTCCAAAAAGTAAGGCCCCATAAATCGTGTCAGATCGGGCATGGTAACATAGTGAAATCCCCATTTCCGTTTTGGGAAGTAGGTATAGACAGCAACTACTCGACCGGCCTCCTGGTAATAAAGAACCTCCCATTTTTTCTTGCACACCAGATCAAGCCACCAAGGTTGAAAAAACAGAGGCAGAGCCGCCCCAGAAGCAGCAAACGCACGATAAAAAGACTTGTCGAAACCTATATTTTTTGACATACCATCAGACCATCCCTTAAAGAAAGCATAAGATTCTCAACTCGAGGATCCTGTTGAATCATCTCATTAAATTTTCTCAGGGCTACCGTTTCTTCAGATTGGTCATCCTCCAGTACCTTTCCATCCCAAAGCACATTGTCGGCAATGAGGATGCCACCACTGCGCAACTGGTCAATGATCGCCTTGTAATATTGCGTGTATTGCTTCTTGGCGGCATCAATAAAGACCAGGTCCCAGATCTGATCTTCCATTGGCAGTATTTCTAAGGCATCTCCAACGAGCTGGGTGATTTGACCTGCATATGGGCTTTGTTCGAAGTAGTGTTTGGAAATGTGGATGACTTCAGCATTCCCTTCAATGGTAAATATGCGTCCAGCGTCACTCAATCCTTCCGCCAGACAAAGTGTCCCATATCCTGTGAAGGTGCCGATCTCCAATATGGACCGCGGATGGACCAGACGACTAATTAAGCTGAGGAAGCGCCCTACCAACGATCCACAGAGCATCTGAGGGGCCAGTGTCTTGAGGTGAGTCTCCCTTTCCAGTTCTTGGAGCAATGCTGGTATGGGCCCCGTATGCTGCAGTAGGTAATCGGATAATTGGCTTGTTTCACGCATCGCTGGTGATAAATAGATTGGCAAATTAACGCCTAAGATACCGCGTTCTGACGGTTCTCCAGAAGCCATGGATGGATGATGACCGCTACTAGGATAACCGCCACACCTAAGTAGAACTGCCAGCCCAATTCAACCCCCTCAGACAGCAGCAAGTGCGCGAGGACGATGCCGTAAATCGGTTCAAGATTCATTGCCAGATTAGAGGCAAAAGGAGTAAGGATCTGTAAAGCTTTCAATTGAAGCACAAACCCCAAGGTAGTACAGAGCAGAGCCAACACCAGCAGATAGATCCAATCCCATGAAGAGGGCCACCAATGGAGAGACCAATCAACGCCAAAATCCAGCAATGGCAAGAAAAGGGTCAATGCGCACCACCCACTAACCAACTCTACAAAAGTCAGGACTTTGGGCGAATGCTCCTCAAGAAAACGCTTGTTGAGAAGCGTAAATAAAGCAATGAAGACGGCCGAAAGGATACCCAACCAAAAACCCAACATCATGGATAACTCAATGCCCTCAACCACTAGAACCATGCCCCCCACTACGGTCACTCCCAACAACAAATCCTGTCTTTTCCATGCTCCCTGACCAAATAGAGGCGCCATGAGAGCAGTAAACAGCGCCGTCGTGCTGTAACAAACAAGCGCCACCGATACATTGGCCAACTTAACGGACGCAAAGAAAGTGACCCAATGCGCCATCACCAAGATGCCTGTGCCGCCAATTGATCGCCATTCCTTGCGCGGCAGTTTCTGGAGGGCGGCATATACTCCGGGCAGGAGCAATAAGCTGCCACAAGTCAGCAAAAGTCGCCACCACACCAAGCTACCGGCGTCCAAGCTGATCAAGTCTGCCAATATGGCTGTAAAGCCAAAAAGAAAGACCGCAGCATGTAGACGGAGTAAAGCAGTACGCCTGATCAATTTTGAGTTTGCCATGGTTGCCATCGAATGTTCACAGAAATCAAAAAGATCACTTGGAGAGTGCCGATTCGGAAGAGATAATATTAGTTTTGCGACAGCAAAATAAGATTAAGATGTCAGTATCAGTTGGAGATAAAGCACCCTCATTCAGCCTCAAGGCGCACGACAAAAGCGATGTATCACTCTCAGACTATTCGGGTAAAAATGTGGTATTGCTTTTCTTCCCTCTGGCGTTTACCGGTACATGTACAGATGAGTTATGTGCCATAAGAGATGATCTGAGTGCTTACAATTCACTAAATGCCGAAGTGCTCGCCATTTCTGTGGATTCACTTTTTACCCTTGACCAGTTTCGCCAGAAACATGGGTACAACTTCAAACTGCTATCGGATTTCAATCGCGACACATCCCGTGCTTACGGTGCGTTCTACGAAGAGTTTGTCCTCGGAATGAAGGGGGTGTCTAAGCGCGCTGCTTTCGTAATTGATGCAACCGGTACCATTCGATATGCGGAGGTCTTAGAGAAGGCTTCTGACCTGCCTAACTTCGAATCCGTTAAGTCTACGCTATCCAGTCTCAGCGCATAATGAGGAGACTTCTACCATATGATATGGTGCAAGAGGATGTCGAAGAACTTGTACTGGATGAAATTTCGACCGAGTCAGGTGAAACTTCACAGATTGTCGTCTACAACGACGATGTCAACACCTTTGACTGGGTCATAGAGTGTTTTATGGACATCTTGGAACACACTTTCGAACAAAGTGAACAACTGAGTATTCTCATCCATTTTAAGGGAAAAGCTTCAGTCAAGACCGCTCCATACCGAGTGCTCAAACCTCAGAAAGATGCCTTGGTGGAACGTGGATTATCGGCGGTCATTGAGCATGTAGCAGATTGACCCAAATGACATACCCGAGAGACCGGGAGCATCATTAAATAGGAAAGGCTCCAAACGGCAATGATAAGGAGCAAACATTTCGGCCTTCTTACAGAAAACGAATCTTAACGATGTTTCCCCACCCAGAGACAGCCGGACCCGAAGGACTGCTCGCAATCGGCGGTGATCTATCCCCTGAGCGTTTGCTGTTGGCATATCGTTTCGGAATCTTCCCATGGTATAATGAGGGGCCTATCTTATGGTGGTCGCCAGACCCTCGTTGTGTTTTAAAACCTGCTCACGTCTATGTTTCAAAGAGCATGAGGCAATTCATGCGAAAGAGCCACCTAAAGGCCAGCATCAATATGAGGTTTGCCGAGGTCATGAGGTCGTGCAAGGACATAGACCGACAAGAGCAGGAAGGCACCTGGATCACTGCGCAAATGCAGTCGGCATATCAGAACTTGCATGACCTGGGGTATGCACACTCCATCGAGGTGTGGGAAGACAATGTAGTGGTAGCCGGTCTGTATGGCATTGCACTAGGCCGGATTTTTTATGGCGAATCCATGTTTACGCGCATACCCAATGCCTCGAAGTTTGCCTTGATTAAGTTATGCCGTTTTCTCGAAAAGGAAGGCTTCCTCCTGATCGACTGCCAACAAGATACCGATCATCTGCGATCACTTGGTGCTGTGACGATACCCAGACCTGCGTTTCTAAAAGCCCTCAGGAAGAACAACTTGTTGCCGGAGCCTCATCGAAGTTGGAGAGGTCCAATCAAATGAAACATCCGGATAGCTGGAATTTGCTAGTGGTTGTTCGTACAAGATTTTGTTGCGAGTTCTAAAATGATCTTGAGCCCCAATTGAGACGCGAAACGCAGCTAACTTCAGCATGGGACCCCTTTCAATCCCATGCTTCGTCAAGCTCTGGTCCGACGACTCTCGGCGAGTCGCGAGACTCCGGGAGCTAGGCTTCGCAACGAAGAGTGGGGCCAAGAGGGTTTAAAATTCTTGCAAGCTTTTTGTACGAAGATCTACGAGTATTTCTTAGGTGGCACTCTCCTGTCGTTCACAAAAATGTGGTAAGTCAAGGCCTTTCTTAAGCTGTGGGAGATTATGGGCTCCGCCTGGTTCCAGCAACGTATACATACCCCAATGTCCCTCCCAGGGCATTGTGCTAGAACCTTTGGCTGGTTCGTCAAACATCTCAAAATATATGACGGTAGTGCCCCTAAACTCATATACGCGCTTAAAATCCGAGGGGTTGTTCAAGTATTTGTTAAATGCTCGGAGATAGGTACTAAGGTGATCTACGGAGGTTTTTTGACATGCCATCTTTCCTTTATTATTTCCATTGGTAGGCCATCCTGTTTCTCCAATATTGAGAATCAAATCTCCTAAATCGTATTTTCTCAATGCATGGATGCAAGCCGTATATGGATGATATCCACTATCATATCCTGCGAATTGGCGAATCATTTTAGACGCTGTGCGAAGAGCGCCAGTAAAGTGAGGTGCATAGAAAGGATACAAATTTGCGAAGACCATGCGTGGCGTATTGAGCCTAGAATCTTCCAGAATACAGCGCATGGCTTCAACAATAAAACTGGGGTTGAGCTCGCCCGACAAGCCTGTAAAATCACATTTTTTCGGATTCCAGCTTTGATAAACAGCCGGGCCAAAATCGATCGAAACAGCCACTCGATCAATAAGCTCCCTATGACTGGCTACAGCTCCGATGAACTCGTCAACGGCTTGGGCCAATTTCGGAGCAGCTTTTTTGTATGCGCCGTTCTTTGTGTTATAACTTTCATTACCTACGATGATGCACTTTAGTCTTGACCAGGGCCTACCGCTGTCATCAAAGGCATATCGGTCCACAAATTCTTGCGCTCTCCCGACTTCCATCCACTCATAGGGTACGCCAAGAATGACATCGATGCCATGAGACTCCGCTGACTCCATCAATGCGGCAAAACTTGCCATACTGCCCATATCCCCATACACCCTAACAACATCAAAGGATTGGCCAATCAAATTCATGGCATTCTGAACATCGCTTGGTTGAAAACGGATCTTATAGCTGCCGAAGGCCACGCCAACCTTTCCAATCGAATAGGTCTCCGCATATCGCTGTTTTCTCGGACCACGCAAGACAGGCTGATGTCTGATCAACCACCATCTTAGGGAGAGGATTAACGTCAGGAGCATTGTCTTTCGGTACTTTAGGCAATACGCTCTAACAGCCACTCGGTAAGAAGCTCGAATCTTGCCTCTTTTCCGGGATCGTTAAGTATCTCGTGGAAGCATCCCTCCATGACTTTGAAGGTCACATCTTTGCTGGCGACCTCCTCCGCCAATCTCCGACTTCCAATCGGGTCCGCAATCTTATCCTTTGATCCATGCATGACGAGCATAGGTGTCAGGAGGGAGGGCAATCGTTGGTTAACTTTCCGAATGGTCTTTAAGACTGCGGCGGCATATCCTGCCTTTATTCCATCCCGGTATACAAGCGGATCCGAATCATATTTCTGCACCACTTCCGGATCCCGGCTGATCAGACTGCTGTCCAATCGAACCGCCTTTAAATGAGGGATCAAAGACCCAATCAAAGGAGTCAATCTTCTGAGAAGAGGGGATAGATCTGGGTCTATGGCCAAAGCAGCTGCAGAAAAAATGGCGCCCTGAACATGATCACTTCCTCGCTCTTGGAGGTAATGCGTCAGTGCCAATCCCCCATTGCTATGACCCAACATAAAAATCGGCGTATCCGAATGCAAATCACGCACGTGCGACATGGCTGCATCGATGTCCTCCACATATTCATCAAAGCTTTTCACAAAGGCGCGAGTTCCTCCTGATCGACCGTGACCTCTCAGGTCAATTCCGTAGGCCGCGATTCCCCTCGTCGCTAGATAAGATCCAAGCTTTTCATAGCGCCCCATGTGCTCTGCAAACCCATGTATCATCAGCACAACACATTGAGGCCTCTCCAACAGGGACTGATCGCCCCGATAAAGCGTCAATGCCGTGCCATCTTTTGAGGAGAGTGAATCAAAGGGCTTCATCAGGAGAGTGAGTTATGTAGCATCACCTTTGCCTCCTTCAAAACCTGATCGATTCCCGAAGCATCACTGCCCCCGGCAGTCGCAAAGAACGGCTGACCGCCGCCACCTCCACGGATCAGCTTAGCTAACTCGCGAACCATATTGCCCGCGTGTAATCCACGTCCTTCCACCAGTTCCTTACTGATGGTGATCATCAATTGGGGCTTTTCATTGATCACCGCAGCAAAAACGATTACGGCGTTATTCATTTCTCTTTCCAACTCATAAGACAACGACTTTAACGCAGCACTATCGGGAGCATCGACTTTCTGTGCGAGAAACTGAACCCCCTCGACGTCTTCTGTGGCTTCCAGTAATTTGGCCTTTCCCCCTTGGAGTTGTTCATTAACCAAAGCATCAATTTTCTTCTGCAACGCTTTGTTTTGTTGCTGTAGTGATTCTACTTGCTGCAGTGCTTGTGTTGGGTTTTTAAAAAGGCCACGAATTCCTTCCAGCGTATCAAGTTCTTCCATGACGTGCGCTTCGGCACCCTCCGCAGTCACCGCTTCGATACGACGAACACCGGATGCCACGGCACTTTCTGACACAATCTTAAAGAAACCCAATTGTCCCGTCGCACCGACATGGCATCCTCCACAGAGCTCTCGTGAGTACTCCGGATCGAACGTAATCATCCGGACACGGTCCCCGTACTTTTCCCCAAAGAGCATCATTGCCCCAGCACTCTTCGCCTCTTCGATGGGAATCGACCGGTCTTCTTCAAGGACTATGTTTTCGCGTACCTTCTGATTGACCATCATCTCCACGCGTCTTTTTTCTTCTTCGGTCATACGTTGAAAGTGCGAAAAGTCAAATCGCAGATACTTATCTGATACCAAGGAGCCCTTTTGTGTCACATGATCTCCTAAAACCTGACGAAGAGCAGCATGCAGCAAGTGTGTGGCGGAATGGTTGTTCTCGATGCGTCGCCGTCGATCTGCCTGTACTCGTGCCTGAAATCTTCCGGTAGGGTCAGACGGTAGTCGATCTACCAAATGAATGATCAGATCATTCTCACGGACCGTATCCAGCACCTTAACTTTCTCTTCGCCCTGAACCAAAAGTCCCTGGTCTCCAACCTGTCCCCCACCTTCTGCATAGAAAGGCGTACTGGCAAGGACCAACTGTATCTTCTCCTCCCCCTTCTGCTCCACTGTACGATACTTGACGAGGGCGGTGTCTTCTACCACAAGCTGATCATACCCCACAAAGGTCGTTTCTGCATCCGCTATCACCTGCCAATCACCGACGCTTTTTTTCGCATCTGCACGGGCACGCTCTCTCTGATTATTCAAAGCTTTTTGAAATCCTTCCTCATCCAATACCAAACCCCTTTCGCTGCTGATAAGGCGAGTCAAGTCGATGGGGAAACCGTATGTATCGTAGAGCTCAAAGGCATCTTGACCATCTATCTTTCCCGAAGAGGTATCCATTGCGTCAAATCGCTTCAGGCCCGATTCCAGGGTATTTAAAAAGGATCGCTCCTCCTCCATGATCACCTTCGTCACAAAGTCTTCCTGGCCGGCCAGTTCAGGAAAGACCTGACTAAACTGCTTGGCCAGCATGGGCACCATTCGGTGCAGAAAAGGCTCTTGGATATGGAGGAAAGAATAGTAGTAACGTACCGCTCGGCGTAGGATACGACGCACAACATACCCAGGTCCTGTGCTTGATGGCAATGCTCCATCCGCAATGGTAAAACTGACCGCACGCAGGTGGTCCGTGAGGACGCGCATGGCTATGTCCGATTTGGCATCTGCTGCATAACTGCCTTTGTATTCAACGCCGGAGGCCTCTTCGATGAACTTTATATAAGGTGTGAAAATATCGCTGTCGTAACTGGAAAGTTTACCTTGGATGGTCATGCACAGGCGCTCAAAACCCATTCCCGTGTCGATATGTTTGGCGGGAAGCTCTACTAAAGAACCATCTTGCTTGCGGTCAAACTGAATAAAAACCAAGTTCCAAATTTCGATGACCTGGGGATGGTCTTTA
>JAHQVP010000055.1 GCA_019634275.1 Saprospiraceae bacterium
CGGACAGCATCACAGAGCAACAGATGTCTGCGCTATGCATCCCAGGGTGGATGGCATTCTGAGCCACTACAACTCCTCCTACCGGAATGACGCCTGTGGGTCCCGTAGGACATGCATCGGGCATGAGAGCACCACCAACTAGAGTAGGGGTCTTCATGAGCTCAGACATGGTCTCGATCACGGCCTCCACATTTTCGCGCTCGACCTCTTCCTCTGCACGGATGTTCACCATGCATTCAGCGGGAGTGCTGTTAAGCGGAATGGTCGGTGGCCTCCTAAATTGTTCGAGATAGGCCTCCATCTCAGATCCCACCAAACGGTGTTCGTTGATGTGGTCGATCGCATCTCCAAACCACTTGGCTGGCTCAAAGCCCAATGCAATGAGAGTGTGTCCAGTAATTTGTTCTTGCTTTTTCATTTTTCTAAAAATTAAGACACCACAAATAAAACCAGCATGTGCGCAATCTATTTGCGCAGTTGAAAAACATACCGTAGATTCTATCCATGGCCCAATCTAAAAATGCTTTAATCCGGTACAAGACCATCGACAAGTGTCTCCGTAACACGAAGCGAAGGTGGACTCTACAGGACCTAATCGAGGCATGTTCAGATGCCCTCTACGAATACGAAGGTCGAGACGTCAACGTTAGCAAGCGAACCATTCAGCTGGATCTGCAGCTTATGCGCAGCAATAAATTAGGCTACAATGCACCCATCGAAGTGTACGCCAAGAAATTCTATCGGTATAGTGATCCTACATATTCGATCACCAACATTCCTTTGTCTGAGCACGATCTCCATGTATTGACCGAGACGGTCGAAGTCCTGCGCCAGTTCAAAGACTTCTCGCTCTTTGCCGAATTGGGCGGAATCATCCAGAAGCTCGAAGACACGGTACATAGTGAGACGGACAATGCGGGCTCGATCATTCACCTCGATAAAAATGAGCAACTCAAAGGGCTATCCTATCTCGATCCACTATATCAAGCCATCCTCAAACAAATCTGTGTCCAGATGCAGTATCAATCATTTCGCGCTCGCCGGGCTCAGTCCTTTGTTTTTCATCCATACATCCTCAAAGAATTTAACAACAGGTGGTTTGTGGTAGGTAGAAAAGATGGCCAAGAGAAGGTACTCACACTGGCACTCGATCGCATCGAAGGGCTGGAATACAATCTTTCGATTGACTATAAGAAGGGAGACTTTGACGGAGATGCATACTATGCCAATACCATTGGAGTCACTGTACTGGACGAGAAATCAGTAAAAAAGGTCATGCTGCGCATAGATCGAAAAAATGCCCCCTATGTGCTCACAAAGCCTTTTCACCACTCGCAAAAATTCATCAAAAGAGATCCAGATGGCAGCATCCTCATTGAGCTGCGAGTGCACCTCAATTTTGAGTTCGAAAGGCTCATTCTGGGCTTTGGAGAGTCGCTGGAAGTAGAGACTCCCAAATCCTTTCGCAAGCGAATAAAGAGAAAATTGGAACGCGCGTACCAGCAATATTACTAATCCACAGGATTCCCATCAAAGTATTCGATGCACAGCCCATCATCTTCGCACTGGCCATAAAATTCGTGGCGAGGTCACTATTGCGATCGAAGAAGTCTCGAACAACTCGAGGAATGTCATAATTTTATAATTTCTCCATTGATATTTGTCAGTCATGCAGAAGTCGGGACTCGTATTCGCAATCGCCATCCTAATCTCCTTCACAGGATGGGCCCAAGACACTTGGTTTAGCCCGACAAGCTTCTATATGCACGATCAAGTATCCGAAGTGGATCCCGGACCAATTGCAGACAAACACTTAAATGCAGCGACGAATGACCCCAACATCCTGGTAGTACTCGTGGATTTTGACGATGCTCCCGCAGACATATCGCAAGAAGAGGTTGCTGCCTTGATGAATGACTATACCATAGAGACACATCCTGAATCGGGAGGGTTCAAAGACTATATGGTCAAGAACTCCTACGGAAAATACAACCCCAATTGCATTGTGACGCCTTGGATGCGGGCAGAAAAAAGCTACGACTATTATCGCAATCAAGTAGGAGGACCACCGTCTGCAGATAGCATCTACTTCAACATTCTTCCTGAGATCGCCGAGGCAGGAGAGATTGATTTAACCCAATTCGTGGTAGGACAGGAAGAACGGATGTATCGCGATGCAACCCCCATTTTGATTATTACCAGCAAACCGGTTAGGGCTCAGGCCTTCTTTGGGAAGCGCGTGAAAATCGATACAGATGAGTTCACCATAAATTTCAAGACATATGCTATGTCCTTCATAAGTCAGGACAGGCTTAACCTTGGCACAACACTGCATGAGTACTTACACACTTTTCGGCTACCCGATCTTTACCTGACCAAAGAACCTGTGGGCAAGTACTGCATTATGTCCCACGGCAAGGGTGATGTGCCCGGAAATCTCTGTGCCTGGGCAAAGCAAGACTTGGGATGGATCGAGCCAGTGATTGTCGAAGAAAATCAGATGGGCTTTGAAATACCAGAATCAAACAGCAATCCCTTTGCCATAAAGATCTACAGCGATAGGTATCGTGATACGCGTTATTTTCTGATTGAAAACAGAGTGCAGGAGGGTTATGATCAACCTGCCCGACTGGGATATTCAGATAAAATTGATGGATCAGGTCTCGTCATCTATCATGTGGATGAAAGCAATGATCACGAATATGTCCGGGTCATTCAAGCAGATGGAGAAGACCACTTAAGGCTGTGGGACAGCTCCAATGGTACGCTCGGAAATGTGGGAGATGCTGGTGATTTTTTTCCTGGCTCTCAAGATGTGAGAGAAATAGATGGCTCGACCTACCCCAGCACAAAGAGTTTCTTCGGTGTAGACGAGGGCATCAGCATTCGTAACATCAGCGATCCCGGCCCGATCATGAAGGCAGATATTTTTCCGATTGCCCATCTGGGTGGCACCCTTAAGATCAATCCAGACCTGTCAAACATATTTGATGAAGGATTTAGCTGGACTCCAAACATTAGTCCCGAAAACGACAGCGTCTGGGCTGGAGACATCTATCATTCGCAAGGTCTTCGGCAAATTGATGGATTCACTTATGATTATTGGGGACGCTACACATACCCCGACGATATCTATAATGCTCAAAAAGTCAATCTTAAACTGTATCGAAATTTCGATGCGACAACAGGCGTGCCTTCAGATCTCTTTTATCAGGGTCGATTTCCTGTTGCACTAGCTGAGATCGGTTTCTCCGGAACCTTCTCGACCACGGACCGGGCTGTAATTTGGTTTGACGAACCGATAGAGATTCCTGAGACCTTTTTCGCAGCATACTGCCCCATTAAGGACTCCAAAGAGCCGGGAATGAACAATCGAATCGTAAGAGGAAGAAGAGCTTCTGGATTTGCATCCTATCTGACTCTAGGCAAGGATTTTCCGAATTTCGAGAGGGAGGATGGATCTCACTGGACACTGCATTTTTATGCAAGTGGCGAAGGAATGATCACCAGCCAAAGTGAAATCGAAACTGTACAACCAATTATATTCCCAAATCCTGCCGATCAGTCAATCCGAATCGTCACAACAAAAAATGAAAATCTGACTGCGAGTATCTATGATGTTTTGGGAAGAAAAATTCTGGAGCAAAAGGTGATTGGAGGACAGGTCCAAGTATCTCAACTGGATCCTGGAACCTATATACTTGTCGCCGAGTCGAGGGGTTCTCGTTATGTGGATCGGATTATGATACAGCGGTAACATACAAGTCTCGGACCTACTCCTAGATCGTGCATTGCGACTGTGTCGCAGCATTTATCATCCTACGACTCATTTGTTGATTTAAAGAGGCCCGGCCCAACTTATCAACCTAAAAGATAGCCCGAAAGAGCAGCGAGAGGTCATTCAATGATTGACCAGCAACAACCAAAGCGAAATACCAAATGCAACAAGTTCAAAAGCGACTCTTCCCCAATGCCATCGACTCCAGCGATCCAATTCTGGACCGAGTCCATCATCGGAGATGCTACGCTGCGCAAACTTTTTGTTTGAGTTCTTGAAGAATAAAAAATAAGTGGAAAAGAACATCACTGTAGTTCCTCCCAGCATAACAAATAGCAGCGCATCCTCAGTACCATTAGAAATAAAGTAGAAGGCCGTACCCAAAGGAACTAGGGTTGCCAAAATGGTCAGCGGTGCAAAGAACTGATGGATTTTTTTCCCATATGTCTTATGTAAATCAAAAAACTGGTCGGGCGGAAGGCTCTTCCAATACGGAACAAACAATACTGCCTCTGTGACCTGCGCACCAACAAAAATGCCTAGAATTCCACTCGACAAGAAGAGAAGTATTTGACCAATCATCTGGCTTAGATTACAATTTCGGCCAAATATCAGATCTGCGGCTTCTCCATTCATTTACATAGGTAAAGAAATGCCTTCACACCTCATTTTTCTAGGAAAACCTCCAAGGTAAATCTACGCTCCCTGCAGTTTAGCCCGAATGCGACTCAATTGAGTTGCGGAAATACCTAGATAAGACTGCAACAGCTCTCTGGTCATGACAAAAGTGCTATGGTTAGGGGTCTTCTAAGCAAAAAGAGCCAACCAAGAGAAGTTTTTTCTCCCATTGATACATTTGAAAGGGAGTTTCTTCGAGTGTGTACATAATGTTAATACTTCCCTGAATTCTGCCGTTATCATCAATTGATTGAATGTCAACAATGTTGTCATGATCGGGGTTAGGCATGTATGTTAGTCCGCTAGCATCTCCTCCTATTGTATGTGTATAGAATGACTTCGGATGGTTGGCTGAAGACCACTGCGTTACAATATATTCTCCTGTGGCACCCGGGATTGAAATCGAAAATAGCTCACGAGCCTCTTCAAGTTGGATGAGAGTATCTTTTGCAAAGGATATGCCTATAAAACCATTGGCATTCATCGGTGAAAAGGCCCCCTCATACTTTGAGGACACATCTTCTTGATTAAGTTCAAGACGCAAGCCTAGTTCACATTTAGGGATAGCGGTATCATCTTGAGTTTTAGTGCATCCAACGATAAATAGAAACAGGTAAATCAGATATATTCTCATTGTTTCACAAACCTCAGTGTTTTTTCTGGTAATTGCAAGTAGAAAACTCCTGGAGGAAGTCGTGATATATCTATCGTTTTATCAGATATTTTTGTCCTAAACACCCTTCCATCCATCGCGTGGATTTCTACATTACCTAAAGATTTGGCATCAATCCCATTGACTATTAATTCATTGCTCGAAGGGTTTGGATGAATCGTTATTTCGGTTGAATGGACGGTTCCAGTGGTTGTCTTTACATAAGGACTAGGAAGAATAGCTAGACTCTCTCC
>JAHQVP010000056.1 GCA_019634275.1 Saprospiraceae bacterium
CATTTACCATCTTTCGTCTAATCATCACGGTATAAGCAGGTACTAAATCATTCACTCTTCTAGCCATAAAAAGGATGAAGTCGAATAGTCGAATTTCTATTTTCTGCCCTTTTCAGTGGCCTTGTCTATTTTATCATTCGCAAACTGGGTGAAACGGAGCATCCCGTGGTGATCGTGAATTACTTTATGGTAATCGCAACTGTGGTAGGGCTGGTATTCTCACTTTTCCAATGGCAGCCGCCCCAGTCCAATGACTGGTACATCTTAGCCGTTATGGGGCTGGTTGGGTTTACTGCTCAGTACTGCATGACTCGTGCCCTACAATTAGCAGAAGCGCGATTGATCACGCCTTTTAAGTACGTAGAAGTGCTGGGAACAGTACTGGTGGGCTTCCTGATATTTGGAGAGCATCAGACTAAGTTTGCACTCACCGGCATAGCGATCATTGTATTATCGCTTTTGCTCAATGTCTGGATAGGAACCCGTAGCAAGCGCACCAGGCCTTAGGCATACTTACATATGACTCCACCCATCAAGGCCAGGGTTAAGATCCAGTAGCCCGCATGAATACCAATGTACTTCCAGCTTTTACGTTCAAACAGCGCATTGATGCCCAAAATGGGAAGTGCAAGGGTAAGGCCAACAATAGACCCATGCAGGGCCCCATGGGAAAAAGAGCGGTCTACCGATTTATACGCGGTTGCAAAGTCAGTAAAAGATTGTATGAGTGCGGATCCATCCTGACCATATTCGGGGTGAGCAGTAAGGAGACTGGTCAAGGAAGCCTGATGGACGACAAAGGGAAATAAGCCCTCGCTGATAAAAAGGCCAAAAACGTAAACCAGGATGAAGACCAATGCCATATTGCCTTGTCTTAGTTCTGATTCCAACAGCCCAGTACTTTTAATCCAGGCCTTACCAAATCCAAATACAGGGTTGTACCATAGAGCTCCCAATATCAGCGGAATCAGTGCGGCGACAAAAAAACACCAAAAATTCATGGCCATCATTCGGTTTTATTCAGTGATCCAGAATTTATCCACTTCCTCCAATGTGTCGGGATTCAGTACTTCCACCTGTACCTGATCTCCTCGCACATGAAAAAAGACGAGGGCATTCTGAGTGGTAAAATTGCTTACGAAAGGGGTCCAGGGGGTCTGTTCCTGGGCATAATAGGGCGCTCCAGCAGCTCCATTATTAATCTGGTAAATCGTGCGGGACAATTCAATCTTGTCAAAAAAGTACTGGTCTGGGTAGATGTTGGTTTCTGGTGTCAATTTGAGGCGATTGTAGTTGTGCTCATCACCAGTGAGAATGGCGCGTGTTTTGGTACTCTGATTCACGAGAATATCCAAGATCTCATCGCGTCTTTCGATAATGCCTTTGCGGACTGGTTTCCCTGCGACATACGGTCGTATCTGATTATTTCCTCGATACCACATGTCGTCACCAACATGTCCCCCATTGGGAAAGCAGGGCGTATGCTGGGTCACAAAAACATGGTCGATTGCATCGTCCTCCTCCAACGCCGACATCGTCTCCCTCAACCAATTCAGTTGATTGTCCATGATGTACCCATGTAAACCACCGCTCACTTTGGGAATCATGGTATGTGTAGGGGCATACCAGTAATCTGAGTTTAGCACCACAACGGCGACATTGTCATGGACATAGTAGAACACATTTTCATCGTAGCTGGGGAAGTCCGTTTTCTTCGGATCGGGATCATACTCAGATCCGTCTTCACCACTTGGCCCATTCTTAGGATTTGAAAAATTTTCAGCGAAAAGCACTTCGCCGGAATCTTCATCATAGGGCCAGCGATTGAGTAAAATCGAACTGCGTGTGTCGTCCTTCCAAAAGAACCTCATATAGGATTCATGGTTTCCCATACTCACATATACGGGGTAGTAGTGTGCGAACGGTTGAATCGCGCGTTTCCAGTTGGCATATTGCAGTTGCATCGCCTCCCGATCCGTGAGGTAGCCATCGATAAGATCTCCTGAAAACTGCATAAATCGCACATCCTTAAAGCGAGCGAGCGCGGTGATCTTTTTCATGATATAGGCATTGGCACCATAGATGGTACGTTCGCCGCCTCCCTGACCGCTGCGTGAATCACTGGCATAAGCAAAAGTAAATGGCTTACGCGTGCCTGGCCTGGGAGCAGTACGCAACTCAAAGGCAACCTGATTGTCGCCAAATTCGATCTGATAGGTATAAAGACTATCCGGTTCGAGACCGCCGACGCTAACCTCATGATGCGTAGAGGCCTTATTTTCTGTGTGTTCAAAGCTTCCACATCGCACGGTGGTCTTTGTCCGCTCATTGGTTTGGTATGTTATGGTGGCGCCTTCTGGTGTGACTTGATTGACAAATGGACCTTCTATGAGGGTCACATCCACCTCAAAGGGGCCCGTGCCCGTAAATCCAACCAGTCCATCATAGATGAGCTCTCCATCTTCATGCATGACGCGGTATCCCAGGACCCCCTTTCCAGATTGTTCCCAACCTACCATGTCGTAGGTTCCTCTTAGATATTGTGCTATGGGAATCTGAGCCTTGCCATCTTCGATGGGCATGGGTCTTCTAAAGTAAACAGGTAGTGGATGACGCGAATCGTCTTGTGGCACAAATCCGTAGTACAGCGTCCCATCAAAACCATCACCAAAATCGAAAGAAATTCCTTCCTTGGTCCCCTTTGGATTGCCCTTCATCTGCTCGAGTCCAAAGTCTGCTGGCTCATCGTAATTGACGTATTTCTTTCCCTTGATGTCAATGACATATCGGCCGTCCTCTACGATCATATTGGAATGGACCGAAGGGACTTTCTGCGCCATCGCTACTGAGGTTGCACCTAAAATCATGAACGTAAGTGCGAAAATGGATTTTCTAAGCATAGAGCAAATATTCAAATTATTTGACTTAATCGTGAGCACGGCCTTTGATCTGCCCCTGACGGTATGCTTCGTCTAACTTTTTATCCTCTGCCGATGTGCTTTTCCCGGCATGCAAATGGCTAAGGTCTGGCTGGCCGGCATCGACCCAAGCCGTATACCAAGCACTGCCAATGCTAAGGATACTGGCCCTCATCCTGGCTTCTACCATGCCATTCATTCGTTCTCTGTAGGCTTGTGCATAGGCCCGACATTCCGTACGGACCGTAATATTGTTTCTATCGTCGAAGCAGTACTGCTGATCTTCGGGGAAAAGCGCACTGAGTTCGCGCTCGGCAGAAAGCACGGAATCAACGAGTCGATGGCTGGTTAATACAACGTCCCAAAAAAAATCTCTGGGCTCCGCAATGTACTCGGCTTTCCCGACTAAAAAATTGTAGGATGCTTCAGCAAATAGTTCAGGAATACGGCTCTCCCAAAATGCATGTATGCCCAGCTGATTCGTGAGTTGTCCATTATAATTTGTGGTGGTGTGCAATGGCACATGTGCATCTCCCAAATAATGCCCCATCTCTGCTGATAGCCTAAGAATCCGCTCTTTGTCAAGATCTACAAAAGCCTGTGTCAAGTCTCGTTGCTGTTTCTCTAAATGGTAGGGAAGGATGCCAAATGGAGACAGACTATCTGCCACATGTGCAGTCCAACAACCCGTCAATCCGATTTCCAGACTATCCAATTGTACGCAATCCACTACCCAGGGATCTTCGTAGTAGTCGGGAAGGATTTGATTTCGAAAGAATGATCCGTACGTACTCATCCTTATCGAATAAGTCTCTCCAAGAGCAGTACGTGCTTCAATGGTGGGGGAACTCGTCGGGCTTGTCAGAGGCGCTGAAGTGCAGTGGATAAATAGCGTATCGTGCTCAGCATTTGACAGCGTAACGTGGGCATACTCCAAAAGAGCTTGGCTCCAGACGCGGGGCATATGATCATAAGGTAATTCACCAAAGTGATCCAAGTCAATATAGTGACGTACGGCTTCGTGAGGTGTGCTATATCGTCGCTTATCGGGATCGACAGCATGTTCAGTTAGGTATTCTATGTGGGGTTTGTAAAGGTGCATCATCGCGGGTGGCAGGGTAAAGACTGCCATTCGATTTATGAGTTTGTGTGCAAAAAAACCCCAATCAAAAACAGCAGCGGAACCGCTCCACCAAATCAGACAAAAGCATGCAGTAAGGAGTAGATGTTTAGAGATGGCGATGATCAAAGAAGTAGTTGTATCCTAAAAATACTTCTTTTACCAAAGCATCTTGTACTAAAAAGACATCTCCATTCTCGCTGACAAAGTGATGTCTTTTAATGCTGCCTCTGGCCGTGGGTTCCACACCAAGAGGATAGACTGAATATCGGTATGCCCCTTCATCGCTCTCGATTGAGATCGTACACCAGG
The DNA here is from genome assembly GCA_019634275.1 of Saprospiraceae bacterium. Lineage (GTDB taxonomy): Bacteria > Bacteroidota > Bacteroidia > Chitinophagales > Saprospiraceae > CAJQNM01. The sequence goes on from JAHQVP010000056.1 coordinate 4,351, forward strand.
GCGGGGTACTGCTGGTGACTCCTACCAGGTCTTTTTGATCAATCACGGCTTCTGCGCCAACAGATTGAAAAGAAATAAGGTAGCGGTCCATGGCAGATTTTGACACCGTAAAAGTGGGTGTGTTGTCCTCCCTATCCAAGTAGTCAAACATACCTGCCTCGTTTCGTCGTAAGTGTACGGATTCTTGAGGTGCATCGAGGTAGTCAATATGTACTTCTTGAACCTGGGCCACCTCAACCTCGAAAACAGTCCGGTCCACCCAATCAATCATGGGCTGCCAGTAACGGATGCGAAGACCGCCTTCCCAGCCCGGGATACCCGTGACGACCGGCGTATTGCTGTCTGCACGCCGCATGAAAGTTCCTCGTTCGTCCGGGGTCATGCCCCCCACCCAATAGTGTGCCAATACGTCTCCATGCGATCCTTTAACGATAACTTCTACCCCTTGCTGCTCAATGTCCTGCTGCATCCTCGTCTGGGCCTCGAGTACAGGAATAAAGCGCAACTCGACTCGACTAATCGCATCCAACAAGTTTCGTATGGCATTGGGACGCGCCTTGGGGCCTTCGTTAAAAGTCCAGTGATCTTCTTCGCGACTTAGATGGACAGCTGTGCCATCTACGTGGCGTAAGGTTATGTTTGAGATCGCTTCTGTATCCTCCACCTTAAATGAAAATGCAGAGACACTTTCCGCGTCGTCAGGTCCGCCGCATGCAAGCGTCATTACTAAGAAAATAAGGCTGACTAGAGCATCAATGCGCATAGCGTCGCTTTCTGATTCCATGGTATAGAAATCCACCCAGTAAAATCAGCAGGGCGGGAAGACCGAGGTTGACCATCCTCCAAAAGCCCTTTTCTTCCTCCAGCCGTTGTCGATCAAGCAAACGCAGCTCAATGTTCCGTGACCTTGCCTGTGTTAATCCATCACGGTCCAGCAAATACTCAATGCCATTCACCAAGAAATCTTCATTTCCAAAAGTATACTTCATATATGGATTGTATCCTACGGGTCGTGGGGCGCCAGAGCGGACATCAAAAGTGCTTTTGGCCACGTCGCCATCCGAAATCACCAATATCTTGGCATCCTCTCCTACAGGTTTAAAAGGTGCATCAATGGTGTTGAGCATTTCCTGCATTTCTGTACTCACCCTATTCTCAAAATAGGAAGGGAATTTCCCCTCCAACAACACCGCCAAATTCTGTGGCCCACTCCCAAAACGATTGGGGTCTGGTTCTTCGCGCAGGACATTGAAGTCCAGTAGAACAGGATTTTGCTGAACTCTCGATAGTCGCGAAGAGCGGAGTAAGATGGTTTTATCGATTACCGTCTTTGTACGTATGGTATCAATTGATGCAGGAAAGAGCAAGTTGATTCGCTCAATGCCCTTACTGATGGGATGGGTCTGATCTCCCAGAGCCAGTGGATGATAGAACCAATTAAATAATTGAAATTGGGGATTGTCCCGGGTGCCGCCTACTTGCAAAGGAATGGAGGAACACTCAAAATCCAAGACGAGATTTCGCTGTACTCTGAATCCATAGCGGAAGAAGGCTGCGTCGAGCCCCGTTTCTATATCGTGTGGCACATATTGACCGGCCCGTTGGATCGAATCCAAGCTCACGTCAATGGGATCAATCATCAACATCAACTTGCCACCGTTCATCAGGTACTGGTCCAAGACAAAGGTCTCCTTGTCGGAAAACGGCTGCTTTGGCTTGGCAATGATCAACAAGTCGACCAGCGATGGTATTTGAAAGATGCTGTCCAGTCTGATGCGTCCAGTACTATAAAAGGCCTGGAGATTGCGCTCAAAGCTTGCAGTCTCCAACTCATTTAGTTCTCCGTGTCCGGAAGTGAACAAAATATTGGGTCTGCGATTGGCCCTCAGCTTTGTGATGGCGTTGCTGCACTTAAACTCAAGAAGATTGATGGCATGATTTAAGCTTTCTTCAGCCGATCTTCCTGCAGACTCTTTTTCTAACAAATTGATGGCGATTTCACGATCGGCATACTTGAATATCGCGTAGGGATACACTTGCTTTGTGCTCGTTTCGTTACGCCCTCTCACATTGACTTCTGTGGGGAAAATACCTACTTGTGCCAGCTCTTCTAAGTACGCATTGACCTCATCCTGAGCACCATCCAAGGGGTTTCTGAATTGAAAGACAATGGCAGGATTGATCTCCCGATAACTTACCAGCAATCGCCTGACGGCATTTTGAAGCCGTTTAAAACCCGCCGGAAAATCCCCTTCCAAAAGTACGTCGACTAAGATGGGATCTTCCTGACTCGCCAGGAGATTCTTCGTCGCATTGGTTAAGGTAAATTTCTTATCCTCTGTCAAATCCAGTCGCCAGGACACCTGTTCCCCGACAATATTTACCGCTGCAAGTGCTGCCACTAGCAGCAATACATACACCCCATAG